>OMYY01000021.1 GCA_900315435.1 uncultured Spirochaetaceae bacterium
ACCTGGCGGACCATGTCCGTGGTCTCTTTGTCTGTCAGCTGGAACAAGATGCTGTCGTTTCCGTTGTCGAACTGCCCGTTGTTGTCCGTGGCGCTCTTGATCTGGTTGGAAGAAGGAACCACATACTCGTCCCTGTTGAAGCCCCGGAAATCCTCCTCGCCACGATAGACGACACCGTCGAACCGCTCTCCTTTGGAGATCTTGCGGTACATATCCACGAGCTGTGCGTCCTGCATCGAGTAGGACAGCAGCGCGTAAGGGCTACCGGAATCGCCATCTGCTTTCTCCCTGGCATCCTTGGCCGCGGCAAGCTCTGCGTCCGAGAAGGGAGTGTCCAGCACGCTCTGGTCCATCCCATACGGTTCCGCCATCTTGAGGAATGTGCCTTCCACATGGGCGTCGGGGCCCTCTGCCCCTTCCGCATACTCCTGCGCAAGGTCCATGTCCGGAGTGAAGTAGAAGCCCTTTCCCCAGATGCCATCGTTGGAAGTGCTCTCGCCAATCAGCGAGCGGTCGAACACCTCAAAGCGTTCGCCGGTGCCGTGGTACACCACCAAAGGCTCCCCGTTCCCGTCCGCCACCTTGCTGGCGTGCTCCGGGTCGTCCTCCCAGTCCCCGAACCACTGCTTGAACTCGGGCGTGCGCACCTGCAGCCACTGCCTCTCGGTCAGGCTGGTCTGCTTCCCGTTGGGGGCTTTCAGCCACTTGTCGGTGCCCTCGTACTTTCTTCTCACCTCGGCCATGGAGGGAGTGTCCGCCGCCTGGGCGAGCACGTCGGACTTGACGGATTCGAAATTGGATGCGATATTGGAATCAGATCGCGGCGAAAGCCCCGGACTGCCCAAGAAGGAACTCTTAACGAGTTCCTTTTTGCGTATCATGTACTCTTCAAACAATCCAGATGCGTTAGTGAGAACAAGTCTTTTGCCTTCATAATCTTCTTCCGGCATAGCAATCTGGCCTTTGATACTCCGAAGTGCATCCTCCATCGGCGTTCCTGCAACAGAAAAATCCATATAGACAAGGTCACCTTGTTTTACCCCTTGGCGAAGGTTGTTCTGGATACTTCTTTCTGAATTGCTGATGGGTTGTTTCGCATCAAAGAACACGCCATTCACAATCCCGTCCGGATTTTTGCCTTTGAGGACCAGCATGTTCCCTTCGGAAACGTCTGGCGGGAGAAGGAACACATCCACTCCGTAATGGTTGGCCAAACTCCGGAGACATCTCCATCAGCGTCTTCTGTCCGGAGCCGTTCTCCTTCAGCACCCCCTCGTCCGCCTTGCCCGTCCACAGCCGCTCGAAGGCCCTCGCCGTCTCGTCGGAAAGGCTCTCCGCATACTTGCCGCCGGTGATGTAGGAAAGCAGCTTCCTGATCTGGTCGAACAGGTACCTGATTTTCGCCGTCGGCGCCTGCCGGGTCCGCAGGTAGCGCACGAAGTCGTCTGCGAACCTTTCCTCCGCATTCCTCGTCCACTGGTGGCCCT
Organism: uncultured Spirochaetaceae bacterium; assembly: GCA_900315435.1. Taxonomy (GTDB): domain Bacteria; phylum Spirochaetota; class Spirochaetia; order Sphaerochaetales; family Sphaerochaetaceae; genus RUG023. The sequence goes on from OMYY01000021.1 coordinate 1,488, forward strand.
GGACGCCGTAGACGCGCTCGACGTCCGCCAGCTGGTCGGCGCTCGCGAGCGCCCTGACGATGTGCCCTGTCTCGTGGAACAGCGTGGCCGGGGTGGCCGTCCTGGTCAGATGGATGGTGAACCCGCCGCCTTCGTTGGTCATCCAGCCGTTGGCGCCACGCTCCTCGCTGAACCCGTTTTCCCTCAGTTCCGCCCTTGCAGCCTCGTCTCCCTCGAAGACGATGCGCAGCCGGTCGGCCAGGTCGAGGGAAGGCACGTGCAGGATGCTGGAGGCCACCGCATACGCCTGCGCGGCCGCCTTGTTCTTCCGGCCGGTGATGCCGTAGTTGTCCCGGAGCTTCGTGCGCAAGGCACGGACCTCCTGGGCGCTGACCGCGCTGTCCTGGTCGAGCATGGCGACCGACAGGGGGCGTTCCAACTCCATGTCCGCCATGTCGTCCTCGAAGGTGTCCTCGGGCACATGCATGCCTTCCGCGACCTCGTCCTCTCGGGTCGTAAGCACAAGTTCCTGATAGGCGGTGTTCCCGTTCTCCGCCCGTTGGACGAAGCTGACGACCGCACGGGTGCCGTCCTGGTCGATGTCGGTGTCCATCGCCTCGCCGCGGAGCTGGGCGTATGCGGCTTTCATGCCTTCCTTGTCCTGGAACACGAGGACATGCCTGCCCTGCTTGTCCTCTCCGATGCCGCTCGCGCCCAACGCGGAACCGGCCTCCTCCGCAAACCGGGCGAAGGACCGCTTGTCTCCATCCGCAAGATTGGCCAGCGGGCTGCCCGATCCTTCCCGGTTGATGACGTTGACCCTGACGCCCGTCACGCCGTCGCGCTTCATGTCCCTGATGGCCTGCGCGTCTTCCTGGTAGACGGCATGGAGCCCGCCATACTTGTCCTCGTAGACGTCGAATGGCTTGCGCTTGCCGGTCTCGTTGGAGGTGGCCGCTTGTCTGGATCCTTCAGTCCCTTGGACTGTCGCGACATCCTTCTTGGTAGGAATCAGGCCGTAGGTGCCGATGGAATCGATGTTGGCCACATCACCCGAGCGCTCGAAGCGGCCGTTGGCGTCTGAGACCATCTTCGCGTCGAGCGGCAGGCGCATGGCGAACGAGAGCCCTTGGCTGGCGAACATGTCGATGCCCATCGGAACCAGGGATGCCGTATAGTCCTCGAGCGTCTGCTGGAAGATCTTTCCCACGTCGATCTTCGTGCCGAAGCTGGTGCCCTTCGTCTTGTCGCTCACCACGCGGGCCGCCTGCTTGACGAACTCCGCCCATCCGCCTTGCAGGCCTTCCTCCAATGATTCACCATGGATCTTCTGCGCAAGCTCGAGAGCACCGCCCCGGGCCGCTCCAATCATGTTGCGAAGCGTGAGCGCTCCAATCTCGTGCGGGGTGAGCTGCAAGCCTTGCAGGAGCTTTTCTGTAAACGGGGTGACCGTGGCGACCTCGAGGATCGTCTCGAAAAATCCTTCCACACTGGACCAGTAGTCGATGTCCTTCTTGTCCAGGCCCCTGCCGTCCGCATCCTTGTACTGCTCGAGCTCGAGCGCGGTCATGCCCTTGGCCATGGGGAACATGGTGGTCGCGAGATAGTGTGCCGAAGCCAAGCCGGAAGCCACGGCAGGAGCACCGGAACTGGCCGTCATAGTGCCGAGCGTGTACTTTGCCGCGATGCCCTTCAGCATCATTGCCGTACCGCCATCAGCCGTCTTGGCGGCTACAAGTCCCGTACCGGCCCCAAGCCCGGTGGTTCTGGCCACGGGAAGCCCCGCCGCAGAAGAGGGCACACCTGCAGCAGCGTTTGCGAGAAGCGCCACGCTGGCGGCCTTCATTCCCTGGTTGAGGATCGGCGCTGCGGCAAAAAGTGCTTTGGACACCGGACCACGGTCATCGAGGTCTTTCAGCGGGACGGACATTGCGAGTTGAATCTTGGCCTTCTCGGCCTCCAGACGTCCCAGCTCCTCCTCGTCGTCGGTCTTGAGGATGCGGTTCTCGATGTCGGCCAGCTTACGGGACCGGTCGTAGGACGAGAAGGCGTCCGCGAACGCGGTAAGGAAGGAGCGGTCGTCCCCGCTGTTGCCGGTCAGTCCCGTCATGAGCAGGCTCTTGCGGGCGCGCACCTGGGAGGGACTCATGCCGTATAGTGCGGAAAGCGTGGATTCGGCTTCCATCTCCGTCAGCCTGTCCATGCGCTGGTGCTCTGGCGTCTGGGCGATGATGCCGGCCAGATAGTTCTGTGCGGCATCCACCCTCGACCAGAAGCGCCGGTCCATCGGCACGACGGGAAGGTCGGTCTTGTATCGGGCGGACTCCGCCTGGAGTTCCGGATAGCTCAGGTTCTTGTACAACGGGTCACGTTTAGCCATGCCCACAGTGTCCACCCTCAAACGCCGGTTTGTAGATGGACCGGACGAAAATCAATGCCACGGCTTGAAGCGATCGACAAACCAAGAAGAAATGTTCTGTAAGAACTTAAGTTCGCCATTCATGTAGTTCTTAGGGAGATCCCGTAAGAATTGACGTTCGCTATTCATGTAGTTCTCAAACTCAGATTGACGCTGTTTTTTCTTCTCGTCCTCTTCCCGTTCTTTTCTTGCTTTGGTCTGCTTCGTATCGAACCGGTAGCGCCTGCTGTACGTCCCGTCCTGAAGGAAGTCCGTGTCAGGAGCGAACAGCACCTTGACCGAGCGGCCTTCGCGGTCCTGCCGGCTCGTCTTCTCCATGGCCGCATCCGGCACAATGCGGAGCTGGTAGCCGGTGTCAAGCCTGCCGGAACGGGTGTTGCCTGTGTCGAACGTGTAGAGCAGCCCGTGCCCGGTGCCGATGCCGCCTTGGCGGAGCACTCCGTAGCGGCCCTCGTCGGGAAGCCACACGATGTCGAAGTTGTCGTTGCCGAACCGCTCTTCCGCCCACACCTTCGTCTGCTTGGCCATGAGGATGTAGCCGGCGTTGATGTCCACCACGGCCTTGTCTTGATCCGGGAGGTCCTTGTACTTGCCGTCAGGATACAGCTCTTCGGTCACGAGGTCCCTGACCTTCCGGTTGAGCCGACTGAAGTCGACGGCCTTGCCGTCCTGGACGACCGTGTCGTCGTTCTCACCGAGGATCTTGTCCATCACGTTACGTTCGACGAAGCTGAAGGTTTCCGGGTTGGCGGCCAGCGCGTCGGAGATATCCTCGTACCTGTCTGCCCTGAACCGCGCGTACAGGTCCGGGTCGAAGTTTATGCCAAGGAAGGTCTTCGGCGTCCCCATCGCCCCGGAAATCGCCTTCTCGAGTTCCTTCATCTGCTCGTCTCCTGCTAGGACGCGGATGGTGTTGCCGACAAACTCGCCGCGCTGCTGCGGAGTCATGGACGCCAGAGAGCCGATCCTGTCGGCATTGACGATCGCGTTGTCGACCAGGTATTCGATCCTTCTCGTCGTATCGGTACTGGCATTCGGAAGCATTGTGGCGACCCGGTCCTTCACCTGGGAGGAAAGGCTTTTCGCGACCGTCGACGCTCCTCCGGACGAGGTGCCGGACGAAGACACGCCAGCAGGCTTCGTCAGCAATCCCTCCTGAGTGAGCCACGACATGGGAAGGCGGCCGTCCGCCACGGCGTCGCGGACGAAAGGCAGGTAGTCGTTGTCCCAGTCCTTCTTGCCGAGGAACACGTCCTGGTACATGGCATGCGCCTGCGCCGCCTGCGGAGACGGGTTGGAAAGCGGCTTTCCGTTCAGCTGGGAGATGTAGCTGCTCAGCTGGCTCCTGCCGCTCGAGGTCTTCATCGTGATTCCTGCGAAGTCCGCAGTTGAGAAGCTTCGGTAGTCCGGGCTCTCGGCAAGTTTCTTGGTCGCGATGTCCTGGGCCTGCAGCAGGGAGCGGTAGTCCTCGCATGCCTGGGCGTTCCTGAGATATGCGGTTTTCTCCTGGTCGAGGAAGAAGTTCGTCGTGGTGTCGTCGCCGAACGAGTTCTTCACGTCTTCCTCGGAAAGCGACTGGTCGAGGAGCTTGGCGTCAAGCGACGGGGCGATCTGCTTGAGGAACTGCTCGGACCGTGTCCTGTCCTCCGTCCACTTGGCGCTCTGGTAGCTCACCGCGTTCTTCTTGACCGCATCCACCTGCACGTCCGTCAGGTCGTACGTCTTCTTCAGCCCGCCGAACCAGGCGTCATCCAGCGGGTCGGCGTCCCAATCCGCCTTGTCGATGGCGGCCTGGGTGTCGAATCCCGCCTGCACGAGGTCCGCGGCCTTCAGCTCCTGGTCCTTGGACGTGATGCCGTACCTTGCGAGCGTGTCCTGGTCGAGCGTGTCGATCATGCATGCGGCCCGGTTCCTCGCCAGCGCCTGCTTCTTCTGCACGATGTCCGTCGACTTGTCCGAGAGGATCAGGTCCCTTGCCGTGGAGTAGTTCCGCGACATGACCCTGCCACTGGTTTCGTCTGCCCGTTTCTGGACTTCTTGCATGAATGCGGAGCCGTTCGACGAGAACGCGCTGGCGAACGTGGCCTTCAGTTGCTTGCGGACATTCGGGCTCATGTCGCGGGAATCAAGCAGCAGCTGTTCGTTCCCGAGCCATTCCTTCGCCTTCTTCCCGTAGTTGTAGTAGTCGTCGCCGGTAAGCGTCTTGAGGAAGTTGTAGGCGTCCTCCTGCACCTGATTGCCCTGCACGGCAAGCTCGGTCGCCTCTGCGGCCTTCACCCTATTCTCGCGGATGGTGAAAGCGATGTCCATGGCACTTTGTGCGACCTGCTCGCCAGCCTGGCGCATGACCTCATAGTTGTCTGCCTTGGTCTTTGCCGCCACCGAATCCCACCTGGTGGCGAGGCTGACGACGTCGCCGCTCGGTCCGTTCAGGTAGTCCTGTTCCGTCTTCTGTCCTGCCATATCTGTTCCTTACTGGGTGTATGACACTGCGTGTCCAAGCCCCTGTCCGAAAGCCCGTCCGGCTCCGGCTCCGGCAGCGGCGCCGCCAGGACCGCCGATGATTCCACCGATGACTCCTCCGCCGATCATGAAGACGTCTCCCATGAAATTGCCGAACGCAGTCGCCCATCCTGCATCCTCTAAGTCGTCGATCGCGTCCTCGAGCTTCTTCTTTCCGGTGGTCAGCATGTAGTTGATGTCCTGCTCGTAGTAGCCGTGCCTCGTGTTGTAGTCCTGCACGGCCAGGTTCCAGGACGCGTTCAGGTTCTCCAGCGTCGTCGCGTTCTCGTCGATGTCGAATTGTGCCCCCTGGACCTGGTTGTCCGCGTTCCGATAGGAGGCCACAGCCTTCGCCATCGACGTGTACCTGTCGAGCATCGCCTCGCTCATGGCCTTGCCGTATGTGGCGTCGGCCTCATACCTGGCCATGTCGACCGCGTTCGACGCGGTGCCGGTCATGCGCAGCCCGCTCATCGCCAGCGCCTGCAAGGCGGATCCGACGGCCTGCCGGTTCTGCACCGCGATCGTGGCGAGCTGCTGGGCGGCAAGGCTGTCCTGCCCTTGGATCAGCCTGGCGTTGGACGCAAGATTCCTCGCCTGTTCGTCTTCCAGGAATCCCTTCTGCCGCTGAAGCTCGACGCCCCTCGACTGGAGCGTGGCGCTCGACTGCGAATATGCGAGCGAGTCCTTGCCGAACTGGGTCTCGAGCGCCTGTTTGCCGCGGTACAGCTCGGTGAGCTTCGCGTCATACTCGCTCCTCAGCCGGTCGATCTTGTCGCTGTTGTCGCCGCCAAAAAGTTTTTCAAAAAAAACCATCAGGTCGCCTCCATGTCCAGCGCCATCGCGAGCACGGTGAGGGGCTCGTCCCCCACAGCCTGGATGGCCAGCTTCAAGTCTTTCTGGTACCCGCCTTGCAACAGCAGGTCGGCCTCCCCTTCATCAATGGCGGAATACTGCCGGTTCTTTCCCTTGTAGTAGTCGAAGATGAACGGCCCGCTCTCCAGGACCCGGATGCGGGCGCCCACGATCCGCTTCGGCCGGCCCAGTGTCGTCTTCGCCGGCTCCAGACGCTCGGTCACCACCTTCGACTCGTAGCTGTAGGTCTTGTCCGTCCCGTACATGTCGATCCACTTGTAGCCGTCTGCCTCGGTGTCCTCGTCGAACCGCTCGACACGCCTGACGCCATCCCTCTCGGTGAGGATGTACACGTCCTGCCCGTCGGGACTGTCGAGCACGGAGACGCACAGCACACTCCCCTGGATCGTCCATCGCGTCCATGCCTTGATCTCCAGACCCTTGTCGTACACGAGCACAGCCATCGAGCCGTCCTGCAGCACGCAATACAGCCGCTGCTCGGGAACCCTCTGCCATGCCATGCAGCGCACGCCTGCCTTGAGTATCCGGTCGCAATGGTAGGTGAGGTCGTCGCCGTACAGCCCCGACACGGAAGAGTACCCGAACGTCCTCAGGCGTCTCGCGCCGGCCTGCAGGTAGATGATCTCCGTGCCGGCCTGCACGCACTGCATCGGCGCCGACCCGTAGGCGGAGACCTGGGACATCTGCTGCTCGAGCGGATTGACCGAGCCGGGAAGCATCCACTCGCTCGCCGCGGTCCCCACGACGAGATACCCTCCTGCCGCGCCCATCCACATGACCTTGTCGTTGCGGTTGCCCCCTGCCTCAAGGATCATCGCGTTGTCCTCGGACACCACCATCTGCAGTTTCGTTGTCGGCTCGAGGCTGTCGAGCTTCTCGGAGATCTCGTCCTGCGTCGCGTCGCTCTTGCCGATCTCCTTGATTGCCTGGGCGTACTTGTCGGAAGTGGCGGTATCGTCCACCACCTCCACGTTGTCGTATGTCTTGTACGAGGTGGGAAGATTCGCTTCCGACGCCCACAGCCGGAACGGATGCGCGATGCTGGAATAGAACCAGAGCCTCGATCCCCGATACTGGCAGCCGGAAGGGCAGTCGGTCCCGGAGAAGTCCACCTTGCGGTCCTGATGCTCCTCGTCGTCCATCGTCTCCACACTGAGCGCCGAGAACGACCACGTCCCCGCAGTCTCCAGACGGAGCACATGCGGCTTGTGGCTGCGGTGCGCCAGATACAGGGCCTGGTAGTCCTGGGTGTACTGGACCTCGGGAAGTTCCGTGTCAGTCCAGACGATGCCGAACGAGCCGAGCACCGCTCCGGACGGGTCGATGATCCGCATCCGCCCTCCGCCGAGCACAAGAAGGTATGCCCTGGCAGTATCGAGGATGAACGGGATCATCCATCTGTCCGCGCTCTCGGCCATGAAGACTTTCTGTGTCGCCGGCCTGCGGGTGAAGCCGCCCTGCACCATAGGCAGGACGTTGAGCATGTCCGACAGCCCGTTGCGGTACACCTGGCTGTCGACCCTTCCCGCCAGTTTCGGACTGACGATGCCGTACGTGAAGTTGTTGTAGACCACGTCAGCCATGGAACCTCCGGTAAAGGTCCCGCACCTTCCGCTCCTCCTCGTCTTCGGCCTCGTCGTATCCGTCGGACCCATACATGAAGACCGTGCCGTTGTTGCGCGACTCCAGCCTCATCAGGTTCTCCCGCACCCACGAATATCCGCTTGCCGCAAGATCCGAGGCCTTCTGGTCGCCTGGCGCGAGGATCGGTGCGATCAGATAGGCGAGCGCATAGGCGACCAGGTGGTCGAAGTCTTCCGGATGGTCCATGTTCTCCATGCAGTCGTCCATGATGCCGTACAGGCCGTCAGAAGGCTTCCGGTTGCAGTAATAGATGCCCCCGAACACGTCGTACCTGGGCGAGTCCCCGGCCGGCGCGAGCGTGAGCAGCCCGTATGGAAGCCGGTATCCGTGCAGGTATCCATGCCCCGGCATGTCTGCTTCGGGAGACATGTCGACAGGAAGCCTCTCGACGAAGAAGGACCAGTTGTGCTCGCGCAGCGCCCGCATCCGGGCCTGTTGCCAGCACACGTCGCAGCAGTCGATCTCTGCCGCAGGAGGGTCGAAGTCGAGGTCGGCCTCGACGCAACTTCTCCCCAGCACATGCAATGCCGTGTTGTAGATCTCCCACTTCTTCATCGCAAGGCCTCCTGGTTCCTTATCCCTTCATGTCTGCCGTGGCAGCTTTCGGATCAGCCTTGGGGCCCTGCAGAAGCTGCACGCACGTCCGCCTGATCTCCACGGGGGAGGAGAAGACCTCCCCCTCGAAATGGAAATTGTCGCGCACGGTGCAGTCCCGGAGAGCCTTGTACAGGTAATCAGCCATCCTGCCCTCCCTCAGCCGAGCTCCGGCTCGATGACGCCGCACACCTTGCCGCCGGTGAACGCCGACGTGGTGGAGTTGGAGAGCTCCGCCTTGAGATAGTCGTGTGCGTTGGACGGCACGATGAAGTCGGCGATGACCGCACCCATCGTCAGGTCGGCCAGCTTGAAGGCCGGCGACGTGTAGATGGTGCGCATCGCGGACCCGTCCAGACTGTCCATCAGCTTGAAGGCGAGGTCCGGAGTGCCGGCGCTCGCCGCCGCCTCCTTGACCCAGACGCGGACGCGCCACCTCTGGACCATGAAGTGGCCGCCGCCGCTTCCGGTCTTGTTGACCTCTCCCGTCGGGCCGAAGAACAGGACGTTCCCCTCGCCCTTCGTGGAACTGGAGATTCCGGCGAGGCTGATGCCTCCGTCGGACGGATTGGACTTGTCCTCCACAGGGAACAGATACCGTTTCTCTTCAATGATCATTTCTTGCCTCCTCAGTCGACGTGTTCTTCGTCGCGGATCAGGCTGTCGCATTCGGTGACGGTGAATTCGCCGACATTGACGGTAGCCTTGAGCGAGTTGATCCCGGCGCCACCCTCGGTGGTCGGGACGACCTTCTTGCGGCATGCCTTCTTGTAACCGCGGATGAACTTGCTGTTGGCGTAGATCTTCAGCCCGCCGCGCATGCTCTGCGGGATGGACATGTAGGCCGCCGTCATCAGGTCGTCGATCGTGTCGAGGAACCCGTCCTTGTCCACGTCGATGTTCGCGATGCGCACGACCGCCCTCCGGTGCGGGATGGAAAGGCCGCCCATCCACATGAAATGGCTTTCCGCGATCTCCTTGTAGAGCCCGTTCTCATCGTACACGCCATGGTATCCGCCCTTCTCGAAGAGCAGGCCGGTGCCGTTGGCATGCTTGGGATAGATCAGGACCGGTGCGAGCGGCCCCTTGGCCACGAACAGTAGGGAGCAGAGCCCCGCCTTCGCACTTGCCAGTCCGCCCGCGTCGAGACAGACGAACGGGCTCTTGGTCACCTGCATGTCGGTCTCCTTGTCGACGAACGCCTTGGCAAGGAAGCCCTGGTCGTCCGTGATGTGGGAGAGCCGTGGCATGAAGCCAAGGAACTCGTGCTCCGCGTTCTTCGTGTTCGCGTACGGGTTGCCATACAGCAGCACGCGCTCGATCTCAAGGCCCATGGACTGGATGTGCATCTGGTCCTGGCGCCAGCGGGCGAGCTCGTACTGCTCGCCGAGCACCTGTTCGTGCTTCCTGTTGAACTGGCTCAGGTCCTCGATGAGGCCCATGTGCTCGGTCCTCTGCTTCCAGGTGCCCTTCGAGGGCTTGACTCCCTCGTCGATGCCGGTCCACTGCCCTCTCGGCATCGATTCCACGATGCCGCTCACGTCGTCCAGCACGCCGTTGCTCGGGCGGTACGTCATGTCGTCGAGGATGCTGGTCTCCTTGGACCACTCGTCGACCATCGTGACGATGTCGTCTTCATGCGTCAGCGCCGCCACATCGGACAGGGACGCATACAACTGGGTATTCTTGTCTGCCATTGTCTGTTACTCCTCTCTTGCTCAGCGGGGGTACTCCACCGGGCGGTACGGGTCGCGTTGCCTTGACCTTCCGCCCGTCTCCCCAGAATAGGCGGCGCCATCGTCCCTCAGCAAAGAGCCGAGGCGCGACATCGCCTCCCAAAAGACGGGATTGACAGAGGTGTTGGTGGAGTCCAGCGCCTTGCGGAGCGAGCCGTCGGCATCCCCGAGAGCCGCGAACGCGCGCCTGGCATCCGCCGTGCGCTCGGCCGCGTGGTCGCCCCAGAGCTTCGCCAGCGTCCCGTCCCTCCATCTCCGCCCGTCGTCCGACTGCAGCATCGACCTCTTCTTCTCCATCTCGGCCCCAATGGCCTTGACGAGAGCCTCGGCATCCTTCTGCGGGATCCCGCGCTTCTCCATCTCGCCCTTGAGCAGACCTCCGATGTTGCCGAATGGGTCGTCCACATCATCGAGCTTCGCCGCGAAGTTCCCGTCATACTTCACCGGTTCCGGCTTGTCTTTCCCATCGTCCTTCGGGCCTTCCGCATCCCGCGCTTTCATGGCCTTCACGTACGAGCCGATAGAATCGTACCTGGCCAGGTCGGCGTCGGTCTTCAGGTCGTCCGGCAGCATGTTCATCCATCCCGGAACTGAGGGCTTGGCGGCATCGGTCCCGCCGGGTTTCGGCCCTCCCTTGTCTTCACCGGCATCAGGAGCGGACGATGCGGGCTCCGGGTCATCGGCAAGGACCGTCGCCCCCGCGTCAGGCGCGAAGAACGCATGCGCCAATCCCATCCTCCGTAAAAACTCCATAGCTATTCCTCCCTGGCGGCATTGCCGCCGATCGTGTCCTTGTCCCGGTAGCAGACAGGCTGCGTGAACAGCCAGTCCACGAACGCGTCGACCATCTCCTCGTCGGCAAAGCCGGCCTCCTCGAGCTGGCGGACCAGCTGGTTGTGGACCGCGCACTCCTCCTCGGTGCGGATCTGGTCGAACAACATGCCGCGCCTGATGAGCATGGCGAGATATTTCCTTCCCTCTCCGGTCGCGAACACCGAGCGCACGAGCATGCGCCGGTCGATCCATTCCTTGTCCAGCCGCTGCGTCTTCGGGATCATACCGCTCCTCCTGCGAGCGGGCCGCCCGCCGCTTCCTTCCCTCCCAGGTTCCTGTACACCTGGCTGGCATTGAGCATCTGCTGCTGCTCGGCCGCCGCCTGCGCCATCGCGAGCTGCTGCTTCCGGATCTGCCTCACTTCCGACTTCTCGCGGATGCAGTCCTGCGGCATGCCCTTCGCCATCGCGTACTTGCGCGAGAGCTTGTCGAAGTCGAAGTTCGCGAGCGCCTGGTTGTTGATCGATGCGACCATGGTCACCGCCTCGATCCCGCCTTCCATTCCGTTGAGCTGCTGGTATGCCTTGAGGTTCTGCGCGAGCAGTCCGTCAAGCTCCACGATGAACCCGAACGGGGCGGCTCCGCTCCTCGCCTGTCTCGCCAGTTCCGGAGGCAGAGGCGCGAGGCCGTTCATCTGCAGCAGGCCCGCCATGGTCGTCCTGATCGTCGGGTTGAGCTTCTCGTACTGCATGTTGCCGATCACGCCGGAAAGCAGCATCAGCCGCCGGCCCTCGATGCGCTGCACTTCGTACTTCGTCCTCTGCACGTCGTCCTGCGCCACCATCTGGAACAGGTCGTTGTAGAACATCTGCCTCAGGTCGAGCTCGTCCTGCAGCACCCTCCTGTCGACGCTCGAGAGGTCGAGCACCGTCTGGATCGGCTGTGGCACCCCGTCGCCCTGGTTGCCGAAAAGCACCGAGCCCGGGCGCGAGTCGAACTTGTCCTTCAGCGACTGTGGCGCCCACATGAGAGGCGACAGCTGCTTGTCGATTCCAACGCCATATTGCCTGACATTGTGCTGGTACTTCTCTAGCAGCCTCATGTTCTTCATCACGAGTCCGACTCCGTACGGGGATGAGTCGTCCCGCTCGTAGCGGTGGACCACCACAGGAAAAATGTAATACCCGTCCACCCGGAAGACGGCGTCGTCGGACTCCTCGTACCAGATGGACGCCCAGCCCTTCATCCTGGCCTTCACCAGGCCCCGGCATTCCTTCGGGATCTGCTCCACCGGACAGATCGCATGGACCATGTCGACCCGCATGTCCCACCGCTCCTTGTCCGCCTCTTCCTTGAGCTTCGGCGGCAGGTTTTCCTGCCCGAACTTGCGGCAGAACTGCCACAGCGTCATCGAGAACTCCTGGAAGAACGTGTCGACCACGTGCGCCTCGTCCTCGTCGATATAGCATTCCTGCGGATCCAGAGTGTCGTGGATGACGCGCCTCGTCCGAGGATCCGTGACGACAAGCTCGAAGCTCGTCCCGCCGACGGCCGCGTCCTTGACCGCCATGCGCGCCTCCGGATAGTAGTGCGAGTCGTTGAAGTGCTGCATGATGCGCTCCTCGCAGTCCTCGAGCCAGTCGAGCGCGCCCTCGATGTCGTCGGCATCCTCCCCGCCGCTGCCGCGGGTGAGGAGCTTGAACCACTTGACGTTCGGCGAGCACAGGTTCGCCATCACCCCGTCGACGAAAGTGTCGAGGTAGGCGATGTGCTTTGACTCCGAGAGATGGCGCGGCTTGATCAGCTGCCCCGCGTCCTTGTCCTGCGCGGTCCGGAAGTCGACCATGGAATACGCGTCCCACCGCCTCTGTTCCGTACGCCCGCGCTTGGCCTTGAGCTGGTCGAGCCGCCTCATGAGCCACTTCTGCAACGTCTTGTCCCTGTCGATGTCCCGCCACATGCCACCAGTCTACAACGGGCTTCTGCCGATTGTAGATTAGTACGGCTCGTAATCGTCCAGTTTCTGATTTCGATTTCCGAAGCGCATGCCCCTCTCCTCCAGCCTGCGGCGGAAGCTCTCCTGGTCGGGCGCCTGGAGCGTGATGCCGGGGTGGTGGATGTTCGCCAGGCAGTCGATGGCGTCGTCGTGGGCCATGAAGGGATACGCCAGATACTCCTGGTCGATGAACGACTGCACCATGTCCTCCGGATTGCCTTCCCAGTTCTGGTGCACGCACACGCCCTGCGCGGGAAGCCATATCCTGCGCGCCTCGAAGTCCGGCTGGAGCGTCTCAATGCGGTTGAGTTTAGCCTGCCACTGCCCGAACCCGGTGATCGGGAAATGGAATGACCGGTGGTCCATCTCCGCCTGGATGTGCTCGAGGTCCGTATTCCCTACCGACTCGTAGTAAACCCGCAATGGATGATACCGCCTGTACAGGCTGAAGAGCGTGTCCGTCCGCTTGCCCAAGTTCATCTTGTCGCGGTACATGTCGATCACCATGTAGTTCCCGTTCCAGTCGACGCCAAGGACAAGCATGGTCGTGTAGTCGGTCTTCCGACCTGGCACGGACGCCGGATCTACGATGAGGTAGACGTTCAGCCCTTCGGTCACCTGCACGTTCCATCGCTGGATCCATTCGGATTTGAAGCCCATGGTAGAAGCCTGCTTGGGGTCGCACAGCATCTGGCTCGCAAAGACCGCCTTGCCCATCTCCACCGCCTTCTTCTCCAGCTCCTCGCGGGTGAAGCGCACCGGGTTGCCGTCAGGGTCGTAGCAGGGCTGCACCACCACGTCCATCGCGCCTGAGTCTCGGATCATGTTGTACAGCTCGGCATAGTGATAGAAAGTGCCGATGACGCAATGTCTCGACCCGCGCGCCAGCGTGTTGAGGCTCATCGTGTATGCGTCCTTGACCTTCCGGATCGACTCCGGAGTGATGCAGGACTCCTGCGTGACGCAGTCGTCGTAGATTCCACGGTCAAAGTGCGATCCGGTCTTCTGCGCGAGGATCGAGGCGTGCTCCAAGGTATGCTCCTTGCGCAGCGGATGACCCTTAAGGTCGAGGAATTCGGTCTGCCAGACGTCCGCCTCCTTCTCCGGGTCCTGCCAGAGAACGTCGGGATAGAGGTCCTTCAGGTCTTGGCACTGCGACAGCTGGTCGCGTATCGGCTTGTAGAACAGGTTTTGCGCCGCCGGATCCTTGTACGAGTAGATGACCATCGTGAGGCCCGGATGGCGCACCAGCTCCCAGATCGTCGATCCGATCGTGATGACGGTGCTCTTGAAGTGCTCGCGTGCCATGACCCAGAGCGTGCCGTACTTCCGGCGCTGCACCGCCGAGACGAACGCGTATGAGAAGTCGCTGTCCATCCACGTCCATCCAAGGATGTAGACCAGAAAAAAATAGAGGCTCTTGTCCGCGATGAGCCGTATGGCCTCCATCGTGTAGTCGGGTCCCTTGCGGGAAGCGTCACGCACGATGCCGCGCACCTCCCGATGCCAGTCCTCGAGCTCCATCGACGGATGCCCGAAGGCGTAGCGCGGATGCTCCGGCCGGATGCCGTCCTGCCTGTCCTCAATCCGTCTCGCCAGCAGGTCCATCATCCCCTCCAAGCTGCCCGATGCGGGACATGATACTCTGGTCAAGCCTCACGACAGCCTGGGACCTCACGTCCGCATCCACCTTGATTTCCTGCCTGCTGGCGACCGGGTAGTACCGCTCAAGATACGCCCTGGTGAAGTCCGTCCGCTGTCCTGCCGCCTCAAGCTCCATCCCGCGCTCGACAGCCCACTGCTGCTGCCGCTCACGCATGCGCGCAAGGAGGTAAGATATCGTCTTTCCATCCATCTTCCTCTTGCCCATGCCATAGTCGTAAATTGTTTGCTTCGAATATCCGAGCCAGAGCATGCACCGCTCCAGCGTAGGAATCTTCCCGTCCGGGTCGAGCCCGCCTCCGGCCTTGTCGTAGTATTCGTCGACCTTGGCGAGCATCTCTGCCGCAGTCATCTTCGGAGATGCGCTCATCAGCAGTCCACCTCCTCGGTTTTGTATCGGCGATGCACGGCATTGCCTCTGTAGATCGCCTGCCGCAGCTGGCTGACCGGGATGCGCAGATATCTGGCACACTCGTCGATGTGGCCGACATATGCGGGCAGCTCGTACTTGTCGGCATAGTAGACGATGTAAACCTTTCTCTTGTTCGAAAATGAAAAAACCGACGCCAAGGGACACTCCTCCCCGCGTCGGTTCCATGGTTCGAATTTACATCAGGATTCCGAAAGAATCAAGCAAGCGCCAAGTGTTTCAGTGACGATGCTTCTTTGGATTCATATGCTGGCCCCGGATGATCCGGCCTTCCCTTTCCTTCCTTTCTCTCGCTGAATTCCATTCGGCGACAAAATCGAAGCCTTTAGCCTGGGATGGAACCGAAAAGGAGAACATGGTCTTTTCCCTTCCGTCCCTATCTTGGAATGTTCCAAGGTAAAACTCTCCAAGCCTCAGCACATCCATGCCGAGAAGAAGCTGGAACCCTTGGCCGTCGAACTGTCCGCAAGAAGCGTTTTTCATCAGTACGACAAGACCTCCAACCCGGAAATCAAACGTATAGGTGTCCACAACTTTCGCACCGTGCACACCGGAAACAACCGTTTTCCCAGTCGGTACAAGATTCATTCTTTTTGCAAGGTTTTCATCTATTGCGCTTATCGTCGCACCGGTGTCGACAAGGGCATTGATGTTTTCCACGATGATTTCCTTGCCTTCGGCATTGAGTTCCTTGAGACACTTCAGCTGGCATCCGGGAAGAATGATCCGGTTGGCCTGCGGGTCTTCAATCCTCACCGAAACGGCGTGGCCATGCTGCAGCCATTCGTCATACCGCATCAGAAGGCCACCGCATGGTTGACATACTGCTCGACAATCGGCTCCTTGCTCAGCCTTTGCACGATGAACTCGCCGGGTTTTGCCGTTTTTGCCGCATCCATGAACGTTTCCATGAAATCGGAAGCATGGGCGATAACCTTATGGCCAAACACAGCGACGTACTGGTCACCAAGCTGGTTGAATAGTTGCTCCCGGTTTTCAGTGAACCACTGGTATTCGTCGTCCTGTCTCGCCATTGCCTGTACCTCCTTCCGCATGTCTATCGTACTGGAAGAAGGCAAAAAAGTCAAAAGAAAATAAATTAACCATTTATCTAATGATAAATGGTTAAACATTTTTGATTGGTGCCAGTCGCAGGCGCCGGGCTCCTGCCTTTCAAAAACAGCCTCCAGGACGCTCCGTTTCGGCTCGGACGTAATTACACGTCATCAGCCGTCCGACGCGTTGCAGGTACCTTCTCGTGCGTCAGAACCGGTTCCAGCATCAGCCATCAACCCTCCTCTCGCTTGCGTTGCCTTCCACGTGCCCCTCTCCGGCGTGCACGAGCTGTCCGCACGGCGTGCCGTCGAGCCATTTGCATTTCTCGAGGAAATCCTTCGGGGAGTATCCGTTCACATACCAGACGCTCCTGTTTTTGAAGCAATAAAAGTCGCGCACAGGCACTTCGTTGTCATACTCGTCCATAAACCACCTTCCCCTCAGCGAACCCCTAACCTCTTTGTCGGACAAGTCGTACGGCTCGTACTTCGCCTCGTCGAGAATCTCACGGATGAACTGCGTGCCATAGAAGGTAATGCACTCAAACGGGCAGACTTTATCAGCGTGCACTGCTTTCAGCGTGTCGTGCACGCAATCGCACGCCGTATCGTCGTCGCATATGGATGCATAGAAGTCAGATGCGACAACCTTCTTCCCTATCAGCCTCTTCGCCTCGTCAACGTTTTTATACGTCAGAACCGGCCCTAGCTTCATTTTTTTGCCTCCGTCCTTGGTTTCTTTTCTCCGCACGGGCAACTGTCGGTCGCGAAGTGCATCTGGCCGGTCGCCATGCAGAACACCCCGCAGAACTCGTGGCTCTCCCTCTGGTAGCAATCGACCGCCATGCGGGCGAGCTTGCAGCCGTCACAATATTCCATCGCCTTCATTTCCGTCCTCCTCAACAAGTCAGCGTCATCTCGCCATTCTCCCCATGTCCATCCTGGCGACGAAGATCTTGTCCTCGCGCCAGCCACCCGCCCCATCCGCCGTATACCGCAGCCCGCAGCCGTGGCACTCCCACTCGTGGCCGTCGCTTGACGTCTGCGTGAGCTTCCCGCCGCAATGCGGGCATGTGCCGCCAGGGCTCGGACATGGAGTCGTCCGCTGAGGCTTGGGCCTGGTGATGTCTCCGTCCCTGCCGAGCTTCGACAGCAGGCCGTGGAGAGCTGTGTAGACGTTGTGCACCTGGAGCCCTCCGTTGCGTACCCGGTCGGCGAGGATGTCGGCAGCCTTGGCCACGTTGCCCCTGCCCCAAGCCGCATCGAGAGACGCAAGCTGGCCCTGGTCGAGCCGCTCAAGGACCGGATTCCGGACTGACGGTTGTGACGAAGGGACGACGACCGACTGACCGGCTTCCCCCTCGCAGGGGGTTTGGGGGTCGTCTTGTCTCGTCTCGTGATTCTCGTCTTGTCTCGTCTCGTCTAGTCTCGTCTCGTGATGTTGACGGGCGTTGAAATTTTCAGACGCACGTTGACGCTCGTTGGAATCGTTCAACAGGCGTTCGTTTTGTTTAACGGGCGTTGACGGGCGTTCGTCTGCGTTCGCTTCATCTTTCTGGCGTTCGTTTTTGTTGTTTTGTGCACGGTTTTCCGGCTTCTCTTTCCTTGACCGTGCGGAAGCTTTCCCTGCCTCGGATTTTTGCGCGTACCAGCCTTCCCTTGCATCGGCCTTCGCCTGCAGTGTCTCGTTTATCCGCCTGGAGTAGTAGCGTTTGTTCGCAGCCAGGAAGAGCAGGTCGTTGCCGGTCATTGCGTCGACCGCCTTGAGCAGGTCGTCCGCCTTTGCGTGCAGGCTCATTGCCAGGACCTTGATGTCGCGCTCCGACAATCCGTCCTGTCCGTTCTGGTAAAGCTTCTCGACAACCGCCCAGAAGAAGCCGTAGCCGGCAGGACCGGTCTCGTTAAGGTAAAGCTGCACGTTTGTGTCTGACAAGCTGAAAAGGTCGTGCTGGAACCAGTTCTCAGCGAAACTTGGATTGAGCATTTTTCATCCTCCTTCAGAACGGGATGTCGTCATCGTCGAACTGCTCGACGGTCTGTGCCGGGCCGTCGTACGGCGCAGGCGCTACCTTGCTGGGGGTTTTCTCGGTTGTCTGTTTTTGCTGTTCCGCAATGGTTGCCTGCTCCTGGTATCCCGCCTGCATCGACGGCCTGCCGGTGCCCCTTGACGCCGGGGTGGCATGGGTGTCCTTGGAGAGGAACGGCTCGATGACGTCGACGTTGTCAACCCGCAGGTCCGCGGCGAGCCTCTGGCCGCCTTGGCCGTCCGTGTAGGACCGCCCCCTGACGTGTCCGTCCACGATGACGGCGTAGCCCGGCTTGAGCCTCTGCGAGTCCTCCTGCGGGACCTTGCTGTAGTACGACAGCGGGACCTTGGTGGTGTTCGGCAGGTATGCCTGCGCCTGCGGGTCCCACATCTCTTCCATGACGTTGAGGGTGATGTCCACGTACCCTCCATCCCCCTGCCTGGACATCCTGACGCTTGGCACGCCTACGACGCGTCCCTGGATCGAGAATGTGTTGTGCGACTTCTGCTTGACCATTACCTGACCCTCCTATCTGCCCTGCTGTATGTCATGTGCCGCATAGCCCCGCCCGGGTCGATCTGTCCGAAGTCGACGATGGCCGAATCTTGCCGCGGAACCGGCTTGCAGAGCCTGCTCCTGCGGTCCGCCTTGACCGCTGCCGGGTCTATCACTCCCTTGTACCGGCACCAGCCGCACCTGAATTTGGCGCACTCACTGCACGTGATCCGCATCGTCGTCCTCCGTCTCTGGCTCCCTGTCGAAGTCGAGTTCCGGCTGCACGCTCTCGCCCCTTGCGCCGTCGATGTAGTTCTTCGCCTCGACGAGGCACGCGAGGATGCGCTCCTCGTCCGTGGAGTCCATCACGTATGGCGACAGGTCCTCCTCGTCCATCTCCCCGCTCTCGATGGCCTCCTGCTGCGAATCGCTCATCGCGTAGCAGCTGGGCCCGCTGACGGCGATCGAATAGGACCCGTGCGCGAGGTACTCGCCGTCGATCCTCACCTGCTCGTCGCCGTCCTTGTTGATCTTCCAGCGTATGGCCGTGACGGTGATCACCTTCAGCTTGTCGGAGATGTCCGCGAGGCGGCCGAACGTCTCGGCAAGCGCCTGGATCTTCTGTGTGAAATCATTGGCCGGCAGGCCGGTGGAGCGGAACTCCTTCTCCTCGTCCCCGTCGAGATACGACACTCTTGTAATCTTGCCGGAAATTGCGATTCCGGTGACGAACATCTTCCCGTTTTCTCTTGCAAGTTGGTACGCTTCCTTGATCAGGCTCATTTCCTTTCCTCCTGTTGTTTTTGCCGCTGCATGATGATCTCGCCAAGGGTCCAGATGCGGATCCATGTGTGCGGCTGGTCCTTGGTGTAGTACTTCCCCGTACGCTCGTAGCCGACCACCAAAGAGTCGTCCTCCCAGACCACCCCGGTGAGGGCGTCGAGCACGAGCTTGATGTAGTTGTCGAGGTCCGGCTTCGAAGTCGGCATCACCAGCCCTTCCGCCGCGAGAGCCGCCTTGCGCTTGCTGAAGGACTGGGGGATCTGCCGGTATACACGCACGGAAAGGACCAGCGCCTCGTCGAGCAGCGGGGCGTCTTGCCCCATCTGCTCGTGGTAGGAATCAAAGGCGACATGGCGCACCCAGTCCTGGTACTCCCTCTGCCTCGGAGGCTTGACCATGGAGACGTGCTTCCCCATCCTCACGGGAATCATCCGTCCGTATGCGACCGCCTCGTCGTAGACCGTGATGGACACCATCAGAACAGCCCTCCGAACACGTCCGCGTCGCCTGCAGGCTCTCCCTCCGCATAGGAACCTTCCGGGTCAGGTTCGGGACTTTTTTGCGGAGCTTGCTCCACCGGCTTCTGCTCTGGCTGTGGTGCCGCCTGCGGTCTCGGGGCGCGGTGCCTGGGCGCCTTTGCGGGAGCGGGTGCTGGCACTTCAGCCGGAATCTCTCCGGTATCAGGATCCATCCCGTCAGGGATCTCCTCGGCCTCGGCGCTTGTGATGTTCTCCGGGTTGTCCTCGTACTCCGGCTCGCCGTCCAGCTCCTTGAACACGGCCTGGTCTGCCTTGATCGCCGCCTTCATCTGGGTGGAGAGGATGCCCCAGCTGGAGAGGGCGTTCTTCAGGACGGTCTTGCGCGCCATCGCCTGAAAGTTCTCCTTCC
The DNA here is from genome assembly GCA_900315435.1 of uncultured Spirochaetaceae bacterium. Taxonomy (GTDB): domain Bacteria; phylum Spirochaetota; class Spirochaetia; order Sphaerochaetales; family Sphaerochaetaceae; genus RUG023. Next base: position 21,348 of record OMYY01000021.1, read on the forward strand.
ACGGCGTGCCCTTGCGGAATGAGTCGGAACCGGCATCGTAGGTCTTGCTGAAACGCTTGGCGTGGGCAATGATCTTCTCCATCGTCCAGAACTCCGTCTTTTTGAAGCCGTTAAGAAGCTCGATGTAGGCGAAGTATCCGGCGATATGCTCCTGGTCGTCGTGGTCGCGCTGTCCGTCGTGTACCTCGTGGTAGCGCACCTCTCCGGTGATCATGTCCTGTCCGTCGTACTCGTCCTGGTAGATGGGACCGGCGTTGATGTTGCGGTACTGCCCGCTCCGGAGCGCGAGCTGCACGAGGCCCTTGGTCATGATCTGGAACTGGCACTCCACATGCTTGGACCACACGCCAGTAGCCGGGTCCTTGCGGTTGTTGTTGTACGGCACCAGGGCGCTGAACCCGAGTCCTGGCACCACGTCCAGGTCGAGCGTCGCCGCCACCATCGCGCTGGCCATGACGCTTCTCGGATCGGCCTTCGCCAGCATCGGGTTCGCGTTCGTCGCGCTCACCACGCTCGCCAGGAACTGCGGCGCCTTGTCTCCGATCACCTCGCGGAAACGCGCCACGTATCTCGGGTCCGTCGAGAGGGCCTTCACGCTCTCGACCATGTTCTCTTGTCTCTTCGCCAGACTGTTCTGCATTCCTGTCTCCTCCTTATCTCTTGACCTTGAAACTCTTGACCTCGACCTCGCACCCGGTCCTGTTCAGATGGTCCCGGATGGAAGCCACGACATATGCCGGCGCAGTGAACTCCAGCAGGAAGACGCCGACCGTCTTCTGCTTCTCGTTCTCAGGCTTCTTGATCCGGATGGTGTACGGGTCGAACGACTCCTGCACGGGCTCCTGCTCGATTTTCCGTGGTTCGGGGACTGCCGCCTGTCGGGATGCCGCATCCTGCTGCAGCAAGGCTTCCGCCTGCTTGTCCTGCGCGGCCAGCTCCGTGTCGTAGCGCATCAGGTCGGATGCGCTTCCCGTCTCCTTGAAGCGCGCGAGCAGCTGCGGGGCGTGCTTGCTCCGCCCGATCATGCCCATCGCGCTCCGGATGATGTCCAGCTGCTTGTCGATGTCCTTCTGGACGTTGCCAAGCGAGTAGGTGGCGTTCAGCCACTCCTTGAGCTGAAACCAAGACACGGAGCCGGCAATCCTCGCCACTTCAGGCTCCGTGTCCTGGATCTTCCCTACCGCCTCGTCCACCAGCTCGTCGATGGCCTTCTGCTTCTCGTCCGCTATCTGCTGCTCGACGGCCTTGATCTGTTCGTCGACGTTGACGATCACAGCGCTCAACGATGCCGTCGTTTCCTTGAACGCCTCGTTGAAGGCGTCGTAGGGAGCCTCGAACTCCTTGTGGATCGCGATCCTCCGTGCGTTCAGCTCCTTGAACAGTCTGTTCAGGGTCGCTCTCGTCTCCTTGCCCTGGCTCAGGGTCTCCTTGGTCACCTTGATGTTGGCAAGCTGCTTCTCAACGCCCTCAAGGTAGACCTTGAGGACTCCGAGGTTGTTCGAGACTACGCCTTTGAGCACTTCGGTCTTCAGTTCCGGCAGTGCGAGCGTGATGGCCTTCTGTTCTTCACTCATTTCGAAAACACTCCTTTGATTGTCGTCGTGATTGTCAGGGGCGGCCGCCGGTCGGCTGTGACGTAGCCCCAGAATTTCTTGCATTCGTCCTTCACGGACTGGATGTCCGCCTCCGCGTCGGAACGGTCGAGCCGGCGGTACTCCGTGAACACCATCGGCATGCGCTGCGGCTCGTTGCCACGGAACCAGTCGCATGTCAGCCTGCCAGAAACCAGGACGAACCTTGCCCACGGGCAGCAGGCGAGTTGGGCGAGGATCTGCACGTAGTAGTGCTGCGGCACCTCGTCCGCTCCCCAGCCCCGCTCCGCCAGGTTGCGAAGGCCGCGTACCGACCCGGTCTTGCATTCGAGGATTCCGTCCTCGTTCCTGGCGGAGTCATGGAGCTCTCCATCCAATGTGGCGCCCATGAACTCGCAGCCGGGCTCGTCGCACTGCCAGATGTCGTACTGGCGGTATGCGGTCACCGTCATTTCGGGAAGATCGATCGGCACCAGGGCCCTGACGAGCGGCTCGCTTGCCACTCCTCTCTGGATTGCCGGGCTGTCGCCGATGTCCTTCTCTTCCGCCCGGCCGGTCTTGAGGTCGAACAGCTGGTCGGCGGTCATCCATGGCGAACAACCGAGCACCGCGGCCGCCTCACTTGCCTGCAGGTGGCGCTTGCGCTCCGCAAGCCACTGCTGGCGGCTGCCAATCTCGATGAGGCCCATCAGATGACCTCCTCGTAGTCGATTGAGCCATCGGACAGGTCGATGTCGCGGTGGCGTCCGTCGACATAGTCGAACCAGAGGACATATTCCTTCTCGCCGACGAAATAGCTGAGATAGAAGTCAAAAGGGGCGTATTCGGTCTTGATCCAGGAGAAGATCCTTCCCTGGTCTTCATAGCTCATCTCGCCAGGCTTTCCTGCCTTCTTCCACTCCGCGAATGCCAGCCGGGCGACCCGCTTCATCTCGGTCTTCATCATTCCTTGTCCTCCTCCATGACGGCGATGTAGACGCCGACGAGCGCGGCAACCGGCAGCATGGTGGCGACGATCGCCCTTGCCACGTTGAAGGCCCCGAAGCAGGTAGCCACCACGGCTACCAGCGCCTGCGCGGCAAGCACCGGCATCCCGTAGCGGGATGCAAGCTTCAGGAGCTTGACGGGCAACCCTTTCCGGGGTAAGTTCTTCTCAGGGTCTTGCATTGTTTTCTACCTTTCCCGCCTGAACCACCAGGCGGGGATCTTTTTCTTTCTCCACCCCATACGGGGCGAGGAGTGCCTCCCGGGCAATGGCCGGCCGGTGGAGTCGGACCACCGGGCATACCGTCGCCGGCCTGTTTTCATTCCTTGCGTTGATGGCTCCAGAGGGCCGCTCGTCCGTCGTTGCCGCAGTCGGGTTCCTTGCACCTCCCTAGTCGACCTTGATGTGGTCGTACGCGCTGTCGATCATTTTCTGGATCTCTATCTCCGGGATCCGGATCACGTGCGGCGCGATCCTCACCGAGGCGAGCCTGCCCCGTCTCGCGAGCGTGTATACCAGGCTCGGGGACACGTGCAGCGCCTCGGACGCCTCCTTCACCGTGAAAAGTCTCTGCATGACCATCTCCTGCTCCTTTGGAAACTTTTGCCGTTGCGGGTTCTTCGGGTGGCAAACCCGTCAATGGGGCCGACGCGGAAGGGCCCGTCCCTGATATGGGGCCTCCGCCGAGTCGGACGGCGGGAACGCGCCTGCAGGCCCCGGAAGAACGTCAGGGGTCGGCGGACAATTGGTCTTGCTGGCTCTTCGCAAGCTCACGCTTGATGAGCTGGCCAAGCCAGCCTTGAAATGTCATGCCCTTGGAACGGGCAATCTCGCGAGCTGCGTTACGTTCGTCTTTCGACAAATCAACAGCAATCTGCAGACGCTTTTTATCACACATTGGTTGTAACATAGCCAAGTATTACAACCATTTGTTTGTATTGTCAATCAATTTTCCAACATTTGTGTGACACTTGGAGATTTTGGGGCTATAAAACAGACATGACGAATGAATCTTGGGAATTCTGGCATCGTGTTGACGAACTCCGTAAGGGAGAAACCCTCAAAGATGTATGCGCTAGAGCAGGTTTGAATTATTCTTCTGTACTCAACCGTAAAGCTGGTGCAAATCCTTCTATGCCTCGGCTTGAGACTGCATATGTGTTAGCGACTGCACTGCACACGACTGTGGAGTACCTGATGACGGGAGAGGAGCCTCCGCCCCGGCACACGTCATACGACGACATCATCGCAAGGCTTGACATTGCCACCCCGGAAGAATGCGACATGGTCAGACGGATGCTAGGTTTGCCTGTGCACGAGAGAAAAAGTATCGAGGCGTAGGGAAAATCATCTATTTCCCCAGACGCATAAAATAAAAGGTATCGCATGTGGTTTGTAATCTTTGTTGTAATAGCTCTTGTTTTTTCCAGATACCAGGGATATTATGATATTGACATCTCCCACAGGCCTCTGGATTCTTCCATGCACACTTGTGGGAGTTCTGCTTTCCGGGGTGGACTATGAAGGAATTCAAGACCATCTTGGAGCAGATTGCACTTCTGGAAGACCGCGGACTGAAAGTCGAAGACAAGGCAAGAGCGGCGGACTTCCTCCTCCACAACAACTACTACAGGGTAAGTGGATATTCCCTGACTTTGCGCGACCATGACGTCTTCTTTCCCAACGCAAGGTTCGAGAACATCATAGACATCTACGAGTTCGACAGGAAGCTACGGCACATCCTCCTCAAGCGTCTCGACATCATCGAGATCAGCTTCAAGTCGATATATGCCTATGAGTTCTCAAGAATCTATGGGCCGGACGGCTATCTGGATGTAGCGAACTTCACGGCTCCTGACCGTTACCAGAAGACGATGGGAAAGGTTGAGAAACAGCGCAAGAGCGCGGAATACACCGAGCCTTTCGTCAAGCATTTCGAGGAGCAGAACGAGCCCATGCCCTTATGGGCGGAGGTTGAGCTGTTTACCTTCTCCAACATCTCAATCCTGTATTCGATATCGAAAAGCGACGCGCAGTCCGCTGTGGCTTTCCACTATGGGTTCCGCTCGAAAGGAGCCGCCACGCAACTCGGGCAGGTCATGAAGAGCATGACGATAATAAGGAACCTGTGTGCCCATGGGAACAGGCTGTTCAACCGGATTTTTGAGCAGAAACCAAGGCTGACGAAAGAAGACAAGGGCCTGCTAATCATGAAAGATGGACGCCCGGACAACTCCCATCTGTATGGGTTCGTGTTGCTTATGAGACAATTGCTCCCATCCGATGAATTCCAGTCCATGAAGCAGGAAATCGAGCAGGCACAGGATGAGATACCCTTTGTGCGGATGTCCTATTACGGATTTAGGGAAGACTGGAGGAAGAAATTGTGATCACAATTCAGCTCAGGGAAAGGGGAAGATCATCCAGTTCAAGAGAGGATGAGGCGTAGGGAGTGACCGCCATGTCGGAAATTTTGAGGAAATTTCATGAAAAATAAGAAGGTGCTCTACATCTTGATTGCAGCATTTGTAATGGCAGTGTGCTGCGGTGTCGCTTTCAGCATTGGCTTCCATGTCGGGGAAGGAAGCCTGTCATGGGTGAGCTATTCCATCGACGATGTCGCAACCGAACTAGGAAAAATCAGGAATAATCTGGACTCGATCGAGGAACAACTGTCCTCGATCGCGGATGAGGTCGGGAACGTCTGGAGATACAGGTAATCCAGGGCAGCTCCCTCGTGGAATTCCATCGGCTGACAAGGCTCCTGTTTGTTCCCGCTTTACGTTTTTTACCGGAAGTTGTGCACTTTTGACGCGCAAAGTGCGCGGGTGGGGGAATTATTGGGTTTGTGTAAACTGTAAGATGCCACTTTACACTAATCACGACAGGTTGTACACTTGTCCCAAGGAGCAAAGAGATGACCCAGTTGAACAATTTCCTACGGCAATTGCGTGCAGACCGGGACGAGAGCTTGCGACATGCGGCGAAAGAGATTGGAATTTCTGCCATGTATCTTTCCCAGTTGGAATGTGGGAAGGCTGTTAACCCGTCGGCCAATGTTCTAGAAAGAATTGCTACACATTACGGAATCGGCGTCCAGCAACTATACGAGGTGCTTACCACCTCATGCAATCACGACCTTAGCAAGACGAAAGCGGAAGCGGCCCGCAAAATCCTTACGATGGATGACGACAACTTCAAGAAATTTCTAACCATGGTCAAGGAAAAAGGAATACTTTGATGAGTACAGAATTTACTGTTTCTCCACTATCAACGTTCGATGTCGAGAAAAAGGCTCTCTTCATTCTTGCAATCCACACAGTTTTCTATGGTGCAGACTCGATAAGTTCAGACTGCAAGGTTGTAGACATTGAAGATATCGCGGATCGAGAGCTCTATGATTTATGTGGATACAAGCTCTGCTTTTCCCCAAGGCAAGACTTCTCCTTGCAAGAGCTGGGCAAAACTAATTTCCTCGAGAAGATCGTTTACCTACGCCAGGAAGAATTTGCATTGGATATGCCTTCTCCCAGAGCGCGATTCACCATGGCCCACGAGGCAGCACATGTTTTCCTTCACTCGTCCCAATTGGAAGATGAGAAGAAAATCGCGGCGAGACTCGAGGCGGGTCCTCCAGGAAAACTATACCTCAGCGCAGAGTGGCAAGCCAACAAAATGGCTGCCGCAATGCTGATCCCTTTCCCCGCCCTTCTCGACGAGGTCGAGAATACCGGTTATGGGAATTGCAACAATCTTGTCCGGAACATTGCAAGCAGATTCAATGTCAGTCTGGAATGTGCTTCAAAACGGCTGGAGACTTTGGGGAGCTTTACCAAGGATCAACACCAGAAGTTGTTGATATACGCAAAAAGAATGAGACAGATTCTTCTCCAAAAGAAACTGTCCCATTGAAAATCTAGCCGAACAAAGAGGACTGTCTCGATGGCCGGTACTCCGACACTTCCTAATCGGATACTAGCATCGGACGGGCGACCGGTCAACCCAGAACCCTTGACAATCCTCCAATCTCGGAAAGGAGGTACACGTATGGAAGCTACAAGGCGACGTCCAGATGCAGGCCGTAGAAATGTGATCTTTCGGCCTTATATCCGGATCAATGGCGTTGTTTACAACGCAAAGGATTACGGGCTGAAAGCGTTTCCCATCTATTTAGATAAATAGGAAGGGTAGCCCGGCTGGAATAATCTGGTCGGGCTTTCCTTTGGCGCCAACATCGTGATGCACACAGGATGGCCCCATACCCTGTGACTAGTTGTGTTACCAGCTCGTCTTGCAAATTGTGCGAAACATGCTAGAATCTGCATTGCAGACAAGCGATAACAGCTTGTGCCACAAGGAGTAATTTCGGGCTTTCAGGGTCAATCCGTATTCAATTCTGATAGCCTCCAACAACAAGGCAACTTGCTACAATGTAGCGGGTTGCCTTTCTCATATGCGCCCTTCAACGACGCACTTTTTCCCCCATCCGCACGATGAAACCCCTTGGCTTCCGGATTACAAGCCGGAACACCTTGAGTCCGTATCGCACCCTCGCGTTTTGAGCACTTCCACGCTATCGGCTGTGCAGGGTCTTCCGTCGCATGTCCCGCAAAGAAAATGTTCCTCATCCTCATTGACTCATGCCATGGTTTTGGAATAGGGTATCCGCAAAGACAAGGACGTCAAGGCAACCACCTTGATGTCTTTTTTTGTATTTGCTCGTGGCAAAGGCGCCGACGGAGGTATCCGCCAGCGCCTTTCCGTTTTTAGGAGGGAAACGCGATGGAAATCAATGTCTCGACAGTCATCTGGGTATTGGTCAGTGCCGCACTGGTCTACTTCATGCAGGCAGGCTTTGCCCTATGCGAGGCGGGTCTGACCCGCGCGAAGAACACAGGGAACATCCTGATGAAGAACATGATGGACTTCTGTATCGGCACCCCATGTTTCTGGCTGGTGGGCTTCGGCCTGATGTTCCACGGGACAGGGGCCCTGGTCGGGGGCTTTGACCCGCTCATCAGGGGCGCCTACACCGCTGAGAACAGCGTGGTGCCGCAGACCATTCCGCTGTGGTGCTACGTGGTCTTCCAGACCGTCTTCTGCGCGACTGCGGCGACCATCGTCTCTGGCTCGATGGCGGAACGGACCAACTTCAAGGCATATTGCCTCTATTCTGCCGCCATCAGCCTGCTGATCTACCCGATTGAAGGACACTGGGTATGGGGTGGCGGCTGGTTGGGTGCTCTTGGCTTCCATGACTTCGCGGGTTCCGCCTGTGTCCACATGGTCGGCGGTCTGATTGCCTGCCTCGGAGCGAAGATGCTTGGTCCCCGTATCGGCAAATACGACAAGGATGGAAAGGCCCGTGCCATTCCCGGCCACAACCTGACTGCCTGCGCGCTCGGTGTCTTTATCCTCTGGTTCTGCTGGTTTGGCTTCAACGGGGGTTCCACAGTGGCCATGGATGGAGCTGCCGCTGCCGAAACCGCCAGCATCGCCTTCATGAACACCAACCTCGCCGCAGCTGTAGCGACTACGGCGACGATGGTCTTCACCTGGATCCGGTATGGGAAGCCTGATGTCTCCATGACGATGAACGGAGCCCTCGCAGGACTGGTCGCCATCACCGCCGGCTGCGACTGTGTCAGCCCGGTGGGTGCCTTCTTCATTGGCCTGTTCGCCGGCATCCTGGTAGTCCTTTCCGTCGAGTTCTTCGACAACATCGCCAAAATCGACGACCCTGTCGGCGCTGTCTCCGTCCACATGGTCAACGGCATCTGGGGGACACTGGCGGTCGGCCTCTTTTCCACCGGAGCCGATGGGGTCGGCGCCGGACTGTTCTACGGAGGCGGAATCCACCAGCTCCTTGTCCAGCTCCTTAGTTTCGCCGCCATCGCCGCCTATGTGCTCATCACCATGTGCATCATCTTCACCATCATCGACAAACTGGTCGGGCTGCGTGTCCCCGCCGAGATCGAAATCGACGGCCTGGACATCCACGAGCATGGACTGGCATCCGCCTATTCCGGCTTCGCCATCAGCGACGTCTCCGCCAACATGCTGGACATCAACGAGAACACCGACCTTGGCGAAAGCGACTACGAGAAAGCCTCTCCGGCCCAGAAACAGGCCGCAATCAAGACCACTATCCCGACAGGACAGGATACCAGCATGTACAAGGTCTCCATCATCTGCCGTCTCTCTTCCTTCGACGCCCTGAAGAAGGCGCTCAACGACGAAGGGGTGACCGGCATGACCATGACGCAAGTTTCCGGCTGTGGAATCCAGAAGGGCTCCACCGAACGCTACCGTGGCACGATTGTCGACTCGACCCTGCTGCCGAAAGTGAAGGTCGAGGTCGTGATCGCCAAGATTCCTGTCGACCGTCTGATTGAGACGGTGAAGAAGACCTTGTACACCGGACATATCGGTGATGGCAAGATTTTCGTCACCCGGGTAGCCAAAGTCGTCAAGGTCCGTACCGGCGAAGAGGACTATGCGGCATTGCAGGATGTCGAATGACGGAACCATTGGTTCCTTTTGGCGGGGAATCGTTTTCGTGTGCGGCGGTTCCCCGCCTCTCTATGCGCACCACATGCATCACAAGCCACGGTTTTCGTCTGCTTCCATTGAAGCATGTCCCCCTCTTATCTGAGGCAAAAACTCTCCACCAGGGAGAGACTGCCAGGCTCGACAGTGACAAGGAATCTCTCCTGCTTCAAGACTTCCTTCTCCCCCATGTAGGTCAGGATGACCTCGTGGGCTCCCTCGGACAGGTCGACCAAGCCGATATAGGCGTGGCCCGGAAGGAAGTGGGACATGCGCACGTCGGCCCGTTCGGAAAGGTTTCCCACCAGATTGGCGGCCAGGGTTGCGAGATCCGCCAACAACCAGGCGCCGCCTGAATCATCCGAGCTGTTCGCTGCCGCGACATGCCCTGCCACATCCACCACGTCGGTGGCAATCAGCTTTCCGGTTGCCCGGAGCATCGCCTTGGAGTAGATGCCGGACTTTTTCAACAGGTAGGTGTTGATGGCGATCCGGGAAATGCTCTCCATCATCTCCATCTGCCCGGCCGGGGTCCCGTCAACCGTCACGAGAATCCGTTGTATCTCCGACTCCCGGGCCATCAGCTCGGGGACGGCGACCGTCATCCAGTTGCCACTGGGCATCCACAGGGATTCCTGAACCTCACGTTTGCGCGGCTCGATATTGGTGAAGGCGAGCAGGTAGATAGGAGTTTTCCCCTCCTCAGGGGTCTGGAGCGCTGCCGCCCGAGGCATCGCGAATGGATAGAGGTCCTTCTCGTTGGCAAAGGCGTCCGCCACCCTTCGGGCATAGTACTGGGCGTCGCTCCGGTTTCCCAAATGCTGGCTGAAGACCATGCCGAGCCATTCTCCGAGGGCGCTGTGGGTGAAGGCGATCTTCTCGTCATGCTTCTGGTTGTACGAGCTGTAGAGGTCGAGCAGCACCTGTTGCTTCTCGCTGGAACGGCGGATCTCCACCATCGAACCGGAAATATCTCCCAACCGGGCATAGTTCAAAGCCTTGAAGATGTTGATATAGATGTCTTCAAAGTCCTCTCCGGGGTATTCCTTGGTGTTGTCATTGATGACAAAGCTGGCGGCAGAGCGGCTCACGCTCTTGGTAAAGGCTTTCTCGATCCGGGTTTCCGCTTCCGACAGGCTGACGTTGGAGCCCTGGTAGTCGCCTGCGTAATGTTGGACGATCCCCACGTCGAGAGCCCGGACAATCGGTCCTTGCCGCTTCTCGATCGACACTGATTCCGTTTGCACCTGCTCCAGTGCGCGGGCATAGTCGCCATGGTAGAGTCCAAGTTCCGTCTTGTGTACGTCAACCGTGCTCGCACAGCTTGCAAGCAGGCAGGTGGCGAAAAGCAGAGTCACCCCTGTACGCATGGGAATCCTCAGAACTTGTAATGGTCTTTCTGAATGAATTTCTTGATCGTCTTCTCGTTCATCCACACCTTCTCGCCAGAGGCGATATCCACCAGTTCAAGGTCGACGTAGTAGGTACGCACGCTCTGCTTGCCCTGCTGGTCGATATTGGTGGAGACAGATCCGAGCAGGATGTAGTCGGCGCCCGTCTCGTTGCCACCGGCCTTGGCGGTTGCCGCAGAGGCATTCTTCGCCTGATAGGCGCGCTCCGCCTCCAACGTTCCACGCTTCTCGAAATCGTTGACGGTGACCACCTTTCCGCTACCGACCAGGGCAGACTCCAGTTTCTTGCCGACAATCGTGGTGTCGATGTGCTCGCTGGAACGGTTCTCGATTTCACCGATGACGACCACCGGCTTCTTGCCAACGGTATCCAGCTTCAGCCATTTCCCGTGCAGGCAGTCGTCAATCATATCGTTGGAAACGATGGTGATATCCGTGTCGTTCCAGTTTCCAGAGAGGTCGATCTTCTTATCCTCGCTGATTCTCGAAACCTTTGTTGTCGTGCAACCAGTCAATATGGTGAGGACGACTACCACCAGCGACAGAAATTTTCTCATTGTACATTTCCTCTTTCTTTGCTTCCTTTATACCATATCCGTTTCCCGAATCCTAGTAAGAAAACCGTCAGGAATCTTGTAGCTTTTCCCCCTGTTCTTTGTTTATAGCAATTGAATGTGGAAAGGTGTAGTTTCCTGTTCGCAAACTCTTTTTGCGAGCAAACTTCTTGCCCATACATTTCAATACGGTTACTATGAGAGGAAAGCAGACGTTGTCTGCACCCTGTGAGGAGATTTTCATTATGAAGAAAACGTATTCTCTGGGCATTGCTGCCCTGCTCCTGGTCGCCCTGCTGGCTTCCTGTGCTACTACTGCTTCCTCGGAAGCGGAGCAGATTCCCGCCGCTCCGGCCGCCGTTCCCGCAGCACCCGTCGAGGCTCCGAAGGCTGAAGCCGCTCCCGCCGTCGCACCCGCGCCGGTGAAGGAAGCGCCTGCGCCGTCCGCCGCCCCTGTCGTCGAGGCCCCCGCCACGCCGACCCTTGCTGAGAGAATCGATGCTGCCAACGCCAGCAATATCACGGTCGACGAGGCTCTGGACATCGCCTACCAGTTGACTGACCCTGCCAACGACCCGGACGGGACACTGACCGCCAAGGCTCTGGCCAAGGCTGACGAGATCGTCACCAGCCTGATCGACGGCGCCATGAGCGAGGAAGAGATTGACGCCTACATCAACCTGATGGACGAAGGCATGGCCGCCTACGGCGATTACGTCAAGGCTCTCGGCATCGACGTCCAGCCCTACTTCGACATGGCCAAGGAGCGCAAGGTCGCCATCGAGGCATACAACAAGAACAGCTACTACTACTATCTGAAGCAGTACCGCAAGGATGGGCGCTACAAGAAGGAACTGTCCGAGTTGCTGACCCAGAAGAACGCCAAGAAGAACTGACGTATCAAAGGTTCTCGCACGAAGGGGTTGCTTGGGCAGCCCCTTTTCTTCTTTTCCTACGCCTTTTTCCCCTTTCCGTTCGTGCACCAACCTGTTAAGATGGGTGCATGTTGCAAGATTCTGTGTTTGATGGCATGTATGGCCTTTGTATGGGCGATGCGGTAGGAGTTCCCGCTGAATTCATATCCCGTTCCGAGCTCGCCGAACATCCCATCATCGACATGACCGGCTATGGCACCCATTACCAGAGGCCGGGTACCTGGTCCGATGACAGCTCTCTTGCCCTCTGCACGCTGGACAGTCTTGCCGGCGGCATCGATTACCTGGACATGATGGACCGTTTCCGTTCCTGGGTGGAGCTTGGCATGTATACCCCGTACGGGAAAGTCTTCGACATCGGACTGGCTACCGACCAGGCGATCGACCAGTACATCCGCGATGTCCCCGTCCTGCAGTGCGGGGGGACCGACGAATACAACAATGGCAACGGATCCTTGATGAGGATCCTTCCCCTTGCCTTCTATTTCAAGGCGAAGCAGATCAGTTACGGACAAGCGATGGAGATTACCGCCGACGTCTCGTCCCTGACCCACGCCCACCTTCGCAGCAAGATGGCCTGCCAGATCTACATCACCATCGCCCTCCACCTCTTGGAAGGACAAAGCCTGGAGCATGGCATCAAGGAGGGACTGGCCGAGGCAAAGGACTTCTGCACCCAGCGCAGCCTGCTCGAGGCAAGCCATTTCCAGAGGATGTTCCACGACGACTTCGCCACTACGCCGATTGACGAAATCAACAGCACCGGCTACGTGGTGGACACGCTTGAGGCGGCCATCTGGTGCCTGTTGAACACACGGAGTTTCAAGGAATGCATCCTGAAGGCAGTCAATCTGGGAGACGATACCGACACGACCGCGAGTGTCGCCGGCGGTTTGGCGGGAATCGTCTATACCCGCAAAGGCATGCCGGAAAGCTGGATCCATGATCTTGCCCGCAAGGACATGATCGACGAGATTTGCTCCCGCTTCGTCAAACAGAACTGTCCGAACGTCTGACCAAATCCTGTAGTCGTGAGATTTGCTGCTGGACCGCACCGTAGAAATTGGGCGCGTCCTTCCAGTTACGAGTCCGAAGGCGGTCGGCAAAGAGCGAAAGAGGCTCCGAGAGAGGAGCAAGACCCAATTTCCTGGCCTCGTTCATCAACCCATGGCTCAGCGTGAAGGCATCGGCATAATCCTGTGCACGCATGGCGATTTCCAAAGATCGGATACGAGGATCCCTGGCAAAGGCCCGCACCAGCTCGGCATAGTACTTTTCATCGGCATACAGGTTGCGCATGGCCCCTTCCGTATCGGCGCCCCAGTTCCCCAATTCGTCCAGAAATTGCCCCATACAGTCCTCTCGAGTCCCAATATACCAAGAAAGCGATGGAAATGCATCGCTTTATTGGCTTATGATAGGGACATGAGGAAGTTAGGTTTAGCTATCGCGGTCTGTCTGGGGGTCATGCCATTAGGTGCGGCTTCCCTCTCCTGGCGCCTTGGCTATACGGAAACCACCCTGAGCGAGACGTGCCTCGACACCCAGCTGCTCTTCTCCCACAAGGGACTGACCACTGGTGTTCGTTTCCATAGCGCTCCTACCTGGCAGGTCGCCTTGGGCTACCGCGGAACAATCGGGAAGCATGTGGTGTGGGAGAACAAAGGGGACGCGCTGGTGGACGCGTATGGATCGCTATTGGACTACGAGGCCACCATCGGGCCCGGGGGCAGTTTCCGCCACTTCTACGGGGGGCTGACCGTCGGAGCGCAGGGCATGGTCCGGTTCCATGAGGACATGGACAAACCCCTCGGCAACCTGAACCTCGCCCTGCATCTTTGGATGGGAGCCGTCTATGGCCCGGTGGATGTCAGCATTTCCTACGACAGCTCCTCCCTCTTCCTGTATTCGTACCAATGGCTCTCCCCGATTGTCAGCCTGGACATGAGCTACCAGATCAGCGACCAGTGGAGTCTCACCCTGACGGAAACCGCGCGCTTTACCGATGCCGCTCCGAACGAGCTGACAAGCTGCACGCTCATCAGTTTCAGTACGGCCGTGACAAGGAGGTTCTGATATGCGACGCATTGCCCTTGCCCTGACTGTGCTCTTGTTGGCCGCCTCCTGCTCGCTCGGCTTGTTGGACCATCAGGATGATGATCTGGAGAAGGCAGGAACCTTCGAGGGAATCGACCTGGTCGCAAGCGGAGCGGTCACCAACGCAAACGACTGGTACGCCCTGATCATGACCGACACCCATGTCGGGCGGGCAACGGAGGATTATCCAGACAATTTCGCATGGTTCCAGACTTGGTACAACGCCAACAGAAGCGCCAGCGACGGCATTCCCATCTCATTCCTCATCCATCTCGGGGACCTGACCGACGGCTCCTACGAGAGCCAGTACCTGGAGGCGAGGCGCCAGTATCTGGGAGACCTATCGGATACCTACGCCTACTTCATCGGGGCAAGCGGCAGCGGCCGCACCGTTCCCTTCTTTTTCACCCCAGGCAACCACGACGTGCGCAAAAGCGGCAGGGACCATTTCCTGACCTATTTCGGACCTGGGGAGTGGAAGCTGGTGGTCGGGGATGTCAGCTTGTACGGACTGGATTCCGGCAGGCGCTATTTCGGGGGGACCCAGATCGACAAGCTGGAAGACGCGCTCAAGAAGGACAGCAACAAAAAACTCTTTTTCAGCCACATCCCGCTTTCCGACCAGAACCTGGTCTACACGTACCTGACCCTTACCGATGAGGAGGAACGGGCGCGGATGATCCATGACATGGTCGTGTACGGAGCAAGCGCCTACATCGACGGCCACCGCCATCTGCTGGTGGGCCCCTACCATATCACCGACGACCTCCAGGAAATTTCCCTTTCCTGTCTGAACGGACCCGATATGCTTACAGAGAAGGCTCCAGTCTGGTATATCCTGCACTACGATGGAAGCGCCGCGCAGGCCACCATCACCCAGTACCGGATTTCCAGCGAGGACAAGTGTCTGGACCCCTCGACGAAAAGGGTCATGACCATCCGTTTCTGACAGCATCAGACTTCCCAGACCTGCCCGCGCTTGTGGACCGGCTCCACCTCCCGCCCCAAGGCTTTGGAGAGCTGCCCGGGAACCGTCCAGTCATTCTGGAAACCCATCGGAAAAATCTTCCCGATCCTCCGGCCGTCGACAATCTCGCGGGCGCAGGTGGCCATGTGGCCGCCCAAGGCGGGATCAGCCGGAAGGAAGGCGATATCATAGTCCTGTTCCAGCTTCTCCAGCGCCTTCAGGAACTGCCGGTGGGCACGCTTGCCCTCGTCGGTCGGCTGGAAAGCGTCGGCCAGGGAACCGGCATGAAGCACGCGGAACGTGCTGACATCGAACGAAAAGGCAACCCCCAGAGCGCCGGTCGGCATGGCGTGCAGGTGGAACCGGGCAAGGGAGAAATCCTCGTCCGGGTGAATGAATGTCACCAGCTTCTGCCGTGCCTTGGGAATGCGGTTGCCCCCCTCGATATCAGAGGAAAGAAAGTAGTAGACGTCGTCATACAGGTCGTCCAAGCGGAAAATACGCTCGTTGTAGTGGTTCGGGTCACGGCTGGAAGCAAGCACGTAGATGGGTTTGTCCGTGCGCATGTCGGGAAGTTTTCCCTTCACATAATCGATCAGAATCGTGCAGTTCACCGCCTCGATCAAATAGCCGTAGTTTTCCAGGTAGGTAATAGTCATATGCACCTCTCCCCCAGCATACACGAAAATCAGCCTGACGTCTTCCAACGTCCCGGGCTCGTCCCCATCACAGCCCGGAAGAATCGGCAAAAACGCTCCGGATGCATGCCAAGCCGGCTGGCGACCACCTTGCAGGCAAGACCGGACTTCAGCAACGAGCAGGCAAGGGCAATCCGCTCCTTGCAGGCAATCTGGGAGAAGGTCATGCCCGTCTCCTGATGAATCAGGGCGGAAAGATAGGTCGGAGTGATATGGACCTCATCGGAGAGTTCCTTCAATGAGACCGCACCCCCGCTCTCGCGGATCCGGGACAGGAGCCGTGCGAGCCGCAGGCTCTTTTCATCGCTGGAAACAAGGGCCTCGCCCGTATGGAAGCCCAACCGGTAGAAGAACTCGGCGAGACGCAACCGGGACAGTGTTCCCTCTGCCGCCGCCATCTCCCCGACAAGGGGAAAGGCGTCGGCGCAGTCATGCACCAAGACACATCCCGGCGTTTCGCTTTGGGAGCCAAGCAACGCGAAGAACTCTCCCAAAGCTCCCTCCCGGGGGGCGAATCCAAGGGAATCCCGCAAAGACTCGATGCGGATAAGCACGTTCAGGATGATGGCGGTGGCGCTGAAGACACCGATGGCATGGTAGGTGTGCGGGGCGATCAGCAACGCGTCCCCTTCACGCATCAGGACATGGCTGCCGTAGATCTCTTGGCTGCAGGAACCTTTGGCGACCACCTCGATTTCCAGGAACTCATGGTCATGGGGATACTCGGGCAGGAAGCAGGGATGCTTGCGCACTACGACATCCCGACCACTGGCAAGCAGTTCCTCGCCGAGGGTCACCGGATTCCCGTCCCCCCGGACATGTTCCGGCCGCCGGGGCAGCCGTCCCTCCTCGAACAGATGCTGATAGTGCTTCTCTTCTTCGGTAAGAATCGAAAATTGGTCAATAAACTCCCGATAATCCACCTAGACAGCATATCATGATCGTAAGAAAAGACAATCGGCTGTGAGATACTGGCAATTGAGGAACCATGCGACAAGACCGATGATACAGGTATGGAACATGTGACGATCGATATTGGCGCCTCCAGTGGCAAGATCCTGAGCGGGAAGCTGGTGGACGGGCGCCTCGAGTGCCAGGTAGTCTACCGGTTCCCCAATGGATATGCCGAGAAGGACGGACATCTGGTCTGGGATGTGGACGGACTCTTCCACCAAACCTTGCTGGGACTGCAGGAAGCCCGCCGGCAAGGCATCAACCCCTCCACCATCGCCATCGACACGTGGGGGTGCGACTACGTGCTGCTCGACGAGCAGGGCATGCGGGTAGGTGATGCGATCGCCTACCGTGACCACCGTACCGAACACGTAGGCTGCCCCATCCCCTGGCCCGAGCTCTACCGCCGCTGCGGAATCCAGCACCTTTCCTTCAACACCATCTATCAGCTGCTGGCATTGAAGGCGGAACATCCCGAGCAACTGGACCAAGCCTTCCATTTGCTGATGATTCCCGACTATCTGGCCTGGAGGCTGACCGAAGTGATGCATCAGGAATACACCAACGCCACGACCACCTCCCTGGTCGATGCCCAGGCACGGAACTGGGACATGGGCATCATCGCCCGTCTCGGACTGCCGGGCAGGCTCTTCAAACCGCTTGTCCAGCCGGGAACCGTCTACGGCCCCCTCTCCAAAGCGGTGGAAAAGGTGACCGGCATGCAGAGCACCGTGATTGCCGCCCCGAGCCATGACACTGCCAGCGCTGTACTCGGCAGCCCGCTCAGGCCTGGCAGCGCCTTCCTTTCCAGCGGCACCTGGTCTCTGCTAGGGACGGTGGCCGACCGACCCTACCTGGGAGGAGACGCGATGCGGGAAAACTTCACCAACGAGGGAGGCTATCGGGGAACCATCCGCCTTTTGAGGAATTTGATGGGAACCTGGATGTTGCAGCGCATCCGGAAGGAATGGGACGACACGCTCTCCTTCCCCGACCTAGCTGACGCCGCAAGGACATCCGGGGGCTTCCCCTCGGTAGTGGATATCGAGGACGAACGCTTTCTCGCCCCCGAGAGCATGGTCGGACAGGTTCGTTCGGCCTGTAAGGAGAGCGGACAGCCGGTACCCGAAAGCCTCGGAGAACTTGCCCGCTGCATCTACCACAGCCTGGCGGTCGGCTACCGGAAGGCGATCGGCCGTCTGGCCAGGATCACAGGAAAGGACTTCACCCACCTCGCCATCGTCGGCGGCGGCTCGAAGGACCAGTATCTCTGCCAGCTGACCGCCGACGAGACCGGCCTGGAGGTGACTGCCGGACCCGATGAGGGAACCGCCTACGGGAACCTGCTCTGCCAGATGATCGAGTGCGGGGAAATCCGGGACATGGCCGAGGCCGGGAACATCTTGCGCAATTCCATAGACACGAAGACATATCGGAGGAATCAGAAATGAGTCGCTATAGCGAAGCGCGGGAAACCTACGCGGGACTGGGTGTCGACACCGAGCTTGCCCTCAAGCAGCTCGCTTCCATCCCTGTCAGCCTCCACTGCTGGCAGGGGGATGACGTAAGGGGTTTCGAGAATGGAGGAGCCGACCTGTCAGGCGGCATCCAGACGACCGGCAACTACCCCGGCCGGGCACGCAACCCCGGGGAGTTGATGGAGGACCTGTCCTTCGCCCTGCAGGAGATTCCCGGCTCAAGACGGCTGAACCTGCACGCCAGCTACCTCGTCACCCAAAAGCCGGTGGAACGGAACCAAATCGAGCCGGAACACTACCAAGCCTGGGTCGATTTCGCCAAGGAACACCATCTGGGGCTGGACTTCAACCCCACGTTCTTCTCCAGCCCGATGGTCAAGGACAACCTGACCCTCTCCAGTCCGGATGGGAATGTGCGCCGCTACTGGATCGAGCATGGCAAACGCTGCCGCCGTGTGGCGGAAAGCTTCGCCGGGCAACTGGGCGGACACAGTCTCTGCAACGTCTGGATTCCCGACGGGTACAAGGACGTGCCAGCCGACCGTCTGGGACCCCGTCTCCGGTTGAAGGAGAGCCTTGACCAAATCTTCGAGGAGGAGATGCCCCACGTGATCGACAGCGTGGAAAGCAAGACCTTCGGCATCGGACTGGAGTCCTTTACCGTCGGTTCCAACGAGTTCTACGCCTACTACGCGGCCCGGCATCCCGGCGTCTACCAGCTGATGGACACCGGGCACTACCACCCGACCGAAATGGTCAGCGAGAAGCTTTCCGCCCTGCTCTGCTACGCGAAGTATGTGCCGCTGCACGTCTCCCGCCCGGTACGGTGGGACAGCGACCACGTGGTGACGCTGACAGACGAACTGAAGGAGCTGGCAAAGGAAATCGTCCGGGCAAAGGCGACCGACCGTGTGCTGATCGGGCTGGATTTCTTCGATGCCTCGATTAACCGCATCGCCGCTTGGATCATCGGCGCACGCAACATGCAGAAGGCACTGTTGATCGCCCTTCTGGAGCCCGGAAATGCGATGGAGGAAATGCAGGATGGCTGCCGCTTCACCCGGTTGCTTGCCTGCCAAGAGGAATTGAAGACGCTCGACTGGGGCGCGGTCTGGGAGGAATTCCTCGCCAGGGCGGGTATGGACGGGAGTCTTTCCTGGCTCTCCAAGGTCGAGGACTACGAGAAACAGGTGCTCGCAAAGAGGAGATAAATGATGACACATGCGATGGAGGGATTCGCACGGCTGTGCGATGATGGATGGCTGCAAGGCTGGCATGAGCGCAACGGGGGCAATCTTTCCTACCGGATGAGCGCGGAGGATGTCGCGGAATGCGGGAATCTGTTGCAGGGAACCCGCACGTTCCCGCTTCCCAAGCCGATTCCCGAGGTGGCCGGGGAATATTTCATGGTCACCGGGACAGGACGCTACATGCGCAACGTCCAGCTCGACCCGCTGCACTCCTTCGGCATCATCAGGCTTGATGGCAAAGGCGCAAGCTACCAGATCCTCTGGGGGCTCGAGGAAGGCAAGCCGACCAGCGAGCTGCCGACCCATCTTCTGAACCACGCCGTCCGCTTCCGGGCTACCGGCGGCAAATGCCGGGTGATCTACCACGCCCATCCGGCCAACATCACCGCACTGACCTACACGATCAAGCCGGACGCAAAGACGTTGACCAGGATCCTCTGGCAGAGCGAGACCGAGTGTGCCGTGGTCTTTCCCGAGGGTATCGGCATCGTCCCCTGGATGGTACCGGGAGGCACCGAGATCGCCGAGGCGACGGCCAGGCTGATCAAGCACTACCCGGCCGTCGTGTGGTCCTATCACGGCGCCTTCGCCAGCGGCAGCTCCTTTGACGAGGCGTTCGGATTGATGCACACCATCGAGAAGGCTGCGGAAATCTACCTGAAGGCCAAGAGTGTCGGAATCGTCAACACCATCACCGACGACAATCTCCGGGTGCTGGCCAAGGCCTTCGGAGTGACGTTGAATCCCGCTTTCCTGGACTGAGGACGCAGGCGTATAATGGGCATCATGCTGATGAGGTTCTACGCCGACTCAATCATGATGCTCGCCTTGGGCGGGGCATCCAGCCTGGTTGCGCATCGTCCCCTATGGATGTTGCTCGTCGCGCTGGCCGTCCCGTTCGCATCGCTGGCATTGCGGCCATGGATGGAACGGTGGCTGGTCTTGGCGACCTTGGCCGCTCTCGTCATCTGCGCCTTCGCCACCACTTCCGTCACGGCTTTTCTGACCGCCACCCTCGCCACCCTGACTGCCACGTTTCTGAGCAGGAAAGCGCCAAAGGGGGGATTCCTGCTGGTGGAGTTCCTGCTGTATGTGGTTTCCCTGATGATCTTTCCGCTGGTCGCCGCCCACACTCCGCTGGCCTATCTGCTCCAGTTGCTCTTGCTCGCCTTGGTGCTGGCAACCGGGTTGTGCGTTTCCCTGCCCTACACTCCCGGACACAGCCATCTTCCCGCTCCGTTCCCGTTGGCGCTTGCCCTCTGCTGGCTCCTGTTCCAATAAGGGGGTTTCCCCGTATACTGGACGCATGTGGAAGATGAAGGAAATCCCCAATATGGAACGGGTCTGCCGCAGGCCTTGGGAATGCTACGTGCCGCCCATCAAGATGGCCCCTCATGTCTGGTATGTCTCGGGAAACGACTGGGTGGCAAGCTATCTGGTCGACACTGGTGACGGACTGGTCCTGATCGACACGGCCACGCACGAGTCGCTCTACCTGCTTTTGGAAAACATCCGCAAGCTGGACCGGGATCCCCACGAGATCAAGGTCATCCTGCTGTCCCACGCCCACAACGACCATATCGGCGGAGCCCGGGCCCTGAAGGAGCTTACCGGGGCAAAGCTCTATTTGGGAGCTCCCGACTTGTTCTTCCTCCACGAACGGCCAGACCTGATCCTGAGCCAGGGATACACCTGTGGGCTCTTCGAGCCGGACGGACGGTACGACGATGCCCATCCCATCACCCTAGGCGACATCACGTTCCACACTGTCGCCACCCCGGGCCATACTCCCGGCTGCACGTCTTTCTGGTTCGACGTGAGGGACCAAGGAAAAAGCTATCGCCTTGCCATGCATGGGGGTCTGGGTTTCAACACGATGAGCGACGACTACTTCGCCTATGCGGGCCTGAGCCCCACCTTGGTCGACGACTTTCTCGCCGGACTGAGAAAGCTGGACACCTGGCAGGTGGACATCACCCTTCCCAGCCACACCAACCAGGCTCCCCTGCTGGAACTGAAGGACCAGGTGACGGAATCCTTCAATCCCTATCTCAATCCCAAGACCTGGCATGTATTGATGGGTGAACGCATCGCCCGGACCGAGGCGCTGCTCGCGCAAAGGAGGAAACACGCATGAAGACCGCAAACCCGGAAAGCCAGGGAATCAGGAGCGAGGACCTTGTCTCCTTGCTTGAGGAGCTGGAATCCAAGGGACTGGACATGCACAGCCTCTTGGTCATGCGCAATGGTGTCCTGGTCAGCGAGAGCTACTGGAAGCCCTACACGGAAACGAGCCTGCAACGGATGTACTCGGTGACCAAGAGCCTGGTGGCGATCGCCATCGGCATCCTCGCCCACCAGCACAAACTCACCCTTGACGACCCGGTCTGCCGCTACTTTCCGGAGAAACTTCCCAAACAGCCAAGCGAGGCATTGCTGCAGACCACCATCAGGGACATGCTCCGGATGGAGAGCTGCCACAAGAAGACCACCTACAAGCTGTCCGACAACCCAGACTGGGTCGGCAGCTTTTTCACCACCCCCGCCGACCACCAGCCGGGCTCCTTCTTCCTGTACGATACCAGCGCCACCCATGTGCTGGGAGCCTTGGTCGAGAAGCTGGCGGGGAAAGAGCTGCTTGCCTTTCTGCGGGACGAACTGCTCTCCGGGACAGACTTCTCCAGCGAAGCCTATGCGCTGAAGGATCCGATGGGAGTGACGCTTGCCGGAAGCGGGCTCCTGTGCACCTCGCGGGACCTTCTCGTGGTCGCGCAGACCTTCGCCGACCCGGAAAGCCCCTACCACGACTATTTCCTCGAGGCGGCAAGCAAGCAGGTCGACACCTGGCCGGATGCCGCTGGCGGGCTGAAGGACCTGCAGGAAGGCTACGGCTACTACATCTGGCGGACAACCCACCAGGGCTTCTGCTTCTACGGCATGGGCGGACAGCTTGCCGTCTTCGCGCCGGAAAAGCAGGTGATCATCGTCACCACCGCCTGGCTCAAGCACACCCAAGGGGGGCTTCAGGAGCTTTTTGACGCCATATGGGGCTTCATCGACTCGATGGGGGAACAACCCCTGCCCGAGAATCCCGGGGCGTTCAAAGCCCTCCGGGCGATGGAGCGCGGACGAAACCTCCGTGTGGCGCCGGGAACCTTGGACCTGGCATGCAGGCTGGGCAGATATACCCTGCCGGAGAACGAGACGGGAATCAGGAACATCGTCGTCACGAAAAAGGGAAACGAACTTCTGGTACTGGTCAACGGCAGGTACCGCGGGAGTTTCGGCATTGGCACCAATAGCGTCGGTCCGTTCCTCTTCCACCCCGGATGGCAGGCGGCCTGCAGCGCCGCGCTGGATGTCCGGCAGGTCCTGCGCCTGCATGTCCAGCTGCTTGGACCGGAACTGGGTGACATGACCCTGTTGCTTGCTCCCGGATCCCTCAGGCTGGCTTTCTGTCTGGAGCCGGATATTCCGGTCCGGCAAGGAGTCTCTTTCGCCTCATGCACCCAGGAGTGACGGGCCCAAATCCCCGAAGAGTTGGGATTATCCAATTCGGGTTCGGTAAAATCCCAAAGAGTTGTTTTGACAACTCAAAATGGGGGAATTAGACTTATCGTATCAACCATTGCACATGGTTGGTTTTTTGTCTTTCGTTCTTCACATTCTGCAAGGAGGAATTTATGAAGTTGAATCGTAAGGCATTGGTCCTGGCCGCCGCTTTGGCCGCCGTCGGATCTTTCGCATTTGCTCAGGGCAGCTCCGAGTCTGCCGGAAGCAAGACCACGCAGGCTGCCGGTCCTGTCCATGTGACACTCTGGTACCCCGCTACCCAGACTGAGGTAGGACCGCTTCCCAATGACTGGGCCGGCTACCAGATCATCAAGGACAAGTTCAACATCGAGCTCGAGGCCCAGACCCTGCCTTCCGGCACCCAGGACCAGGATGTGAAGATCCAGGCAGCTGCCGCCGCCGACGACCTTCCGGACATGTTCACTGCCGGTCGTGAGGTTTGGCTCCGCCTGGCCAGCAACGGCATGCTCGCCGATGTGACCGACCTGTACGCCCGCATGCCGAACAGGACCCAGCTGATGTTCGACGAAGGCGCCAAGAAATACACCACCCTGAATGGCCACAACTATGGCTTTGCCACTCCGGCCGCAGTCTCCCGCAACGAGGGTCTCGTCATCCGCAAGGACTGGCTGGACAAGCTCGGCCTCGAGGTTCCCAAGACCACTGACGACCTGCTGAAGGTGCTGCACGCCTTCACCTACGACGACCCGGACGGCAACGGCAAGAAGGATACCTACGGCTACGGGGCTTTCGTCGAGACCAACAACTACGAGGCCTATCCTGGCCGCAGGCTCGAGCCGTTGATGGGCGCGTTCGGGGTCGAGGGTACCTGGAACATGACCAAAGCCAACTTCGGCCTGCAGATCAACAAGCCTGAATTCTACGACTTCATGGTCTTCATGAAGCAGATCATCGACGACGGCGTCATCGACCCGAACTGGATGGCCTACAAGAAGGACGACTTCCGCGGTGCCTGGAAACAGGGCAAGTTCGGATGCTTCCGCGAGCAGAACAGCGCGCTCCATTCCGAGAACAACTATGCTCCGTTTGATGCCAACTTCCCCAATGGCGACATCATCGTCATCGACCCGGTCACCGGGCCCAGCGGCAAGGCATCGGTCGGTCCGGCAGTCCGCAACATGAGAGTCTGGTGCATTTCCGCCAAGGCTGCCGAGCAGGGTAAGGCCGAGAAGATCGCCGACCTGTTCGAGTGGATGAGCTATGGCGAAGGCTACATGCTCTGCGGTTTCGGTCGCGAAGGTGTCGAATACACGCTGGACGCCAACGGCAACCCGCAGTCCGTTCCTGGCGACAAGGGGTACAACGGCCCGGTCGGCCAGACCTACATCCAGCTACGCAACATGGCTTTCAACTACACCAGCGACATGGAGCTTTCCAGCCGCTATCCTTCCTACACCACCAAGGTCTCCGGCAAGCATATGTCCTCTCTCGAGACTCTGCACAACATGCAGGGCCGCAAGTGGACTGACGCGGTCGGCATGGAGTCCATGCCGGTTCCGTCGACCGACCTGAAGACCTTCTATGAGCAGGGCCTGGCAGAGTTCTTCTCCGGCAAGCGCGAGCTGACCAAGGACAATTGGAATGCTTTCGTCAAGCAGTTCAACGACATGGGCGGCAAGGCTTGGGAAGAGGAAGGCCGCAAGTACGCAGAGGCGAACGGTCTCCTGAAATAACCAACTGCATCCTCTTGCAAAACCGGGACGGGAGACCGCCCCGGTTTTCTTGTTTCTGCCTTTCGTGTGGATGTGATGTGGTTCTTGATGGGTGCTTTCCCTACAAATCAAATGCCGTTTGTTTTTCTCCAATTCCAGTTCGGTTTATTCAAAATAATTGGTTTTGACAGCAGAACTACCAGAAGTTAGAATTACGGCTATACCTATACTGCGGGTAGTTTCGCCATCTCGGGCAGGGGTGTCGCGAACTGTCATTCAGATTGCATTTCTCACGGACTTTGTCCGTTGAAGATAAGGATTGGCAATGGAACAACAGAACTTCAAAGTCAAGAAAAACATGTGGAAGGAAGTGAAGCGGTTCAGCTCGGTCTACGCGCTGATCGCCATTCCTGTGGTTTTCTACATCGTCATGAAGTACACGCCGCTGTGGAATGCACAGATCGCGTTCAGAGACTTCAAGTCGGTCCGCTACGGTATCGTGGGCAGTCCCTTCGTAGGAATGAAGAACTTCAGCGAGTTCTTCCACTCCTATTATTTCTGGCCGTTGATCCGCAACACGCTCATGTACAGTTTCGGCAAACTGCTGATCAGCCTGCCTCTTTCCATCGTGCTGGCGATCACCATCTACGAGTGCCGCCACCGCTGGCTGAGCAAGACCGTCCAGACGCTGGCCTACCTGCCCCACTTCCTTTCCTGGGTCATCATGTACGGCATCCTGCTCGCGCTGCTCGCCCCAGGCGACGGCGTGATCAACGACCTGATCAAGCTTGGAGGAGGGAAACCGGTCGATTTCCTCACCAACTCCACCGCCTTTCCGTGGATCGTCATCCTGAGCGATGCCTGGAAGGAGATGGGATGGAGCGCGATCATCTTCATCGCCGCACTGATGGGCATCGACGTCTCCCTCTTCGAGGCCGCCATGGTCGAGGGAGCCTCCAGCTGGCAGAGAGTCAAATACATCACCCTCCCTTCCATCAGGCCGGTCATCGTCACCGTCCTGCTCTTGAAGATCGGAACCATCATGGAGGCTGGCTTCAACCAGATCTTCATGTTGTACAGTCCTGCCGTCTACAACGTCGGCGACATCATCGACACCTGGGTATACCGCCAGGGTCTGCTTGATGGCCGTTTCGGCCTTGCCACCGCGGCCGGCCTGTTCAAAGGTGTCATCGGAATGTTGCTGGTATTCACCTCCAACTACTTCTCGAAGAAAGTCACCGAGAACTCGCTGTTCTAATCGAAGGAGAATGTTGGTATGGCAAAGAAACAGAATTCATTGAAGCCCCAGACCTCGGCAGTCGTCAAGCTGTCCAGGGCTGACCACGCTTTCAGCATTGGCGTCGACATCATCATGGCATTCTTCCTGGTCGTGATCGCCATCCCTCTCTGGAGCACGATCATGCTCAGTCTCCGTCCTTCCACCTTTATCGGCTCCTACCTGCAAGGCATGGTGCTGCCCCCGTGGAAGTGGTCCTTTGCGGCGTATCGTTCGCTTCTCGGCAACAACGGCTTCCTGCTGGCCTTCTGGAACTCGGTGAGAATCCTGGTCGGCGGTGTCGCCTGCGCCCTTGTCCTGAACATCCCGCTCGCCTACGGACTTTCGGTCAGGGGTCTTCCCGGAAAGAAGTGGCTGACTATTTTGATCGTCATCCCGTATGTCTTCAACGTCGGCATGGTCCCGACCTACATCATGGTCGCCAAGTTTGGGTTGACCAACCATCTGGCCTCCGTCTACCTGCCGGTCGCGATCAACACCTACAACCTCCTCATCATGCGCTCGTTCTTCGAGGGAATCCCCAACGAGTTGCGTGAGAGCGCGTCCATCGACGGTTGCAACGAAGTCCAGACCCTGATCAGGATCATCCTTCCCCTTTCCAAGGCAATCATCCTGACCATCGGCCTGTTCTACGGTGTCAACTTCTGGAACAACTACTTCAACCCGATGCTCTACCTGAGCAAGGACTACCTCAGACCACTGCCGATTCTCTTGCGCAACATTTTGATTGGCGCCAGCATGAACGAGTTCGTCGAGGCCCGTGCCTTCAGCGACGCCCCGGTCGAAGCCATCAAGGCGGCCTCTGTCTTCATGAGCGCCATTCCGATGGTCATCGCCTATCCTTTCATCCAGAAGTACTTCACCAAAGGTACCCTGCTTGGATCCGTCAAGGGTTGACAGGTAATTCCGCTTTCCCAGGCTCTGGTTCGCCAGAGCCTTTTTTCGACTCAATACGGATATTCGCGGGATGAAAGAAAGGGATTATGAAAGAAAGGGAATGTTGCGCGCTTTTGCCGGCAACATTCCCTCATCTCACATCCAATACTTCTCTCCCATCATGAAGAAGGCAGGAGTTTCTTACGGATGCCCTCCCGTTCCTCCGGAGGAATATCCAACGCGTCCATCGCCTGCTCTGCTGACAGGTGGAGCCGCGCGGAAAGGGTCCTGACGTTCTCGAGAACGGCTTCTTCCTTACCTTGCAGGATTCCTTCCCGGCGCCCTTGTTGGACTCCTTCTTGGATTCCCTCTTGCCGGCCTTGTCGGAGTCCTTCTTGAAGTCCCTCTT
>OMYY01000016.1 GCA_900315435.1 uncultured Spirochaetaceae bacterium
AGAAAGGATACAGATAAAGCTAGGCTACCTTTCTCCATTGATTTTCAGAGAAAAGGTAGCCTAGGATTATTTCAGGTCCAACTCTGGGGGTTCACCTCAATCGGGAGCCCCTTCGAATCTTCGATTTGCGATTATTGCTCGTCGTCGTTCTTTTTGTTGTCTTTCTCCAACCAGAAAAAGGATTTGCCCTCATCATCCGCACGGCGGGCACCAGACGGACGGAACTTGTCCATGCCATAAGGCTTCTGGCCACGGCGGTCATCGCGATCGGTATAACGGGACGGGCGGGAGAATCCGTCACGGCGGCCAAACCCGCGATCATCCCTGCGGCCATAGCCACGGTCGTCACGGTCGCCATAGCTCCTGCGGCCATAACCGCGGTCGTCACGGTCGCCATAGCTCCTGCGGCCGTAGCCACGGTCGTCGCGGTCGCCAAAGTCCCTGCGGCCATAACCGCGGTCGTCACGGTCGCCATAGCTCCTGCGGCCGTAGCCACGGTCGTCGCGGTCGCCATAGCTTCTGCGGCCGTAACCACGGTCGTCGCGGTCGCCAAAGTCCCTGCGGCCGTAACCACGGTCGTCGCGATCGCCAAAGTCCCTGCGGCCATAACCGCGGTCGTCACGGTCGCCATAGCTTCTGCGCCCATAGCCACGGTCATCGCGGTCGCCATAGCTTCTGCGGCCGTAACCACGGTCATCGCGGTCGCCAAAGTCCCTGCGGCCGTAACCACGATCGTCACGGTCGCCATAGCTTCTGCGGCCGTAACCACGGTCATCGCGGTCACCATTGCCTCTACGGCCATAGCCGCGGTCGTCGCGGTCACGTCCGCCACGACGGGCAGGGCGATCCTCGTCATCCGCATCATCTTCGTCTTTCTTGTCCGGACGGCCACCATAAGGACGTGGCTGGAACGCACGGGCGGCGATGGACATACGGTCATCCGCCTCGGGGGCGCTCTCCTCTTTGGCCTCTTCCTGGTCGGCGGCATCCTCGTCGGATGATGCTGCTGTCTGCGGCTCTTCGGTCTCGCTCCAGTCCAAGGTCAACACATCCTCGTCAGCTTTCGCTTCTTCTGCCTTTGGCTGTTCGGTTGCAGGTTCCTCCGCCTTGGCTGCCTCAGCCGGGACCTCTTCAGCCTTTGGCTGTTCGACTACCGGCTCCTCCGCCTTGGCTGCCTCAGCCGGGATCTCTTCAGCCTTCGGCTGTTCGACTACCGGCTCCTCCACCTTGGATTCCTCAACCGGTGCCTCTTCAGACTTCGGTTGCTCGACTACCGGTTCCTCTGTAGCCTTTTTGGTGCTCTTCCTAGTGGTTTTCTTGGCCTTCGGGGCAGCCTCATCGGCTTCCGCAACGCTCTTGACCGCCTTCTTGGCGGTGCTCTTCCTGGTGGTTTTCTTGGCCGGCTTCTTCTCTTCCGCCGCCACTTCCATCACGACTTCTTCCTGATCTTTCACTTCTTCACTCATGATTTGTTCTTCCTGCAGGTTGTTTCCTGCCACAACGCCAAAGTCCGCAATATCCTCTGGGAGCGGACCAGCTTCTTCCATCTTGGTCAACAACCAAGTTCTCGATGTGCCGGTTTTCTTGGTAAAGCCAGGGGCTGCGACCTCCCTCGAGACCTCTTCGATTGCATATCCGTGCACCTTTCTTTCATCAAGGCGGAAACTCCCCAAATTAGTGGAGAACACAACCCTTCCGCCCTGCACCAGGAGCCCATTGAGCAGCCAGAGCCACTTTGCGTGGTCCCTTTGGACATCGAAATCGCCGTCCATCTTATGGCTGTTCGAGAAGGTCGGGGGATCGAAAACAATCAACTGATATTTCGATCCCTTCGCCAACTCCCGCTCCACAAACCTCAGGGCATCCATCTGCACGCATGGGTACAGGTCTCCCTCAAAGCCATTTGCCTTGAGATTTTCCTTTGCCCACTGGGTGTATGGCCCTGACAAATCCACCGAAACCACACTCGCCGCCCCGCCAGCCGCAGCATAGACGGAAAAAGCTCCCGTGTAGCTGAACAGGTTCAGGACGGAAAGCCCTTGACAATTCTCGCGCACCCACTCCCGGGTGACCGCGTGGTCAAGGAACAATCCGGTATCGATATGCCGCGTCAAATCTACGGTGAAGGTCAATCCATTCTCCTTCACCAGGGTTTTCACCGACACCTCGCTGAGCGTCTCGTGCTGCTCCCTGCCAATCCGCTTCTCGCGGTGGTAGAAAACCACATGGTCGCTCTGGACGTACAGCATTCGGCTGACGATGTCGCAGCAAGTTTCCCTCATCGCCTCTTCCATACCGTCCACGCTGTAATCGGTGATACGCGCATACTTGCCATAGAGATCCACGGTCACGGGAAATTGTTCGAGATTCCGGTCATAGACACGCATGCAATCCGTACCGTATTGCAGCATCATACGGCGTTGCTTGAGCGCATTGGCCTTCAGGATCTTTCCAAAATCTTTCTCGTAAAATTCCATGGGATTCTCGTTTTGGTAGGTTCTTTTGCTCAGCCATTCTATATGGTAGACTAAAAAAATACTAGTGGGGGATACAGAGGTATGGAAGCAGAAACCCTGGCTTTTCTGAAAGACATCGAAACCCGGCGAGGGGCGCCGATCGCATGGCGCACGTTCTGCACCTGGTATGGAACCAGCAGGCACGAAGGGCTTGAACGAGTATGGGGCGTATTCCTCTACCGGGTCGGGGATACCTTCTATCTCGAGGATTTCGAACACCAAAACACGTTCCTCGGCTTCCCCGTCAGGAAAAGGAAGACCGACAAACCCTACGAGCGGTACGAGGAGTCCTTCCACCGGAACGAAGTATGTGGCACCATGCAAATATCCAAAAGAACGGCGGAGAAAATCGTCCAAGGACAGCTTGCCCCCCGATATGTGAAACCGATCCACGGCCTTGCGACCCTGTTCGCCGAACATATCGAGATGGTCACATTAACCGATGGTTCGGTGCTTTTATTCTCGCTGATGGACCGGAAGAAATTTCTGGCCGAGTTGGAAAAACAACAGCATAATCATTCGTAACTTCCTATCATTTGGATAGAACTGGAGAAGGAGATATCCAAATGGTACACGCACGCTGTTTTGATGCAAAAACCTATGACCGCAAGGCCTTCGCCCCGTACGAGGGGCTGATTGCAATCGACTATACTCCGGAACAGCTGACCAAGGAGACCGCATACTTGGCCGAAGGTTACGAAGTGGTCATCGTCTTCGTCAACGACACGTTGGACCGCCAGGTCATCGACATCCTCTATCAGGGGGGAACCCGCCTGATCGCCCTGCGTTCCGCTGGCTACAACAATGTAGACTTGAAAGCCTGCGAGGGCCGTATCGCCGTTGTCCGGGTCCCGGCCTACTCTCCTCATGCGATTGCGGAACACGCCTTGGCCTTGACCTTGGCCCTGAACCGGCATCTGCGGGAGGCCTTTGACCGCACCCGCCAAGGAAACTTTTCGTTGGAGGGCCTGGAGGGCTTCGACCTTTGGGGAAAGACCGCCGGCGTCGTCGGCACTGGCAGGATTGGCCGTGCCTTCATCCAGATCTGCCAGGGACTGGGCATGCGGATTCTTGCCTACGACCCCTTCCCGGGGAAAATGGAAGGAGTGGCCTTTACCGACCTGGATACATTGCTGCGGACAAGCGACGTGGTAAGCCTGCACTGCCCCATGACGGCAGAAAACCATCACCTGATGGGCAAGAAGCAGCTGGAGGAGATGAAGCAAGGAGCACTGCTGGTCAACACCAGCCGTGGCGGTCTGGTGGACAGCAAAGCCCTGCTCGCCAGTCTCAAAGACGGGCACCTCGGTGGAGCCGCCCTTGACGTCTATGAGCATGAGGCCGGAATCTTTTTCAACGACAACAGAAAACAAGGAATCAAGGACGAAACGCTCAAAGCCTTGATCGCCCTGCCTAACGTGCTGGTCACCAGCCATCAGGCATTCCTGACGGAAGACGCCCTTGAGGCAATCGCCCGCACCACCGTGGAAAACATCCTTGACTGGGAAAGACAACTGCCATCCAAGAACCTGCTTACGGCGTGAATCCAAGCCGTCTTTCCCTTGGCCCAATACCGATGTTCGCGGGATGAAGCGGGAAAAGGGAATGTTGCGCGTTCCGGTCGAACGACATTCCCTCTGACATCCCGTGCGTCTCTTCCATCACGAAGATGGGCAGAAGCCTCTTACGGATGCGGTCCCGACCAACGCATCCATCGCCTGCTCTGGCGACAGGTGGGGCCGCGCGGAAAGGGTGCCTTCCCTTGTATGGTACCCATGTCACCTCCAACCTACCATACCGGCATTCTCGGAGGTTTGATGCCTGAAAAGGAGAAGATTCCGGATTATGGACACAACATGTTGCAGGAAGAGGAAATAGAATTCTTAACAAATATCTGCCCTCACAAGGTGGATGAATCATCGGAACGGACCGAGCCCCCCCAAGGCTCGCCATCCCGCAAAGCCATGATTTGAGCAATTTTTCGTGGAATGCCTTGGCTGACTATGAAAGGTGATGCCACATCACTATTCCCTTCGTGGGCGGTTGTACGCCATTTTGTACACCTCAACCTGTCATTACAAAAAAAGACTTGCCAGCAAACAAACGGGCAAGCCTTTCTCTCGAAAAGAATAATTTGTATCTCGGCCAGAGGGATTTGAACCCCCGACAGGGTGGTTAACAGCCACCTGCTCTACCGACTGAGCTATAGCCGAACGAACATATAGGAATCTACAGTTTTCATTGGAATCTGTCAATACGGATAAAGAAAAAATCGGGGAGGGTTGCTCGCCCTCCCCGACCCATTCGTGAAACAGCTTATTTCACCGGATAGTTCTCAGACAGGTATTCCATGAACACGTCGCTGAGCATCTTTCCTCTGCTGACCACATTGCCAAACATGGTGTAACCATCGCCACCCGCAGCCATGAAATCGTTGGTCGCGACTTTGTACGTTGCGTCTTTGTCAATCAGCTGGCCGTTGAGCAGGACCCTCTTGATCCTGTTGCCCGGCTTGGCGTACTTGCTGTAGACGACCTGCAGGTCGGTCTGCGCATAGCTACCGGCAGTCTCGGGAAGCTTCGAATAGCCGTGCTCGAGTGCGGCGTAGACATCGCTGCCCTTGATTTCGCAGACGTAGACAACGTTGGTGAACGGCAGGACATTCATGACATCGCCTCTGGTGACCTTGCCGGATTTCAGGGAAGCGCGGATGCCGCCACCATTGGTGATCGTGAAGTCGGCACCACTGTCCTTGGTAATCGCATCGACAATCATCTTGGAGAGATTGGTCTTGCGGGTACGGACATGGGCGCGCTCGCCGTCGAGATCCTCGGGAATCATCGCGATAACCTTGTTCAGCTGGACGTTCAGGTCCTTGTTGATCGACTCGATCGTTGCGGTGATCTGCGGGTCGTCAGGCACGCTGGTGACACCGAACTGCTTGGCAAGGTCGCTCTTCTCCGGCTCGAGGACATCGCTGGCCTGGATCAGCATGGCAGTCTTGCTGACAGCCTTGCCGTCCTTTACCAGGATATCGACGACACCAACGTTCTTCAGGTACTCGCCGGTGGAGACAATCAGGGTATCGCCAACCTGGTCGCCGCTCTTCAGGACCGTGTGGCTGTGACCATCGACGAACAAGTCGATACCCTTGACCTTTTCTGCAATCTGGTCGCTGGTGATTCCGCTGGGACCAGTCGGATCAAGGCCGATATGGCCGTCAACGATGATGAAGTCGGCATACTTCTTGACCAGGTCAACCATCTTCTGGACAGTACCATAGAA
Organism: uncultured Spirochaetaceae bacterium; assembly: GCA_900315435.1. Classification (GTDB taxonomy): domain Bacteria; phylum Spirochaetota; class Spirochaetia; order Sphaerochaetales; family Sphaerochaetaceae; genus RUG023. The sequence continues at coordinate 5,802 of OMYY01000016.1, forward strand.
GTCATCCTGGGAGAAGTCGACGCCCTCGGTGTTCTTCGGATTGCTGGTGACCAGCGTGTCCGGAGTAGACAGGCCGATGACTCCAACCTTGAAACCGTTGAAATCATACAGTTGGTAGGGCTGGAACAGCAGCTTGCCATTCTTCTTGACATTGGCACTCAGGACGCGCAGCGTACCACCGTTGGTCGCAGCGATATTGGCCATCTCGACCAAGTGGTCGGTGCCATAGTTGAAGTCATGGTTGCCCGGAGCGATGGCATCATAGCCCAGCTCCTCCAGCAGAGCATCAACCGTCTCACCCTGGAACAGGTTGGCGAAGTTGGTGCCATGGGTGGTGTCGCCAGCATCCAAGACCAGCATGTTGTCGGTGATGGAGCGGCCGGCGTTCAGCAAAGTACCAAGCTTGGCATACCCCATGCCGCCATCCTGCGGCACCACACGAGCGTGGACATCGTTGGTGTGCACGACCATCAGGTCGAAGGTCTTGTCGCCCTTGGTGTTCTTCTCGATCAGCTGGACACCATACGGATAGGGCAGCAAGCCGGCGACCACCTGGTCATCAGGCACCGCGGCCTTCGGGTCATAACCGGCACCGGCGATGATGGAAGCATACTGCTGCACCAACGCGCTGTCGGCAGGGTCGGTGATGGCATCGGCGGGAACGCTCATCGGATAGGTGGCGACCACCTTGCCATCCTTGACGTGCAGCTGCACGACACCAATGCTCATGAGGTCGGCATCGGCGTGGACAATCTCGGTATCCCCGACAATCTTGGCGGAAACGGTATCCCCGGAGTCGACGATCAGGTCGATACCCTTCAGGTTTTCGGCCAGGAACTGGCTGGAAAGGTCCCCGGTATCCGGAGCGTCGGTCAGGACGATGATGTAATCGACCAGCTTGTCGGCGATATCCAGGGCCGTCTGGGCGTTGGCGACAATCACATCACTGGTGAATGATACTCCGTCCACATCCTTCGGCATGGTCAGGCCGACAACCGCGACCTTGAAGCCGTTGAAATCATATACCTGATAGGGGGTTTCCAACAGATAGCCATTGGCGTCCAGAGCGTTGGCGCTCAGGGCGGCAGCCTTTTCGGTGCCTTCGATACCCGTAGCAAGCTGAATCGTCTGAGGAGTGTACGCATCGTAGCCGGCAGCATCCAGCGCCTTTGCGACCTGCAGGGCATTGGCTTCCGTCACGCCCATGTTGCCAGCATTCAGCACCAGGTAATTGTCGGTAATCTGCTTGCCGATATTCGCGAGGGTCGCGAACTGGCCCAGGGACAGGCCACCGGCCTCACCTTGGAAATTGCCGTTGATATCGTTGGTATGCACGACGAAGAGGTCGAACTCCTTGTCGCCCTGGGTATTGCGGACGATGGTGTTCACGCCATATGGATAGTCACTCGTCGGCTTCGCAGGCTCCTGAGCCACAGGGGCGGGAGCGGCTTTCGGGGTTTCCACAGGTGCCGGGACTTCGGCCTTCACAGGAGCCGGAGCCTCTTCCTTCACCGGGGCTGGCGCAGGTGCGGGAACCTCAGCTGGCTTTTCTGGAGCAGGGGCTACCGCCGGTGCCGCCGGAATGGGCTCAGCTGCCTTTTTTGCTGTCGTCTGGCATCCCACCAGCGACACGATCAGCAGTGCGGCAAGAGCCGCTCTCGCGATCGATTTCGAAAGACGTTTCACGATAATCCTCCTCATGATTGTCCTCATTAAACAGTATTCATCCCAAACTATACCACAGGAATTGAAAACTGCGTTACTAATTCATGAAAAAATTGCCTTTTCACGCTCTTTCCAGCAAGCCATATGGCCATGCGGATACGAAAAAGGGCACCGCCAACGCGATGCCCCGTCTCACCGGAAGACGAATGGTCATTACATCAAGTCTTTCGGCTTGCGTGCGGTATTGCCAGTCTTCTCGCAATACGCCTCATGGCGCAACTTGCCGTTCTCGAAGACGCTTCTCATCTTGATAGCTCCGCCCCAGCGGCTCAACAAGGTCTTGGTACCGGCACGATGTGCGTTCTTAGATACTGCTCCAGCCATATCATTATCCTCCAGAAAGGGAATATCCCGAAATGTGCGTATGTACTATAGCAAAGAGCCCAAGATAAAGTCAAACCCCAAGTACACTTCTTTCCTAGACCTCACCCAGGAAAAGGCTCGACTTCCGGCACCGGGTGACGCTCCGCCTGCTCCATATCATAGCAGACCAAACCGCAGTTGGGCATCAGGTTCGACTTGAATTGCCCGATCGTATAGGAATGGAAATAGGTGGCAATCACCCTTCCCAACATGCCATGGGCCACCAACAGCACGTTTTCCGAATAGGTCCTCCGCATCTCATCCAAAGCCGGATACACCCGGCAGACAGCGTCAGCCAGCGACTCCCCGCCGGCAAATCGGAGAAACGGCTCATCCTTGCATTCCTGGTACGGTCGCGCGCTGAAAAGAGAACCCTCGTCGCTGCCGAAGCACACCTCGTGAAAACGAGAATCGACGACCACCGGAAGGGAAAGCGCCTTGGCGACGATCTCTGCCGTCTGGCGGGCACGGGTCAGGTTGGAGGAAACGATATGCCGGATCCGGTACCGGTCCCTGCCCTCGTACAGACGCCTTGCCAACTCCTTCGCCTCCTCCACTCCTTCGGGGGCAAGGGGCACATCGACGACACCGCTGATGCGGCCCGTCTCATTGTTGATGGTCCTGCCATGTCTGGTCACATACAGCAACATGGCACACCTCAACAGTCGAAGCGAACCATGCGGTAGGGATAAGAGGAACGGTCGACAGCCAGCACGAAGTCGAACATGTCGGGAACCAGGCACATGAAGAAATCAGGTTCAGGAAAAGCTCCATCGGCCCTCCGCACGAAGAACTTGCGGCCGCTGGTGTACTGGATCTGACGGATCTGCTGATGGATGTTGGGCTGCCTGCCCTCCAGCAGGTCACGGATGTAGGTGGCGCAGAGGATATCCTCGTCGGTGTCCTCCACCCCGTTGAGTCCCATGGCGACCAAGCTCACCACACGGGGATCCTTGTGCTTGATGTAACGGGCAACCGCCCTGGCGTTGACCAAGGAGGCGACAATCACCTCGCTGGCGTGGATGGCTCCTGCGATTCCCTGCACCCCTGCGCTGGTGGTATGGACCACACTCCTGCCTGCAAGATCGGGACCAGTGGTGATTTCCATCGGGGAATTCCCGGCGTCAAAACCGGGAACCTTCACCCCGTTCCGCTCGCCGACCAGGAAATAGTCCGGATGCTGGTGCTTCAGGGCGAAGCACTCCTCCACCTCTCTCACGGGGAAGATGTCCTTGACCTTCATCTGGGAGAGAAAGCACTCCACCGAGAAAGCCCGGAACACATCGATGATGACGGTCAGCCCCTCAGCGGCTTTGGCCCCTTCCAACTGATGCAATATGCGAATATCCATATGGCTGCTAGGTTAGCAGATTCGGCCAAGAAACAAAAGGTTTGAGGAAAAGGAAGGAAAAGCGTACGATACCGGTATGCGGATCCTCAGGCAGCTCTATCTGATTCCCGTCTATCTCTACAAGGGACTGCTCTCCCCCTTCTTCGGGGGCAGGGCCTGCCTGTACCACCCCACCTGTTCCACCTACATGGTCCAGGCGGTGCTGAAGCACGGCATCATCAAAGGCACCATTCTCGGACTTGCCCGCATCGGCCGCTGCAACCGCGCCTTCTGGGGAGGAAACGATCCCGTCCCTGAACAGTTCTCCTGGCGGGGAATCAGGGACGCATATGTCCTGTTTCGGAAACCCCGAGCGAACGGATGAACGACAAAAGCACCGACAAGGCACGATAGTTGTTGCCACCTTCGGGGATGATCAGGTCGGCGTATTGCTTGGTCGGCTCGATGAAATGCTCGTGTCCCGGCCGCACCACCTCGAGATACTGGGTAATCACGCTATCCATCGTCCTACCTCGCTCATTGATGTCCCGCTTCAGCCTCCGGATGAAACGGATATCGGCGGGAGTATCGACATAGAGCTTCAAGTCCAGCAGGTCGCGGATATGCTGGTCGTAGAGCACCATCAGCCCCTCGATCACGATCAGCGGCTTAGGTTCGACGTGGACCGTCTCCTTGGTACGCACGCTGTGGACAAAGTCGTACTGTGGCATCTCGATCGGTTTCCCCTGCTTCAAGTCGGAAAGATGCCGGTAGAGCAACTGGTTGTCGAAGGCCGATGGCTGGTCGAAATTGAACGAAGTGATCGTGTTGTTGTTGAAGGTGGAGACGGACTGGTAGTAACTGTCCTGGGCCATGAAGACCGAATCCGGGAAAGCCTCCCGGATTCTGCGCACGATGGTGCTCTTGCCACTGCCCGTGCCACCCGTAATCCCTATGATTTTCGGCTCCATGGGATTACCTGACCGAGAACCGGTATTCGGTGACCGTCCTCAGCGTCTCCCCCTTTTTCACGATGCAAGAGGGGAAGCCAGGGTGGTTCGGAGCGTCCGGATAGGACTGCGTCTCAAAGCAGACACCCTCGTTGCGGCCGGCACCGGCAGCGTTGACCCCACCGGAAAGGCCGTTGCCCGTATAGAACTGGACAGCGGGAAGCGTGGTGCGCATATGCATCTCGATCCCGCTCTTCGGGTCGTACAGACACCCGAAGCTCTGGGGCCAGCGGTGCTCCTTGCCTATCACGTAGCAGTAGTCATAGCCGTTGATGGGAGTCCCGGCCATATCCTTGCGGATCGTCTTCGGAATCTGAAAGTCGTAGACAGTGTCCGCCACCACACGTATCTTCCCCGTCGGAATCAGCTGGTCATCGACCTCGAGCATCTCCGGACAGGAAAGCTGGACCTCGTCATCAAGGATGGACCCACCCCCGGAAAGGTTGAAATAGGTATGGTTGGTCAGGTTGACCGGGGTATCCTCGTCGCTGGTCGCCGTGTAGGCAAGGGTCAACTTCCCGTCGGAGCTGATCGTGTAGGTGACCGTGACAAACAGGTTGCCAGGCATGCCGCCGTCCCCGTCGGGACTATCGTAGCAGAGGGTGACGCTATCGCCCTGTTCGTCGAAGGGAAGCACATTCCACATGTGCAGGCCGAAATCGCTCTGCCCGCCGTGGAGGGCGTTGCCGTTGTTGTTCTGCTCAAGATGGAAGGTGGTCCCATTCAGGGAAAAGCGACCCTTTGCGATGCGGTTTGCGAAGCGTCCAATCACCTGTCCGTAGTGGGGACTGGTGATGTTCTGCAACACCTCCGGCATCTTCCAGACGACCGAGATCCTCCCCTTCCGGGAAGGAACCACCACATCCTCCAGGATCGCCCCCAGATTCAAAAGCCTCACCGTAAACTCGCCACTCTCAATGGTCAGGCGGACCACGTGCCGTCCCTCATACCGCTCAGCCAGGACCTCTTTGGAAATCACCTTGCCCTCCCCTTCGTCAACTATCGGAATCCTTGCTCTTCAGGACGGCCAGATAGGCGTGCTGGGGAATCTCGACGTTTCCCACCATCTGCATGCGCTTCTTGCCCTCCTTCTGCTTTTCCAGAAGCTTGCGCTTGCGACTGATATCTCCACCGTAACACTTCGCGATGACATCCTTCCGATAGGGGCTGATCGTCTCGCGGGCGATGATGGTGCTGCCCAAGGCCGCCTGGATGGCGATCTTGAACTGCTGGCGCGGGAGCTCGTCCTTCAGACGCTCGCAAATCTGTCTTCCACGACTCTGGGCATTGCCCTTGAAGACCAGCTGGCTCAGCGCGTCCACCGGCTCGCCGTTGACCAGGATGTCCATCTTCACCAGCTCGGTCGGCTTGTAACCGTTGACTTCGTAATCGAACGAGGCATAGCCACGGGAAATCGATTTAAGCCGGTCGTAAAAGTCGAAGAGCACCTCGCTCAAGGGCATGTCCCAGATCAGCTCGACACGCTTCTCGTCCAGATAGTTCATACCGGTCTGCGCGCCACGCTTCTCCAGACAGAGCTTCATGATCGGACCGACATACTCGCTCGGAGTGATGATCGTCGCCCTGATATAGGGCTCCTCGGCATTCTTGATGCGGGTCTGGTCGGGGTATTCGGTAGGGTTGTCCACCTCAAGGTGCTCCCCATTCTGCAGGTCGATGTGGTAGCGGACCGAAGGACTGGTGAAAACCAGCGAGAGGTCGAACTCACGCTCCAGCCGCTCTTGGACCACCTCGAGATGCAACATCCCCAGGAAACCACAGCGAAAACCAAAACCGAGGGCTGCGGAACTGTCCTTCTCGTAAATCAGCGACGCATCGTTCAGCTTGAGCCTTTCCAAGGATTCCTCAAGCTCCTCGTAGTCGTTCGAGTCGACCGGATAGATCGAGGAGAAGACAACCGGTTTCAAGGCCTTGAAACCGGGCAAAGCCTTGGCGCAGGGCCTGTCCGCATGGGTGATCGTGTCACCGACACGGATGTCGCTGATGGTCTTGATGCCTGCGATGATATACCCCACATCACCATCATGGAGCAGGTCTGTCGGCTTCAGGCCCAGCTGGAAAATGCCGACCTCCTCCACCTTGTAGGTGCCTTCGCCATGCATGAACTTGATCGTGTCGCCAGCCTTGACGTCTCCGTCGAAGACACGGACATGGACGATGACACCACGATAGGCATCGTAGTGGGAATCGAAAATCTCGGCAGCAAGCGGGTCGGTATCGACACCAGCAGGAGCGGGAATCTCGTCGACGATGGCATCGTACAGCTTGTCCACTCCCTCGCCAGTCTTGGCACTGACCATCAGCGCCTTGCCCGGGTCAAGGCCAAGTTCGTGCTCGATTTCCTTCAGACAGTTGGGGATGTCGGCCGACGCCAAGTCGATCTTGTTGATCACCGGGATGACGGTCAGGTTGTGCTCCATGGCCATGAAGAGGTTGGCGATGGTCTGCGCCTGCACCCCTTGGGTGGCGTCGATCAGCAGAAGCGCCCCCTCGCAGGAACTGATGGCACGGGAGACTTCATAGGAAAAGTCGACATGGCCCGGGGTGTCCACCAGGTTGAGCTTGTAGGTCTTGCCGTCCCGCTGGTAGGGAACCGTCACCGCCTGGCTCTTGATGGTGATACCCCTCTCCCGCTCGATATCCATATTGTCCAGCACTTGGGTCTGGACCTTCGAGCGCTCGTTGATCAAGCGGGCGCGCTGGATGAAGCGGTCGGCAAGCGTCGACTTGCCGTGGTCGATATGGGCGATGATGCAGAAGTTTCGGGTAAGGTCTGCCTCTCTCATGCCTGCTCCTCGGGTTTTCCGTCAGCCTCGGCCTTTGCCTTCTCGGAGGCCTCCTTGGCCATGCGGGCCTCGTATTCAGCCTGCCGGCGTGCCTCCTCGGCGCGCTTGGCATTGAGTGCATTGCCCTTCTTGGCAGCCAGGTAATCGGAAGGCTCCTCCTTCAGGCCCGGCCAACCAAACAAGGCCCTGATCTCTGCGTCGTCAAGGGTCTCCTTGATGACCAGCTCGTGAGCCAGCTTTTCCAGCTGGTCCCTGTGGTCCCTCATGATCTGGCGAGCCTCGTTCAGGCAACTGTCGAGAATCTTGTTGACCTCGCTGTCGATGCGGGTGGCGGTCGTCTCGCTGTAGTCCTTGTGCTGGGTGATCTCCCTTCCCAGGAAGAGCGGCTCGTCCTCGTCGGCAAGGTTGATGAATCCTAGGTCGCTCATGCCCCACTCGGTGACCATGCGACGGGCAGTGTTGGTCGCCTGCTTGATATCGTTGCTCGTTCCGGTAGTCGTCTCACCGTAGATCAGTTCCTCGGCGACGAAGCCCCCCATGCACACCTTGATCCAGTCGGTCAGCATCGACCGGTTCTTGGTGTAGGGATCGCGCTCCGGAAGGCTGACGGTCAGACCCAAGGCGCGGCCATGGGGAATGATCGTCACCTTGTGCAGCGGGTCAAGGTGCTGCAGGTAGTAGTGCAGCAAGGTGTGGCCTCCCTCATGGTAAGCAGTCGAAAGTTTCTCGTCATCCGTCATGGAGAAGCTCTTGCGGGCCACTCCGAGCAGTACCTTGTCGCGGGCCTGCTCCATGTCGTCCATCGAGACGGTCAGCTTTCCTTCACGGGCTGCGAAAAGGGCGGCCTCGTTGCAGAGGTTGGCCAAATCAGCCCCGCTACAGCCTGCGGTCCCGCGGGCGATGCGCTCGAGGTCGACGGAAGGTTCCAGCTTCAAAGGCTTGCAGTGGATGCGCAGGATGGCGACACGCTCGTCGATGTCGGGCAGGTCCACCGTCACCTGACGGTCAAAGCGCCCCGGGCGAAGCAATGCCGGGTCAAGGACATCAGGCCGGTTGGTGGCCGCCATGACAATGACGGAACTCCCGCTGTCAAACCCATCCATCTCCACCAGGATCTGGTTCAAAGTCTGCTCGCGTTCGTCGTTGCCGCCGCCAAGCCCGCTTCCGCGGTTGCGGCCGACGGCATCCAGCTCGTCGATGAACAGGATGCAGGGATTGTGGCGGCGGGCAGTGTCGAACAAATCGCGCACACGCGCGGCGCCCATGCCGACGAACATCTCGACAAAATCGGAACCGCTGGTATGGAAGAAGGAGACTCCGCTCTCACCGGCTACCGCCTTTGCAAGCAACGTCTTGCCGGTTCCCGGAGGACCGACCAGCAGCACGCCACGGGGAATCTTGGCTCCCACTTTGGTGAAGTGGTCGGGATGTTTGAGGAACTCGACCACCTCCTGCAACTCGTACTTGGCCTCGGCCTGCCCTGCGACATCGTCAAAAGTCACCTTGTTGCCGTTGTCCTCGTACTCCTTTGCGTGGCTCTTGCCCAAGTTGCCCATCATCCTGCTGTTGATGCCGCTGGTCTGCCGGTAGAGCATGACAGTAAAGCCGATGAAGATGATCCAAGGCAGCAACTGCAACACCACCTGCAGCAACGAGATGTCCTGGATGGTCCCGGTAACCGAGACGTTGTGCGCCTTCAGCGTGGAGACCAACTCCTCGTCGAGATAGGGAATACGGGTCCTCGCGACATCGCCATTACGTTGGACAAACGTAATCAGGCTCTGTTCCTTGATCTCGGCGCTGGCAACCTGCCCGCTCTCCACATAGCTCAGAAAGGTGGTATAGGGAACATCCTGCGGGCGGTCATTCCTCGTACTATCGATGAACATGTAGATGAACATCAGAATCAGCACGATGAAAACGAAAAGTGCGAAACGATTCTTCGGGTCGGGACGACGTTGCGGGCCATGCCCGCGCATGGGACCCCCTGAACCCCGATTCTGACGGTCATTATTCTGTTGTTGGTTTTGGGAATTCACGTGTTTTTTCCTTTAGTCCCAATAATAGACAAATAGGTTTCGTCGGGCAAGCGATTTACAAGCGGTGGCGATGCGGTCGCGTCCCCCGATTGCGGACCCAAAGACCGCGACAATGCCCCCCCGGTCCTCCAGCAAGGGAATCGAGGTTACCGGTTTTTTCAGTTTCCAGCCGGACGCCAGGTGGGCGATACCAACCTGTTTGCCGAAAAGCTCGATCCGGTCTCCTTCACGGGCCGAGCGAAGGACCGGATTGGCGAGAACGGAAGGATCGATACGGATCCACTGCTTCGGATCCCCTTCCTGCTGGGGACGCGCATGGAACGTCCCCAAAGAAGGAAGGGAAAGAGCCCCTCCCCTCGTAAGACAATGGCCCCAATAGCAAAATTCCTGAACAGGACTCATCTCTTCCACATGCATCAGGCCAGCATCAAACCAAATCGAGAATGTTCCCAAACGTTCCCGCCACCGCGTCCCACCCCCCTCGAGCAGAGTCCGGATCCGGGTGATGAACGACAACGGAACGCGACCGGCACGGGAAAGGAATCGGTAGAGCAGCTCGTCCCTGGCAATCCCGGGCAGGGCAAGGAAAACGTCCCGGGGAAGCGGGCACGTGGAGTCGATCGGCGCGATCCGTGAATCGATGAAATGGCGAAGCATCCGGGAAAAGGCCGCAAGGGTGTCCAGCAATGCGGGAAGTTCCGGATAGCGCTCGACCAAGGCAGGGAGCAGGACATGCCGGAGCTGGTTTCTGGCAATCCCCTGGTCGGCATTGGTGGAATCCTCGGACCAGAAAAGGTGCCGGGCCCGCAGTTCTCCCCGTAGTTCCTCGTGGGTAGAGCCGAGCAGAGGCCGGAAAACCAGCACCCCGTCCACCACCCGCTCTCCGGCAATCGCCAGATGGCTTGCCGAGGCACCCAGCAGCATGCGGAACACCACATTCTCCCGCTGGTCGTCCTTGGTGTGGGCGACAGCCAAAGATGCATGGTGCTCCCGACACCAGGCAAAGAGGAGACGGTAGCGGAGGGTGCGGGCCGCCCCCTCCATCCCCATCTTTCCTTTCAGTTCCTCCAGTTCCTCCGGATCCACGTCAAGCACGACCAAAGGAACCCCTAGGCGCCGGCAGTTGGCCGTGTTGAGGCCGAGTTCCCTTTCCAGTTCAGCTTCAGGGCGGATATGGTGGTTCACATAGAGCGCGGTCACCTCACCCCGTGCATGGAGCCTCCAGAGCAGGGCAAGGCTGTCGGAACCGCCACTGAAGGCGACGGCAATCTTCCCCTCAGGAACCGGGACGACGGTTGTAGGCACCTTCCACCTCGGCCAGGGCCCGGCCCTGCATCAGGTCGATTACCGCACGGGCTGCCCGGTCCAGAGCCTCGGTATACAGCGGGTCGGTTTCCCGGGACAGCACGTGGTCCACCACTGTCTCACCCTGTCTGGGACGACCGGTCCCGACATAGACGCGGATGAAAGAGCTCGAACCAAAGCAGGAAATCAGGCTCTTCAAGCCGTTGTGCCCTGCCGACGACCCTCCCTTGCGCACGCGGATAGTCCCCACCGGCAGGTCCATCTGGTCACAGACGACAAGCATCGCCTCTGGGTCGCAGTCCCGGAAATCGGGAGCGATTTCCCCGGAAGCGTTCATATAGGTCAACGGTTCCACCAGAGCATAGGTACGGCCCCCGGCGTCTGTCCGGGCGATACGGTAGAGACGAAAACAGCGTTTTCTCAGGCGAACCTGAAAAAACGCTGCAACTCGATCCACCACATCAAATCCGGCATTATGCCGTGTATGGTCGTACTTGGAACCTGGATTCCCCAGCCCAAGCACCAGGATCATTACTGCTTGGCCTTGTCCGTGGCGGGAGCGGCGGCAGGCGCTGCACCAGCAGCGGGAGCGGCGGTACCGGCATCGGTCGTGGCAGTAGCGGCGGTGGCGTCGGTAGCTGCCGGCGTGGCGGCGACCTCTTCCTTCACGGACCTGCAGGAGGCGACCGTCTTGTCCAGGTCGTCAAGGATCTCGACTCCCTCAGGCAGCTTGATGTCGGAAAGATGGCGTACCGTGTTCAGCTCCATGTCGGAAACGTCCAGGACCAGCTTGTCCGGAAGGTTCTTGGGAAGCGACTCGATCTCGACCTGGTACATGACCTGGTCCAAAACGCCACCATCACGGGCACCAATCGGGTTGCCGGTGATCTTGATGGAAATTTCGGTCCTGAGCTTCTGGCCACGGGTGACCTGGTAGAAATCGACATGCTTGATCTGGTCATGGAGCAGATCATCCTGATAGTCCTTCATCAGGCATTCATAGGACTTGTCACCAACATTGATGGTGAGCAGGGAAGTGTCGGTGAAGTGGCGCATTTTCAGCGTGAACTCTTTGGCATCCAGCGTAATATGGATGGGCTGGGTGTTGCTCTTGCCATAAATGACGGCAGGGATGCGGCCGGCGCGCAGAACGCGACGGCTACCAGCAGAACCAAAATCACTGGTTCTGTCTTGCGCGGAAAGAACTTTTCCTTCGTTGCTCATGTAGGACTCCTTACTACTACTCTCATTGGCACATGCCAATTACCATGGGTAGAACATCTATGATGCCCTAGTATTCCCTCAGTTACATCTGGGAAGGCGGGATTCGAACCCACGAATGCTGGTATCAAAAACCAGAGCCTTAACCTCTTGGCGACTTCCCAACGTCGTGTCAAGAGACAGACAGCACCAAAAGATAGCGTAATTCGGGTTCTTTGTCCAGCATTAATCGGCCGCCGACTGATACTGGGAAAGGATCTGCTCCTCCAGATAGGTGCGGAACGAAGTATCGATGGGATGGACGACATCCTTGTAATCCCCGTTGCCGATCTTCCTGCATGGCATGGCGATGAAGGCGCCATCCTTCCCGTTGATGACCCGGATATTGTGAATGACCAGCTGGCTGTCGAGCGTGACCGAGGCGTATGCAAGCACCTTGCCGCCCACATCGACACCCACCTTCTTGATCCGAACTTCCGTAACCTGCACTTTCGTAACCCCCCGGTGCAGACCCGCACTTCAGATCTGCACGAACCAGCTCTTGAACCGACCGGCATTCTTCTCCCCAAGCCGGGCGATATAGCTGTCCACAAACGTTTTTTCCTCACTCACGAAGAACCAGCAGCTACCGCTGCCGCTCAACGCCCCATACCCCACCAGTCCGTCAGCCGCCCGAATGAGGGAGTCATACGGCTGGCTCGTCTTGACCACTTCAAAGAAATCATTGCGCAGCACCCTGCCGTAGCGGGCGGGGCCGAGACGCAACGCCTCCAGCACCAGGCTTTTGGCTGGCGGAGCGGGGCGAGCGAGGCGGTCAAGTGCCTCATAGGCCTCCTTCGTCGAGCACTTCAGGGCGGAAGGCATCACCAGCGCGCCGTAGAGAGGTCTGACACCCTCGACCGGCTCCACCTGCTCACCTCGTCCTGTCACCCAAGCAACGCGTGAGCGGGAGAGGAAAAAAGGAACATCGCTTCCCACCTCCGCCGCAACCTCCCGGAGCTTCTCTTGCTCCATCGGATACAGGGAGTCCAACAGGAGCAAAAGGCTCGCGGCATCGCTCGAACCTCCCCCAAGCCCGGCTTGGGAGGGAATCCGCTTGGTGCATCGGATGAGAAGCCGCACCGCTCTGCCCGATTTCCGCATCCAGATTCCGGCAGCTTTGCTCATGGTGTCTTTTCCCGGCCCACAAAGCCCTTCAAGCCCCCGGACCTGGACATCCGCGACTCCGCTTTCGGCAATCTCCACCTCCAGCTCATCACAAAGGTCGGTCCGGGCGAAAACCGATTCGATGGAGTGGAACCCATCATCCCGTTTCTCCCCCACAGCCAGGTGAAGGTTCACCTTCGCGGGGGCCAGCACCACGCTTCTCATCACATTACGAAAATCATTATACATATTTGTTCCAAATGGTCAATTTTATATACAAGAAGAGTTGTATATTGGCCTTTTCACATGCAAAACTGAATTTTCTATCATTAATTCAAAAGAATTATGGGACGAATCCAAAACTATTTTGGAAGGAAACGAGGGCTGCATCCACCAAGGCAGCCCAGCCACGATTCGCTTGGGGATTCGCAGGACTGGGATGAACGATGGTACCGACATGCCTGCCAGGAGGGGCGAGCCTCGCCAATTTCTCCCCCGCGTACTTGCCAACTCCTACCAGCATCGGAGCCTGGGACCAGTCCAGCACATCCCGCACGTATCGGTCGCAGACTTCTTCCAGCGCCTGCCGGCACCTGGCAGGCAACGCATCCGGCGTCACGTTCTTTCCGGTCGGGCCGGCGTCCATGAAGACCAGCGGGCAGTAGTTCAGCACCATCACATGCCGTGCCATCTCCATCGGGTCGGGCCATCTGGCTGCAAGATAGCCCCACAACCGTTTTCCGCTTCCTTCGCTGCGTTTGCAGGCAAGCCCCAGCACCGGACGTTTGGGATGCATCCGAAGCGGCTGCCCGACCGTGCCGTCCATATGGAGATAGCCGCGCACCGCGCCCACCTCGCCAAAGGGAACCCCGTCCTGCGCCATGCCGAAAGGACCAGGGTTCATGCCCAGCCAGAGCATGCGGGCATCCTGCCTGCAGTAACGCTCCAGGAATTCCTGATGCAGGTCCCAGGCGTAGACCAAAGGATTGTAGACATACAGTGACTCGGGAAAGGAAAGGGCTTCCACTTCATCACGGAACCGACGTGTACGTTCGATAAGCAGGTTTGTCATGGAAAGAAGTCTACTCCATTTCGTTCCTGGACAGACAGGGGGGTTCTATTCTTGACACATATGTCCTTAAGCGTCAAAGTATGTTCCATAGTCTGAATTAACTAGTCACACCGAAAAATGTTTGACCGTGAGGATTTAACATGGGACATAGATGGGATTATCTCAACGAGTACCGAGGCAAGGATTTCCAGGGAGAATGGCCTACCATTGCCGAAATGTTTCTGTTGACCGCCAAGCGCTTCCCCCACAACAAGTGCTTCACTCGCTTCAATCCTGACCGGGAGACCTGGGACTTCACCGAAGTGAAAGGACACGTGGTCCGTATCGCCTCGTGGCTGATCGAGCAAGGGCTCAAGCCCGGCGACCGCGTAGGCCTGAACGGAAAGAACTCCCCCTTCTGGGGCCTGACCTACGTGGCGGTATGCTATGCCGGCGGCGTAATCGTCCCGATTGACAACCAGATGCACATCGACCGGCTGATGCAGCTGGCCGCCTTCGCCGGCGTCTCCTTCTTTTTCGGCGACAGCGACGTACTGGACAAGCTGGATCCGGAAAACGAATGGGTCAAGACCCTCCAGGGCAAGATGGTGACCCTGCTCGGGGATGCCGGCACGCAGGCTCCCTTCATCATGGACCTGCAGCCGATGAAGGAATACCCGCTCGTGCCAAGGACCGAGGACGACGTGGCGGCCCTGTTGTTCACCAGTGGCACTACCGGCAACGAGAAAGCGGTCGAGCTTACCAACAAGAATCTGATCAGCGACGTCTACCAGGCAGGAGACATGATGCCGTTCGTCGACGACACCGACACCCTGTACGCCCTGCTCCCGCTGCACCACACCTACTGCTGCACCGCCGTCTTCCTCGAGTGTCTGGAACACGGTGCCGAATGCCTGTTCGGACAGTCCCTGGCGGTCAGCCGCATGCTGAACGACCTCAAGCGCGGCCACGTGACCGTCTTCATGGGAATCCCCCTGCTCTTCAATAAAGTCCTTGCAGGGATGATGAAGGAAGTCAAGAAGAAGGGACCCGTCGTCAACGGCATGGTCCATCTGATGATGATCGTCGGCGGCCAATGCAAGCTCTGGTTCGGCAAGAACCCGATGCGCCCCATCTTCAACAAGCTGCTGCTCAGCAAAATCGGACTGGACCACAACCGGCTCTGCATCAGCGGAGCCGGTCCCCTCGCCCCGAAAGTATTCAAGCAGTACCAGCAACTGGGTGTCGATTTCGTCCAAGGCTACGGACTTACCGAGACCAGCCCCATTGTCACGCTGAACCCGGTCGACCATTTCAAAATCGACTCGATCGGCAAGGTGTTCCCGCTGGACGAAGTGATCATCGCCGAGCCCAACGAGCACGGCGTCGGGGAAATCCGCGTCAAGGGTCCGAACGTCTGCAGGGGCTACTACCACGACGAAGCGCACACCAAGGAACTGTTCGACGAGAACGGATACCTGCGTACCGGCGACTTGGGAACGATGGACGAGGAGCACTACGTCTACCTGAAAGGCAGGGCAAAGAACATCATCGTCACCGAGGGCGGCAAGAACGTCTACCCGGAGGAAATCGAGGACATGTTCCAGCTCTACGAAGAAATCCGGCAGATCATGATCCGCGGCTACCAGGAAAAGAAGGACGTCCCCTCCGAGTGCATCGAGGCAGTCGTCTATCCCGACCCCGAACTGAAGGACAAGGAAAAACGAATCAACCAGATCATCGACGAGGTCAACACCAAGCTGGCAGGCTACAAGAAGATCTCAAAGGTGACGATCCTCGACAAGCCGATGGCGACCACCACGACGATGAAAGTCAAGCGCAGTCAGGTCAAATGACCAGAGACGAAGGGAGTTCCTCGCAGTAAACGGAACTCCGCAAATGCCGGCTTCTTCGTGACAATGTGGTGTGCATGCGCTACGATGGGTACATGTATACACTCATCAGAAACGCCTTGGTCGTGCCGATGACCCGAGAGAACTACTACCTCGAGCGGGCCGACATCGGCATTAACGACACCCATATCGACTTCGTAGGGAAAGCACCGGAAAACGTGCACGCCGACCGTGTCCTCGACGCCACCGGCATGATCGCCATGCCATCCCTCGTCAATGCCCACACCCATGTCGCCATGGAACTGGAACGCAACTACAAGGATGATCTGCCCACATTGGAAGCCTGGCTCGGAGAAATATTCCCCATCGAGGCCAAACTGACCGAGGGGGACATCCTCTGGGCTGACCGGCTGGGCATGGTCGAGCTGATCCAGAGTGGTTGTACCCTTTTCAACGACATGTACTACCAGGTCCACTGCGGGGCCAGAGCCGCCAAAGAGGCCGGTCTCAGGGCCGTCATCGGTTTCACCGGTGTCGGCGACGTCCCTGACCTGAAGCGCACCCTCGACCGGGAAGGGCCGCTGGTGTGGCGCGAAGTGGAGCGAAGCGACGGCCGCATCAAGGTGGCCTGCGCCCCCCACGCCGTCTACACCTGTACCCCCGCCCTCTACCAATACGCCCACGATTGGGCAAAGGAACATGGGGCCCTGCTGCACACCCACATGGCGGAAACCACCACCGAGGTAACCACCTGCAAGAAGCGCTATGGGGCTTCTCCTTTCCGTCACTTGGAGAAACTGGGGTATTTCCAGGATACCCGCCACATTCTTGCCCATTGCGTCCACCTGACCGACGACGAGATGGATGCCTTGAAGGATCTGGATGCCACCGTCTGCACCAACCCGACCAGCAACGCGAAGCTGGCAAGCGGCATGGCTCCCATCGGAAAGATGCTGAAGAAGGGGGTCAAGGTGGCGCTGGGCACCGATGGTTCTTCCAGCAACAACAACATCGACATGATCGAGGAAATGCACGTGGCATCCCTCATCAGCAGCTCGCTGACAGGGGATATCACCAGCCTGACTCCCTACCAGATCCTGAGGATGGCGACGGTCGACGGGGCGAAGGCGCTCGGCTTTGACCAAATCGGCACGCTTCAGGCCGGCAAGGAGGCCGACCTGATCCTGATCGACACCCGCAAGCCCCACCTGACCCCGCTGAACAACCCCTTCAGTGCTCTGGTCTTTGCCGTCCAGGCCAGCGACGTCGATACCGTCTTCTGCCAGGGAAGGATGCTGATGGAGCATCGAAGGATGCTGACCCTCGACCCACAGCCGATCATGGACGAAGTCAACGCCCACTGGAAAGCCCTGCTGGGGCGCTCCCACGCCTAATAGGAACCGTGGAACGACAGGGATAGCGGCATCGTCTCCAAACGGAGTTCCTGGTTTCTCTTGCCTGTCCCGTCAAACAGGAAGCCCTCCGGGAGCATGGCGGTAAAGCGTCTGCCTTCGATAGGGAGCGTCCCCTGCTCGAGGGTGAAGGTGACCCGCTTTGCATCCAGTCGGACAGCCAGCACCGTGTAGGCCCTCCGTTCCAGCTTGGTCGATCCGTCATCCTCAAAATAGCGATAGGAGACGGAAACGTCACCCGGCTGGAGCCAGAAGTCCACATGCCGGAACCTTCCGTTTTGCAACGAACGGGTACCCGGTGCCGTCGGCACGACGGAACCTTCCTTCAACAGGTATCTGGCCGATCCGTAGAGCGGCACGCGGAAGGTATGGTATCTTCCCCCCGCAAGCAACGCTTGCTCTACGGGGTCGTACCACCTGGTTCCCTTGGGAAGATAGGCGCGGACCTCGTCACTTCCCTGCTCCACCACCAGAAGCTTCAGAATCCCGTCTCCGTACTGCACGGCCATGCTGTCGGTCGGGACGTCCGGATCTTCCGGATACTCCAGACAGAGCGCCCGGTCGATCGGGATTCCCGCTGTCGCCGCCTGCCAGGCCGCGCTGTAGGTATAGGGCATGAAGCGGTAATGGTCCTCGATGCAGGCCTTGATCGCCGGCAGGGCGTTCGGGTAGGTCCAAGGTTCGGTCGGCTTGTCGTCCGCCCTCCAGGAGTGGATGACGAAGCGGGGCTGGAAAACTCCGCTCTGACAGGAACGAAGCAACAGTTCCTCGCTGGGACGTTCTCCGTAGAAGCCTCCCAAGTCGTTGCCATAGAACGGTAGTCCGGAAAGCCCCAGGCTCAGGCACTGGTACTGGTTGAACTTCAGCGTCTTCCAGGTGCTGGTGTTGTCCCCCGTCCAAGTACGGGCATACTTCTGCAACCCCGCATACCCGCTACGCGAATAGATCCAGTGGCGATGGACAGGATCGAACTCGTCGAAGGCCTCGGCAGCCGCCTTCGCCATATGGACCGGAAAAAGTGCCCGTACCTTGTAGGGATCCGACTCGGGGTCCTCCAGCTCGCACTCGTTGTTGTCGTTCCAGATGCCGGTGCAACCATGCACCAGGTACGTGGCCTTCAACTGCTCTTTCCACCAGCGTTGCGCCTGCGGGTTGGAGAAGTCGATGAAGGAAGCCTGTCCACCCCAATAAAACTCCACCAACGGGTTGCCCTGCTTGTCCTTGAGGAAAAACCCTTTCCGCTTCAGTTCCTCATACCACGGATGGGTGGTCAGGATGCCTGGCTTGATATTCATCGTCAGGTTGTAGCCGCGCCCGGCAAGTTGCCTGAGGAACCTATCGCAATCAGGAAATTTCCGCTTGTTCCAAAAGAAGGCGTAGCGGCTTCCGTCATCCGCCTTCAGATAGCCGGAGGAGAGGTACATGCCCTCGCAGGGGATATGGTGGCGTTCGATTGTCTCAAAGTACCGCAAGATCCTCTCCATCGCGTCATCAGCCTCGACATAGTTCATGCTGGAGCCGAAGAAACCGAAGGAAAAGAGCGGGGGCAAGGCCGGGAAGCCCGTCACCTGGCAGTACGAGAAAAGGATATGCTTGTAGGTGTCCCCCGTAAACAGGTAGTAGGCGATGGGACCGCCTTCCACCTCCACGTAGGTGTAAAAGGGACTTTCCTCCCCGAAGTCGAAGGCGTTGACCAGTGTCTCGGGGAAATAGTAGCCGGCGACAACCTGCCGTGCGGGATTCTGCTTCAGAAAGAAGGGAACCGACTTGTACAGCGGATCGCTTTCCTCGGCATCGAAGCCGAGCGAGTCGCGGTTGTAGACCCGGAACCGTCTCCCGTTCCGATCAGGCTTCCCGCCTTTGTCCCCCAGGCCGAAATAGCGGTCGCCCGGGGTCGCAGGGAAGTTGCAACGGGCAAACCAATGCCGTTCGCCATCATCCTTGAAGGCACGCACCTGGATGCGGGGGATGACCGTGTCCAACGACCCCAAGGCGCCACCGGAAACCAGCCGCCCATCATAGCTGACGGAAAGGTTTCCCTCCTCCATTTCCACTTTGACCGACAGGGTATGGACGCCATCTTTGGCCACAACCTCGGCGATGGCGTCTCCCCGAGTCAGGCAAAGGCGCAGATGCCCATCGGTTTCCGGAAAGCCCTTCAGCTCCCCGAAAGCCTTTTCCTGCACGGCAGGCACTTCCAGTCCATCGAAGTCATAGCGGAAAAAGACGATGCTTGTCGAATAGAACCGGATGGCAAGCGTTCCGCCTTTTCCCCGAACCTGGAGGCTGCACCCTTCCAGGACGATCGAGCGGATGGTCGAAAGCGAGTAGCGCATGGATTATCCTTTGACCGCTCCTGCGGTCACCCCTTCCATGAAGAAGTTCTGGAATGCCAGGAAGACGGCAATTACCGGGATGATGGTGATGGTGGTCATGGCCAGCAGGTCGGACCAGTTGATCTGCAACTGGCCGACGAAGGTAGCCAGAGCCTGCTGCAGCGTCTGCCTGTCCTGCTTGGAGATGACGATCAAGGGCCAGAGATAGTCGTTCCACCTCCACATGAAGGAGAAGATCGCGATGGTGGCGATGATCGGCTTGGCGATCGGGACGATGATCCGGCGAAACGTGAAGAACTCTCCTCCGCCATCGATTCTCGAAGCCTCGACCAGCGAGTCGGGAATGGTGGTCATGTACTGGCGGGCAAGGAACACTCCCGTCGGCGTCGCTGCCGGTGGAATGATGATGCCCCACAGCGAGTTCAGCATTCCCAGCCGCTTCAACTGCAGGAAGATGGGAATCATGATGACCTGCAACGGAATCATCAGCGTCGCCAACATCACCGTAAAGCAGAACCTGCGGCCGGGGAACTCGTATTTGGCAAGTGCGTAGCCCGCCATGATGTTGATCACGACGGCAATCACGGTCGAGGTGACCGAGACGATGGCGGTGTTGGCGAAATAACGGGGAAAATCACCCCGCCCCAACGACTCGATGTAGTTCTCCAGCGTCCAATGCGCTGGCAGGAAACGCATCGGTACCTGGAAGAGCTCGCTCTGCGGCTTGAAGGAGGAGAGCGCCACCCAGACAATCGGGAACAGGGTGATGATCGCCAAGAGGGCGATGATGGTGGTCGAGATGCAACTCTTGGATGCCAAAGCGTTCTTATTACTCATTGTTCGCCATCTCCCTTGGAAATCTTGAACTGGACCAGGGTGAAAGCCCCGATCATCAGCATCAGCACGATGGCCATCGCCGAGGCGTAGCCCATCCGGTCCTCCAGGAACGCCGACTCGTAGACCTGCTGGACAATCAGCTTGGTGGCGTAACCAGGACCACCCTTGGTCATGGTAAGAATCAGCTCATAAGCCTTGAAGGCGCTGATGGTCGCCAGGATGGATACCACCAGCGTGGTAGGGGAAAGCATTGGCAGGGTAATCTTCCGAAACGTGTACCAGGGACCGGCGCCATCCACACGGGCGGCTTCGTACAACTCGCCCGGAATCGCCTGCAGGCCGCTGATGAAGATCAGCATGTAATAGCCGGCATAGGTCCAGATGGAGACGACGATGATGCTCGACATCGCCAAATTCCCGGTCGTGAGCCAATGGACCCCCTCGCCTCCCCATTGGCGCAGCACATAGTTGACTACGCCCATCTCGTCGCCAAGGATGAAACGCCAGGCGATGCCGACGGTGATCATCGAGAGCAACGAGGGAATATAAAAGACCGCCCGAAAGCCATGCTCTCCCTTCACCGAGCCCTTGGAAAGCAGGAGCGCAAGCAACAACGAGACGGCAATCAGGCAGACGACAGTAAGCACGGAATAGACAATGGTGTTGCGGAATGTGGTCCAGAACACCTCGTCGCGGGACAGCTCCACGAAATTGGAAAGACCGACAAAGCGGGGTGCGGAGAACACGCTCCAGTCGGTACAGGCCATCGCCAGCCCCTGAACGGCCGGAACGATGACGAAGCAGGCGAAAATCAGCAGGTTGGGAAGCAGGAAAAGATAGGGAATCCAGAATTCCTTGGAGCCTTTCTTGAACTGGGTCATGGGAGCATCCTCCTTTGAAGCGAAGAAAGGAACCGAGGTGGCGGCCAGCCGCCACCTCTGGATAGAGACTTATTTGAAGTACTGGGCGCCACGCTTGTCGACGTTGGCGACACAGGTCTGGACATCGATGTTCCCCAACAGGTACTGGACGATCTGCTCCTTCGCGTAGGTGGCCACCTTGGCGAAGTTCGGATTCTTCCATTCGTTGGCAGTAACCGCCGGAGTGACCTTCAGCTCGTCGGTGAAGACGGCGAAATCTTCGGTGTTGGAGTCATAGGCAATCGAGGAATCGTTGCGGGCACCCAGGTTCTTGGTCGCCTTGTCGTAGGCCTCGGAGTGCTGCTTGTCCGCGGCAGCCAGCATGAAATCGACCGCTTCCTGCGGATGGGCGCACCCTTTGAAGGAGGCAAGCAGTTTCCCTCCGGGGACGGAAGAACGGATATCTGCCTTCGGCATCCGGACGCAACCCCAGTCGAAGTTGGCGATGTTCTTCGAGTAGGTGTTGACATTCCAGCTTCCTCCGATGTGGCAGGCGACCAGTCCGGCTTGGAAGAGTTCGGCGGGATTCTCGCTGCCAAGCCAGACGCTCTTCGGAATCAGGTTCTCGTCATGCATCCGCTTGAACCACTGCAGCATCTTGACCGAGCCAGGATTGTCAAACTCCATACCGGTCTGGTCGGCATTCAGCCAGTGGCCTCCATTCTGATACAGGATCGTGGAGAACCGATGCGGGGTGAAATCGACGGCAAGACCGTACTTCATCTCCGGGTTGGCGGCAATCACCTGCTTGACGACCTTCTCCCAATCAGCCCAGGTCCAGCTCTTGCTGACCGCATCGATATCAATGCCGGCGTTCTTGAATGCAGTCTTGTTGACCAGCATGCCATTGGCGGTTGCCTCGGTAGGCAGGGCAACCACCTTGCCCTCCCGGTTGTAGGCGTAGGCGAGCATGCTCGGCATGAACTCCTCCTTCACTTTGCCCACATCGGTATACCCGTCAAGTGGCAGTGCGGTGTCGATCAGGGCAACCAAGTCACCGGTACTCATACGAGCGACGTCAGGCGGGTTGCCGCCGGAAATCAACATCTTCAGCTTCTGCTGGTAATCGGAGTAGGCGACAATCTGCATATCGAGCTTGATGTTGGGATGCTGCGCAAGGTAATCCTGCATCGTCGCCTTGAACACCTCGCTCTCATCCCCGTCGTTGAACCACAGTACCGACAGGGTGACATCCTTCTGGGTACCGGAACCGGACGCCTTGGGAGCCTCGGAACCTCCATTCGCGAACAGTGAAGCCGCCATCACCAAGGCCGACACCAGGACTGCAAGTACACGTCTCATGCATAAACCTCCTTATTGTTTTGCATAATTTATCAAAACGTTTTGCATATTGTCTTCCCCTTTACCAGATCTGTCAACAAATTTTTCATTTCTCCATTTAATTGCAATTATATGCAAGTATTACATAAAAACGTACATGCAAATAGGTTCTTATGTCACAAATATGAAATATGACATTTTCAAATTATTTTTTGCTAGCTTTTTGCGAATTATGAGGTATACTCGTACCCAAACACCGAGGAGGCATGTATGCTGGCACGCAAATGGATCAAGACTGTCAGGGGGGAGGATTTCACCACATTGGTGGCGGACCATGGTTCAGCCCGCCTTTGGTTCCTCAGCGACGATGTCATCCGGTTCCGGCTTTCGTTTGACGGAATATTTGAAGAGGCCTCCTATGCCTTGGTCACCACTGCATGGGAGGACAGGCTCGACCCGCTCTTTTCCAAGGAACGCACCCGGATCAAGGCATTATCGCCCGAGATGGCGGAAAACGAAGATGAGATCCGCTTCTCCACCAAGCACCTGACGCTCGTGGTGCGCAAAAATCCCTTCTCCCTTGCGCTGCTTGATGCGGCAGGCAAGGAATTCTATGAGGACCTGTCCTTCCGCGCCTACGAGATTGACCAGCTCGGAAGAGTCGCCCACTACAGCAAGATCGACGAGCGGCACGACCATTTCTATGGCTTTGGCGAGAAAAACGGCAAGCTGGACAAGAAGGGATTCCGCATGCGCCAGAGTCCGCGCGACGCGATTGCCACCGACCCGGAATCGGGCGACCCGATGTACAAGCACATCCCCTTCTACATCCGTACCAACGACCAGGACAGGCATGCGCTGGGGCTCTTCTACAACAACTCCTATGACTGCGTCTTCGACATGGGAAACGAGCGCAGCGGCTACTGGGACCGCTACTGCTACTGGCAGGCTGACGGTGGAGACATCGACCTCTTCCTGATCAACGGCCCATCCGTCAAACAGGTGGTCAGCCGCTACACCTGGCTGACCGGCCGCACCATCATGCCGACCAAGCAGTCGTTGGGTTTCATCGACTCCACCATGTACTATGCGGAGTTGCCCCGGGACTGCGACAAGGAAATCCTTGGTGTCATCGACAAGTTCTCTGAAGAGGATATCCCCTTGGACGGCTTCTGGCTGGCCAGCGGCTACACCGCGGGAGAGGATGACGGGCTGCGCTACACGTTCCACTGGAACCTGCGCCGTTTCCCAGACCCGGAAGACTTCATCCACTCCGTCGAGAGCAAGGGTGTGCAGGTGATTCCCAACACCAAACCGGGCATCCTTCCCCGCCACCCCTACCGTGACCGGTTCGAGAAGGCAGACGCCTTCGTCAAGGACCCGGAGGGCAAAGAAGCTTACGTAGGCCGCTGGTGGGGAGGAGCCGGACGCTTTGTCGATTTCACCTCCAGCCGCGGACGGGAGACTTGGGCAAAGCTTCAGAAAGAAGCCCTGCTCTCCAAGGGAATCCACACCATCTGGAATGACAATTGCGAGTACGATGGCGTCGAGGACCGGAATGCCCGTTGCGACAAGGAGGGCATGGGCGGAACGATGGCGGAACTGAAGATCATCCAGTCCAACATGATGGCGTTCATGGCCTGCGACGCTCTCAGGGACTTCTATCCCGGCGAGCGACCCTATGTGACCAACCGCGCAGGATACGCAGGCATCCAGCGCTACGCGCAGGTCTGGGGCGGCGACAACGTCACCGACTGGCGGACTCTGAAGTACAACGTCGCCCTGATTCTCGGCATGGGGCTCTCCGGAGTCTCCAACACCGGCTGCGATATCGGAGGTTTCGCCGGCCCTGCGCCCAGCGGGGAGCTACTCTTGCGCTGGTTCCAGAACGGGATCTTCCAACCCCGCTTCTGCCTGAACTCGGCCAACAGCGACAACACCGTCACCCAGCCTTGGTCCTACCCGGAACACCTGTCCCTGATCCGCGAAGCCTTCCGTCTGCGATACAGGCTTTTCCCCTACTTGTATTCGCTGATGGCGCAGTCCCACACGGATGGCATCCCGGCCTGGAGGACGCTCTTCATGGAGTTCCCCGACGACCCTGCCTGCCTGGAGGACGAGTCGCTCACCTTCCTTTTCGGCCCCTCGCTGCTGGTGGCCAACGTCCTTGAGCAGGGGGCGAAGGAACGGAGTCTCTACCTGCCCGCAGGTACCTTCTGGTACGACGTCAACGACCACTACCGCCGCTATGAGGGGGGATGCGCCATCACCATCCCGGTGGCACTCTCGACAATCCCGATGTTCCTCAGGGGAGGCGCAGTCCTCGTTTCCAGCCGAGACATCCGCCATTCGACCAAAGATGTGGCAAAAACCCTGGAGGTGACCATCACCCCGGAATCCGACAGCAGCTTCACCTTGTATGATGACGACGGCCATACCGAAGCCTTCCAGAAGGGAAACTACGCCGAGACCAAAATCACCGTCGAGAGTGGGGAACGGGTGAAAATCCACTTCTCCACCACCGGAGACTATCCCCTTTCCTGGAATCGGCTGGAACTGAGGGTGATGCGCAAGGACAAGGGCGCTTTCTTCGTGGAGGTTGACGGACTCAGGATTTCCCAGTTCCTCTCGGTCGATGACTGGGAAACGAACAAGGAAGGATGGGTCTACGACCTATCCGACCGCTTTGTCCGGATCAAGCTCGACCGTCCCGAACGACGCGATTTCGAGATATTGGTCAGTTTTGAGAAGTTCGACCTGATTGGCATGGGACTACCGCTTCGTGCTATGATGGCGCACAACGAGGTGTCGAGTGGGAACGGTTACCATCATTGATGTCGCGAGGAAGGCAGGAGTTGCTCCCGCCACGGTTTCCCATGCGCTGAATGGGAAACGGCCGGTCAACGACGCCACCCGCAGGCGGATTTTCCAGGTCATCAGGGAGCTGGGCTATGTCCCCAACCACACGGCCAGCAGGTTGCGCAGCGGCAAGTCCGGCATCATCGGTTGCTACGCCAGCGACATCACCGAAAGCTTCGCGAATTTGATTGTCCGGGGGGCTGAATGCGCCCTTTCCGGGAATGGCAGCTCTCTGCTCTTTGCCAGTGGCGTCGAGCTGGGAACCAATATCGACCGAGCCCTGGAGTTCTTCCGCGCCTACAACGTCGACGGGATTCTGGTCTGCAACCACCTGACGGAAAACGCCCTGGAGGCGCAGAGACTGGTCACAGCCAATATCCCCTTGGTCGCGGTCAACAGCACGATTGACGGCGTTACCTCGATTGTCCCGGACAACTATGCCGGAGGCATGCAGGCGGCGGAGCATTTGGTGGCAAGCGGTTGCCATCATCCCGCATTGATCAAAGGGCCGGCACAGCGCGAAGCGGTGACGATGCGTAGCCGGGGCTTCCTGGACCGGCTCAAGGAGCTCGGAGTGGCGATTCCAGAGGCATTGATCCTCGAGGGGGACTATTCCTTCCAGAGCGGCATGCAGGCAACCCAGGAAATCCTCTCTTCCCACCCCGAGACAGACGGTATCTTCTGCGCAAACGATTATGTCGCCGCCGGCGCCATTACCGCCGCCCAGCAGATGGGGCGTGCCGTCCCCGACAACCTGTTGGTCCTCGGATTCGACAACCGTGAGTTCTCCGCCTTCTGGCCAATTCCCATCTCCACCTTCAAGCCACCGCTCGAGCAGATGGGGCAGCTAGGCATGCAGCTCTTGCTCGGCCAGATCCAGAACCCCGACCGACCGCCACGGGGCGAGGTGACGAAGATGCCCGCAGCGCTGATCATCCGGAAAAGCACCTGTAGACCGATAGTCTAGAAAAAAGTCCGGCTCCCTGAGGAACCGGACCAGAGTACAGAGGAACCACTCTCCCTTATTCCACAACCACACGGAAGAACCGCTTCTTGCCGGCCTTCAGGATCAATTCACCCTGTCCGTCCAGGCTGTCACTCGTGATGACTGCCTTGAAGTCGTCAATCTTCTTGTCGTTGACCACCGCTCCACCCTGCTGGACGAGGCGTCTCGCCTCGCTGTTGGTCTTGGCCAGACCAGTCATGACAAACAGTTCGAGGACCGGAATGCCGGCATCCAGCTTGGACTTTCCGACAGTCAGGCTGGGCATGCCGTCGCGGTTTCCGCTGCCGCCACTGACGAACATCGCCTTGGCCGCGTCGCGGGCCTTGATCGCCTCGTCCTCGCCATGGGCGATCTTGGTCTGCTCGAAGGCAAGCTTTTCCTTGGCGGCATTGATGTCGACATGCTCCCCCTCGTACTCGTGGATCTCGTCAAGGCTCATGAACGTGAAGAGCTTCATGAACTTGACCACATCGGCATCCGGAACGTTTCTCCAGTACTGGTAGTAGTCGTAGACGCTGAACATATCCTTGTCCAGGAAGACCGCGCCGCTTTCACTCTTGCCCATCTTCTTGCCATCGGCGCGCATGACCAGATTGAAGGTCAGGCCGTAGCACTGGGGTCCCTGCATGCGCTGGATCAGGTCGATGCCGGCGGTGATGTTGCCCCACTGGTCGGCACCACCGATCTGGAGCCTGCACCCCGTCTTCTGATTCAGCATGTAGTAGTCATAGCTCTGCAGCAGCTGGTAGTTGAACTCCAGGAACGACAACCCCCGCTCCAAGCGTTGCTTGGTCCCCTCGTAGGTCAGCATCTTGTTGACCGAGAAGTACCGGCCGATCTCGCGCAGGAACTTGATGTAGTTCAGGTCAATCAGCCAATCAGCGTTGTTCATCATCACCGCCTTGCCTACCCCCTTGGGCGGGTTGGCGGAGAAATCGACCACCGTGCCGAGCTGGTTCTTGATATGCTTCACGTTCTCGGCGATCTGCTCCTCGGGAAGAAGCTTGCGCATCTCGGTCTTGCCCGAAGGGTCGCCGATCATGCCGGTACCTCCGCCCACCAAGGCGATGGGGTTGTGGCCGGCGAGCTGCAAATGGTGCATCGCGAAGAAGGGAACCATATGGCCGATGTGCAGCGAAGGTCCAGTCGGATCCACGCCTACGTAAAAGGTCACCGGCCCCTTGTCCATCAGGTCCGACAGCCCATCAAAGTCGGTGCAGTTGTTGACGAACCCACGGTCCATCAGCGTCTGAATCGCACTATTCATCCTCATACCCTCTTGTATTCCTTGTTTGCCTTGCGGATCTCGTTGGCAATCTCGCTGACCGGAATGCGCTTCTGCTCCATGCTGTCACGGAAGCGGAGCGTCACGGTGTGGTCGTTCAGCGTATCGTAGTCGATGGTCACGCAATACGGAGTACCGATCTCGTCCTGGCGGCGATACCTGCGGCCGATAGCCCCGCTGACATCAAAGTCGGTGGTAAAGTCCTCACGCAGGTCATGCTCGACCTTGCTGGCGTACTCGGCAAGGCCGTCCTTTTTCATCAGCGGCAGGACCGCGACCATGATCGGAGCAATATTCGGGTGGAAATGCAGCACAACGCGGCTGTCACCTCCCTCAAGCTCCTGTTCCTCGTAGGCGTCGGACAGTGCCATCAGCACGTTTCGGGTCAGGCCTGCGGACGTCTCGACGACGTAGGGGATGTAGCGGCTGTTGTCGGCCGGATCAAGATAGGTCATATCCTTGCCGCTGAACTTCTGGTGCTGGGTCAGGTCATAGTCCGTACGGCTGTGGACGCCCTCAAGCTCCTGCCATCCCATCGGGAACAAATACTGGATGTCATAGGCGTCCTTGGCATAGAAGGCCAGTTCGTCCGGTCCATGCTGGTGCCAGCGCAGATGGTCCATGCGGATGCCCATCTTGCCGTAGAACTTCATGCGCTGCTCTCTCCAGTAGGGGAACCACTGTTCGTCGGTACCCGGCTTGCAGAACCACTGCATCTCCATCTGCTCGAACTCGCAGGAGCGGAAGATGAAGTTCTTCGTGGTGATCTCGTTGCGGAAGCTCTTGCCGACCTGGGCGATGCCGAAGGGAACCTTCATGCGGCAGGACTGGACGACATTCTTGAAATTGACGTAGATGCCCTGGGCAGTCTCCGGCCTCAGATAGACCACGGAGCTGTCATCCTGGGTCGGACCGATATGGGTTGTGAACATCAGGTTGAAGTTGCGTGGAGCGGTGAACGTGTCCTTGTTGCCACAGTTCGGGCAAGGCCCGTCCAGGTCGATCTGGTCCGCTCTGAAGCGGGCATGGCAGACCTTGCAGTCCACCATCGGGTCGGTGAAGTTGGAAACATGGCCGCTCGCCTTCCAGACCGTGCTGTTCATCAGGATCGAGGCGTCGATGCCGACAATGTTGTCGTGCAACTGCGTCATCTCCTTCCACCACATGTCGCGGATGTTGTTCTTCAACGCGACGCCCAGCGGGCCGTAGTCATAGGCGCCATTCAGTCCACCATAAATCTCGCTGGACTGAAAAATGAAACCACGCCGCTTGCACAGCGAGACAATCTTATCCAATGTCACTTCTGCCATACTCTTCATCCTTCCTCTGTAAATCGTTAGTTTTTCGTCGCCTCGTGCAGGAAATCCAGAGCCCTCTGGAGTCTTGCACGCGTCTGTTCCTCGCCCAGCAGCTTGATCGAGTCGAACAGCGGCAGGCTGACCTGGCTGCCCGTCAGGGCAACGCGGATCGGCATGAAGACGCCATTGACCTTGACGCCAAGCCTGGTGGCCAACTCGCAGAGCCGGGCCTCGACCTCTTCGCTCGGCAATTTATCCTTCAATCCATTCTCCAGAATCACGGAACCCTGCTCCAACGCCTTGACCGTCGTAGGCAGGTCGGTCTTCTTGTCGCAGAAGAGCGCCGGGTCGCTGTAGCTTACCTCCTGGAACAGGAAGCGGGAGAGCTCCACCACGTCGCCAAGCAGCTTCATGCGCTCCTTGACCACCGGCACCAGGATGTCCAGCTTCTTCCGCTGGTCCTCGGTCGGAGGATTGTTGAAGAAACCGGCCTTTTCCAGATAGGGAGCGAGTAGTCCCTTCAGCCGCTCGTCGTCGCATTGGCGGATATACTGGCCGTTGAACCAGTCGAGCTTCTTGTAGTCGAAGACACCGCTGGATTTGTTGATCTTGTTCATGTCGAACAGTCTCTCCAGCTCTTCCTTGCTGAAGAACTGCTTCTGCCCGTCATAGCTCCAGCCGACCAGGCTGACGTAGTTCATGATCGCCTCGGGCAGATAC
The DNA here is from genome assembly GCA_900315435.1 of uncultured Spirochaetaceae bacterium. Lineage (GTDB taxonomy): Bacteria > Spirochaetota > Spirochaetia > Sphaerochaetales > Sphaerochaetaceae > RUG023. The sequence goes on from OMYY01000016.1 coordinate 35,606, forward strand.
CCCTTCTCCCGGAACTCGCGCACACTGGTAGAGCCATGGCGTTTGCTCAGCTTCTGTCCGTCCTTGCCCAGCACCATGGGAAGATGGCAATAGACCGGAGGCTCCCAGCCGAACGCCTGATAGAGCAACACATGGAGCGGGCCGGAGGGAATCCACTCCTGGGCACGCATGATATGGGTGATCCGCATCAGATGGTCGTCGATGACATTGGCCAGATGGTAGGTGGGGAACCCATCGCTTTTGAGCAGGATCGGATCTGGCGAGACATCGCGGTTGCGACGGGTGATGTCACCCATCAGCACGTCGTGGAAGGTGGTCTTGCCCTCGGTCGGGACAATCAGGCGGATGACCGGTTTGATTCCCTTGGCAAGCGCCTCTTCCTTCTCGGCCTCGGTGATATGCAGGCAATGGCGGTCGTAGCCCTGATACTGGCTGTGGCTCTCCTCCTGCTCCTTGCGCAGCGCCTCCAGACGCTCCGGGGAGCAGTAGCAGTAATAGGCCTTGCCCATCTCGACCAGCTTCTTCGCGTACTCCTGGTAGATTGCGGTACGTTCGCTCTGGACATACGGTCCGTAGGGACCTCCGACTACCGGCCCCTCATCCCACTTGATGCCCAACCAATCCAAGGTATCGTAGAGATCCTGGACGTAAGCCTCACTGTAGCGCGTGCGGTCGGTATCCTCGATGCGAAGGATGAACTTGCCTCCGTTGGCACGTGCGAAGAAATAGTTGAACAGCGCGGTCCTCACTCCACCGATGTGTTGGAATCCGGTTGGAGAAGGCGCGTAACGTACACGAACTTCCATACAAACGCATGCTCCTGTCAATGAGGTAGTTGTACCCCAAATAATCTATTCAATCAACAAGCCTTAGGCATCCAGCCAAGAGACCACGTAGGCCATCGCCTCATCCTCGGCCTTCGGGTCGGGGTCGTACATCGAAAAATGGGTGGCACCCTTGACTTCGACATACTCGTTGTAGCCCAGACGTTTTTTCTCAAGGAAGAGATCCCGGCAACCCGGGCCCACCAGGACATCCTTGCCGCTGGCAACCAGCCGGGTGTTTCCCGGCAAAGAGGGAAGCAGGGAAATCGCCTCCTGCTGGTAGGCGTACATCTCCAGCATCTGTCTCGGATAGAGCCATGAGAAGTATTCCTCGCCCAGTTTCGCGTCGTCGCAGGGGGCGTTCTCGTAGTGCAGGCGATAGCTGGGATCGGAATGCCACTGCACCCGTACCGGATGCTCCATTCCCTTGAGCTGCCCGATGAACCGTGGATCCTCGAAAGCCAGCACGTCCAATGCAGGGGCAAGCAACACCAGACGACTGACATGAAACCGGTGGGCCAGCTTGATTGCCGTCAGACCACCCATCGAATGACCGACCAGGTAGACGATCTGGTAGCGGGAACGGACAAACCTGTAGCAGTTCTCGGCACTCCGGTACCAGTCCGCCCTTCCCGTCTGCTGGAAATCGGCGCCACTGGTGCCACAGCCAGGTTCGCGGGGACAGAAGACATCGTAGCCGCGGTCAAACAGGTCGTCTCCGGGACGAACCATCTCACCTGGGTACCCGCCATAGCCGGTGCAGAGCACGACAGCGATATCGCTTTTGTCCGGGTGGACCATCTGCCACGGCCGGGCAGCCGAAAGCACTGGAGCCTTGTCCCGATAACACCCTTGGTTCCAGTCTGGAACCTCATAGGAAATGTGGAGATGCATAGGATTCCTTCACCAGGATTGCTTGAGCAGATTGAGCAAGTCGATTCTGCTGCGGACCTTGGTCTTTGCGAAAATATTGGCGACGTGGTTGTTCACCGTGTTGACGCTGATGTCCAGCTGGCTGGCGATTTCCTTGTTGGTCTGGCCCTTGCGGATCAGCTGGATGACGGCGAACTCTCGCTCGGTAATATGGTATTCCGCCAAATCTTCCAACGTCGTCTCGTGGGGCGCCGCCTGCTGTTTCTGGGTCAGATGGAAATGGATGAAGAGGTAGACCATCATGGTGATGGAAAAGGCAAGGAAGTAAATCCCGCACATCAGACCTTTCAGGAAGGGGAAAATCAGGGTCAGGGCGATTGCCGGCAACATCACCGCGCCGACAATGATCTCGGTGATACAGACCAGACGGATTCCCCGCTCGCTGATTGATTCCAGGTTCCGCAACAGCACGACGAAGCAGAAGGCAAGGTCGAAGACGAAAAGCACCTCAAGCAACGTCGTGGAGAAAGGATTCAGAGTGACCAGCCAGAAGATTCCCACCACCCCGTCCACCGCGCTCAGGCAAAGGAAAAACGTCTTGGAGGGGTTCCTCCAGGGAATCGCGATCACGCTACAGGTGAAATAGGGAATGAAACTGGTCAGGAAGACCACGTTTCCCAGCATGACCGAGCCGATGATGACCGAGAGGACCCGATAGGCGAGTCCCCCCTCGTTCATCACCAGACCCATCAGACGTTCCAGCAACAGAAGGACGATGCAAGCCAGGCACGAGCTCAGGCAGGCGATCAGATAGCCGACCCATTTCTGGGCTCTTTGCAACTGGTACACAATCGCCAGGGCAAGGCTCATGCAGCCTATGCCGAAGGCGAATATGTACACGATCAAGGTAGCGGCGTCCACAGCTTAGCGCCGCCCCAGCTGCCTCTGGTTGTGCGTGATGTCGGCCTTGCCGCAGACACGGGTGATGTCGTTGACCAACAACACCATGTTGGTGGCGTCCAGGCCAGTCTTCACGCCTGCAAGCGTGTTGTACAGGCTCGCCCCGTTGGCAGCCTTGCTGAGGGACGGGAAGAGGCTGATGTGGAAGGCGATGCCATCGGTCAGGAAATACTGGGCGGTGGGAGCATAGCCCGGCACCACCTTGTCCATCGCCTGCTCAAAGGCGGCCTTGTCGGCGACGAAAGCCCTCGGCGTCTGGAAATGGAGCAGGTACCACAGCGACTGGCTGGGATTGTTCCACCCGAGGTTCACCTTTTTCTGGGCTGCAAATGGCTGCTCGGCCTTCACCTGGTCGGCAGTCAGGTTGAAGTCGGCGAAATCAAAGACCGCCCAGGCATCGGTGAAGCCGCCCTTGTTCCGCATGCGGGCCACTTTGGCGATGAAGTCGTGCAGGTCCTTCGCATCCAGGACGGTATCCACGTTCATGTTCGAGTAACGGCAATCCTTGCGCATCTGCGAGAAGAAGAGCGCGTTCGCCTCGTTGGCCGTCACGACCAGAATCGTCTCATTCGGATTTCTCGTGAGTTTCTTGCGTGCCATGATCAGACCTCCTTGTCAGACGCGTCGACGAACGTGAACTCGCTCAATAGCGGCAGGGCGCCGAAGGCACCGGCCATGTACTGGGCCTGGGTCTTGTCCTTGCTGCGGGAGAACTTGTAGTTGGCAAGCGAGAAATAGACGGTCGAGCTCTCGCTGCTCTTCTCGGCGAAGTAGACGCCGTCACGGCGCAACAGGCCGGACTTCAGCAGGCTCGGGTTGCAGTCGACCACCAGCATCTGGCTCCCGAAGCCACGGTTGCAAGCCTCGAAGATCTCGACGATGTGGGCAAGCACGTAGGGGTGCAGCAACATGCCGAAGTCATCGATGACCAGCGTTCGGCCGACGGTGAAGCTCTCGAAGAAAGCGATGCCCATCAGGCACAGGCGACGCAACGAGAGGCTTTCGGTGCTGAAGTAGGAGGCATAGTGCTGGGTCACGTTGGTATGGATGAAAATCACCCGGCCGTTCTGGACGCGGACGTCACGGATATCGGTGATATCCAGAGCCCACAGGAAGTTCTTCAGCTGCTCGACCCAGTCCTTGTGTGCCTCGATCATGTCGGCCAGGTACTTCTCGGAGGCCTGGGAGACACCCATCGGCAGGATATGCAGGTTGAAATCGACCCAGCGGTACAGCATGCTGCTGGTCTCGCCACCCTTATGGGCGCTTGCGGACAGGAACGAATGCTGGGCATCCAGTTTCCCGACCAGGCGTTTCTTCTCGCCACGGTACATCTTCCCCCAGCGGTATTTGTAGGTGACGTCGCTATCGTCGTCGGCCAACAGGGACGCATCATCGATCTTCCTCTCGAACATCAGCTTCTTGCTGCGCCCGATGATGTGGTAGAGCGTCTCCTCGAAGATCTTCTTGTACGTGGCCTTCAGCGTGTAGACGGCGATGACCGAGTCATCGTTGCCGGTACCCTTGTCCAACACCACGCGCAGGTTGATGGTGGCCGGCTCGATCTTGCTCTGGGGATCGTACTGGAACGCCGTGCCGGCGAGAATCCTCAGCGGGTTCTCCGCGTCGTCTGCCGCCGTGATGATGAACTTCAGCGCCTCGAGGGCCCTGATGAACGTGCTCTTGCCGGCTCCGTTCGGCCCGATAATCGCCGCCGTACGGATCAGGTTGAGCTTGTCGTTGACCGCGACAACTTTCGAAGCGTCCAACCGTCCGTCCCGAACCGCCTCAAACGAAATCGTCTGAGGCTCCTTGACCGACTTGAAGTTGGCGATTGTCATGTCAATAAGCATGCAAACCTCCTAGGAAGGGACAGGGCCTCCCTCTGGGAAACCCGGTTTCATGGGGCTAATTATATCCAGCCTCACCTAAATGTGAAAGCAATTTTGCTCACCTTTTGTTACAGCAGGCCATCAATTTTTCGTTTGATGGCCTAAAACTCCACCATTGCCATCGCTTTGCGGCCCTTTTCGACGGATGAATGCTTCACCATCCGGATCTCGCTGACGATATCGGCAATCGCAACCAGCTCCTGGGGACAGTCGCGCCCGGTGACCACCAGGTGGGGAAAGCCCTTCTTGCCATGGTGGTCGTCAAGCCACGTGGCAATCTTGCGGACGTCCAGGTATCCCATCGTCAGGGCATAGGTGAACTCGTCCATCACCAGCAGGTCGATATCCTGGCTGCTGATCCAGCGCTTGGCCTGTTCCCACCCTTCGACGCACAGGGCCCGGTTCCGCTCGGCGTTGTCGGCCTCCCACGTGAAACCGCTGCCGAAATTCTTCCAGAGCACCCCGAGCGGGGCCAGCGTCCTCCACTCCCCGCAGTCCAGCCTGGCGGGATCCGCCTTGATGAACTGTGCGACAGCGCACCGGCCCCCATGGCCGAGCGCGCGGACTACTTGCCCCATCGCGGCAGTCGTCTTTCCTTTTCCATCACCGGTATAGATGATGATCTGCGGATTTCCTGTTCCTTTCATATCACGTTCCTGTTCCTTCCCATTGTCTCAGCGCCTCCCGATGGCTGGCGGCGTAGGACGCTAGCCGCTCTTGCAGTTTCCGCACTTCCCCGTCGCCGGTACCTTCAGCCACCTGGCCGATCAGGCTGAGGGCCTCATCCAGCTTGCCCTGCGCTTCCAGCAACAGGGCGGCGTTGGCTCCCGCCCGCCCGTTGCCTTCCTCCTTCCAGATTTCCAGATAGGCCTGATACGCCTCCTCCAGCAGTCCCTTGCCGGCCATCTTCGCCGCGGCCTTGGCTTCCTGGTGTTTCCTGATGGGAATCAGGGGGACACGCTCCGTCCTCCAGGCAGGAGCGAGGGCCCGCGCGATCCGTCCCTGGAAGGAATCGACCATCGACCTGACCAACCCCATCACCGAAGGGGTCCGGAAGGAACTCCAGAGACGGGTATCGGTGTAGCCATCTGCCGAATAGACCCGCCTGCCCACCAGTGTGGTGTTGCTGCGATCCGCCGAATAGCTGTCCGAGGCAAGCAGCCTGCCGCTCTGCCGGTCCCGCACCGTCCACGTGACGCCGAGCGAGACGTCTTGCTCAAGCGAATATTCGCTACCCACCTCCACCTTGACCCGCTGGTTCTGTCCATCGACCGTGATGGTGCGCTCCTCGACCATGCTGTGGATCCTGGGAGTCTCCTCGACCTGGAGATAATCGATACGGAGCTGGATGGTGGCCTTCGCTTCCGATGGGGAGACCAGACGGAAATATCCTGTCCCGGAAAGGGTCTCTTGCAGACGGGTGGTGGCATATTCGCCCGCAGGTTTCCTTGCATCATAGGTGTCGCTGTACAGATACCAGTCCAGATCATCGAAATAGATATCAGGATGGCTGCGCCAGGAGAGCCCGGTGTCAGGGGGAAGGACGGCGATGTCACGATAGGAACTCAGGTCCACACGGGCAGGCACAAGGTGCCGGACCTTTACCGCGCTCTGGCAGGAGACAGAGAGGAGAAGGAGCACGCAAAGGACCACGGCGGACAACAACGGAAAGCGGTTCCTGGTTCGCATCATGTCCCCATTCTATCCCCCCGGGGAACCGAGGCGCAACCGGGGCCGATCCTGTTGACAAGAATCAAGGCTCCCCTCTACTGTTCCCCATAGGAGCATAACAGGATGAAGAAGCCGCGCGCTGATTGGGAAGAGGATCTCGATTTCAACGTCGATGAGGAAAAATTCTATGACGGCATCGAGGAGGAAGAGGACGACTCGATGGACGACATGGATCCCTCGGAGGGGGCCGAGTGCAACGACGACGAGGATGATTTCTTCGCCGATGAGACCGATGACGACGGAAACGAGGCTCTGAATGACGGGTCCCTGGTCGATGGGGAGTCCAGCCTGGATGGCAAAGGTGACGATGACCTTGAGGAACAGATGTACGCCGAGACCGAGGAAACCGACGATACGGACGACAAATCCTGAACAGTCGGAAAGCAAGGAAAGCGAAAGGGTGGGCGACCACCCTTTCGTTGTCTTTACCGGGAGCGCTCGAACTCCATCACCCCGGGAACCAGCGAGTCACTGGTGATGGTCAGCTTTCCGGAATTGCAGGCCACTTGCCCTCTCTGCCGTCCCTCGATCGCAAGCACCATTCCCCCGCCGGAAACCCGCACCTCCAGGCTCATCGTCTCCATCCCCTCCTCGTCATAGCCCTTGGCGGGATAGGAACCATCCTCGGCCTGCGGGCCGAAGACCAGGATGGCGAGCTTGGCGAAGGGAAGCGGCATGTAATCCCCTTTGGCCACCCAGGTCGTCCCGGACAACACGTCATCCACAACCACCTGGACCGGTGGGATATCAATCACTCCCTCCGAGGAATCCCCCACCAGGAAGAGTCCGTCACAGCCGCAAAGCGTCCACAGACAACACCAAACCAACAGATATCGCATGGCAGTACCTCCAACGAGAGTTTCCCCGACGTTCATGTGACGCAACCGGCAAACCTTTTAATTACATATTGACATTATTTGTATATATGTCATTATCATTTATATGAAGGAGTTATCCATGTTCATTGGTGCTCGTATTGCGTGTCGTATCGTTCAGATGGGCATGAGGGCCATCCTCCCCATTCTCCCCTACCGAGACCCGGAGATCCTCCATACGGCCGATGAAATAGCCATAGTCTGCAACCGGCAAGGCATCAAGCGCATCCTCTTGGTGACAGACACCAATATCCGTTCTTCCGGCCTGACCCTTCCTCTGGAAAGAGCGCTCAAGGAGCGGAATGTCGCCGTGACCATCTTCGACGGGGTTGTCCCCAACCCCACCATCACCTGCATCGAGCGGGCCTATCAGGCCTACATCCTGGGAAACTGCCAGGCGCTCATCGCCTTTGGAGGGGGTTCGGCGATGGACTGCGCCAAGGCCTGTGGCATCCGGGTGGTCAAGCCACACATACCGCTGGCCAAGTTGGGAGGCATCCTCAAGGTCCATGCAAGGATCCCCACCTTGTTCGCCATCCCCACCACGGCCGGTACCGGCAGCGAGACGACGCTTGCCAGCGTCGTCGTCGACGAGCAGACAGGGCACAAGTACGCGATCAATGACTTCTGCCTGATCCCCCGCTATGCGGTCCTCGATCCGGCGATGACCAGGAATCTTCCCCCCTTTGCCACGGCGACCACCGGCATGGACGCCCTGACCCATGCGGTGGAGGCCTATATCGGCCGTTCCACCACCAAAGGAACGAGGAAGGATGCCGAGCAGGCGGTCAAGCTGATCAACCTCCATCTGCTTTCCACCTATTACAACGGAGCGAACGACCTTCAGGCCAGAGCCGGCATGCTCAAAGCGTCCCACCTGGCCGGCCGTGCCTTCACCCGCAGCTATGTCGGCTATGTGCACGCCGTCGCGCACTCCCTCGGAGGAGCCTACGGCATTCCTCACGGATTGGCGAACGCCGTCCTGCTTCCCTACCTGCTTGACCTTTATGGCGACAGAATCGACAAGAAGCTTGCGAGATTGGCCTGGAAGGCCGGTATCTGCGCTCCGGGAGACTCGACCCGAAGGGCCGCCGGGACATTCCGCCACTGGGTCAAGGAGATGAACCGCAGCATGCACATCCCAACCCACCTGGAGGGAATACGGAATCAGGACATTTCCCGTCTGGCCAGGTATGCGGACAAAGAGGCGAACCCGTTGTATCCTGTACCCGTGCTGATGGACAGGCACCAGCTGGAGACCATCTACCGGCAGGTATCATCGAAGGAGGAGCGGCATGACAGCGCAGCAGATTGAGGAGATCATCATTCTGCAGAGAAGCGCCTTCCATCAGGAAAGCGTACAGGAGCGGCGCGAGCATCTTGGCAGGCTGGAGTCGGCGGTCAAGCGGTATGAACAGGAACTGGCGGAAGCCCTGCTGCAGGACTTGGGAAAGGACGAGACGGAAAGCTACATGTGCGAAACCGGCCTCGCTCTCAGCGAAATCCGTTTCCTTCGCAAACACCTTGCCAAATGGATGCGGCCCAAACGGGTAAGGACCAATCCGGCAAACTTCCCCGCCAAGAGCTACCTGGTCCACGACCCCTGGGGCGAGGTGCTGGTCATGAGCCCTTGGAACTATCCGGTCATGCTCTCCTTGGAGCCGCTGGCAGGCGCGCTTGCCGGGGGCAACAGCGTGATCATCAAGCCTTCGGCCTACGCGCCCCACGTCTCCCGGTTGCTGAAGCGGATGCTTGATGAAACCTTCCCCCAAACCAAGGTGGCCACCATCGAGGGCGGACGGGAAGAGAACCAGGCACTGCTCGGCCAGAGGTTCGACTACATCTTCTTCACCGGAAGTCCTGCGGTGGGAAGGCAGGTGATGGAGCAGGCTTCCAGACATCTCACCCCCGTCTCGCTGGAACTTGGGGGCAAAAGCCCCGTCATCGTCACCGAAAGCGCCAACCTGAAGCTGGCGGCCAAACGGATTGTCTTCGGCAAGTTCCTCAACATGGGACAGACCTGTGTCGCGCCCGACTACCTTCTGGTCGACCGGAAGGTAGAGAAGCAACTGGTCTCGCTGCTCCAGGACGAGATCCTGAGGCAATACGGCTCAGGCTTCAGCGGCCATATCGTCAATGCGAAGCACTTCGAACGGATCACAGGCCTGATCGACCAGGACAAGGTCTGCTTCGGGGGCAGGACGGAGGCCCTGACCTTGAAAATCGAGCCGACGTTGATGCGCGGCGTGACACTTGAGGACCGGATCATGCAAGAGGAGATCTTCGGACCGGTACTCCCCATCATCACGTATCGGAACCCGGACGAGGCGGTCTCGACCATCGGCAAGCTCCCCACGCCCCTGGCGCTCTACCTCTTCACCGGACACAAGCGCGATGAAGGACGCTTCCTCTCGCTTCCCTTTGGCGGCGGGTGCCTGAACGACACGGTCATGCACCTGACCACGCCCTATCTTCCCTTTGGAGGTGCCGGAGAAAGCGGCATGGGCAGCTATCACGGATGGCAGAGCTTCGCAACGTTCACCCATCAGAAAAGCCTGCTGGAACAGAGCGCCAGAATCGACCTGCCCATCCGTTACCGTCCCTATACCAAGGCGACCCGACGGCTGCTCAAGCTTATTTTCGAACGGCTCTAGCTGCAAAACCCTTTTTTTATCGCAAAGAGTCTCCCCCTTCAGGGGAAAATGTGGTACGGTGTGCAGGCATCTCACCTACGAGGTTGGGCTATGGATACCATCGTTGCGATCAATGATTTCGTGAACGGCATCGTCTGGGGAGTCCCCATTCTGATCCTCATTCTCGGCACCGGCATCTATTACACGATCCGTCTTGGATTCCTCCAGTTCCGCCATCCCGCCTATATCTTCAGGGAAACGGTCGTCAAAGCATTCAAAAAGAAGGATGACGGCACGGTCGTCGGGGAACTGACCAGCTTCCAGGCTGCCATGGTCAGTGTCAGCGCCATCGTCGGCAGCGGCAATATCGCGGGAGTCGCCACCGCCATCGTGCTGGGCGGTCCTGGCGCGATTGTCTGGATGGTGCTCGCCGCCTTCGTCGGCATGGCGACCAAGTTCGCGGAAATCGCCCTAGGCGTCAGATATCGCGCGGTACACCAGGACGGCACGGTCAGCGGCGGAGCCATGTACTACCTGGCCGACGGCCTAGGCCAGAAGTGGCTCGGGGTGCTCTTCTCCATCCTGGTCATTCCTTTCGCCTTCGTCATCAGTGGCGTGGTGGACACCAACACCATCGCCCTGACGCTGAACGAACGGTACTCGGTACCCACCCTGGCCACCGGCATCTTCCTTGCCGTGCTCACCGGCATCATCGTGTTCGGCGGCATCAAACGCATCGGCTACGCCTGCAGCCTGGTCGCCCCCTTCATGGGCGGCGCCTACATCATCGCCGGCCTGTCCATCATCTTTACCCATCTTCCCCAGATCCCAGGCGCATTCGTCCAGATCCTCGAGGGGGCCTTCAACCCCGCTGCCGTCACCGGCGGCACCATCGGAAGCATCCTGACCTGCATGCGCTACGGCATCGCCCGCGGCATCTACTCCAACGAAGCCGGTCTGGGAACCGCGGCCATGGTCCACTGCGGAGCCAAAGTGGACAACCCGATAGACCAGGCGCTCTGGGGTCCGGTCGAGGTATGTCTCGATACCGTCTTCATCTGCACGGTAACCTCGCTCGCCATCGTCGTCAGCGGACTGTGGATAGGCGGCCAGTACGACGGGGCGGTACTCACCATGCGGGCCTTCGACAAACTGCTGCCCGGCGGCATCGGCGGGTTCATCTGCCTCGGAGCGGTGCTCCTGTTCGGATTCTCCTGCCTGATCAGCTACTACACCTATGCCGAGCGCGCTGCCGAGTACCTGTTCGGCCCCAAGAGCAAACAAGTGGTCAAGCTCTTCTGGGTCGTCACCATCCTGGTCGGCAGCCAGTCCACCCTTGGTTTCGCCTGGGACCTTGCCGACACCTTCAACGGATTGATGATCATCCCCAACCTGGTCGGCATCATCCTGCTCTCAGGCCAGGTGGTCGACATGGAGCGCCACTATCGTGACGTCCATCTGATCAAAGCGTGAGTTCCGCACAGAGCGAGATTGATTCGGAGCTGGTGCCGACCTGGACAAGGCAGGAGCCCCTTCCCCTGACGAAGGCCCAGCTCTCGTCGTCCCATACGGAAACCAACCGGTCATCCAGGGGTATGGTGACCGTCATGCTTTCCCCCGGCTCGAGCGGAACACGGCAAAAATCCCGTAATACCGCAGCGGGTTGGGGAACCCGGCTCTCCAAGTGCTGGACGTAGATTTCCACAGGAGCGCTTGCCGCCCGTTTTCCGATATTGCCCACCTGGAAGGAAAGCGACGTCTTTTCCACGTGCAAGTCATGGAAAGCGAATGTGGTGTAGGTCAGCCCATGGCCGAAGCAGAATGCGTGTTCCTTTCTCGCCCGATAGCCAAAGAACGGAGGAATCCGCACGGCACCCCAGCGGTCGACAGGAACCAGGCATCCCCTCCGCACGCTCCATCCTGCGGGGATCTGACGTGGCATCGCATAGGGCAGACAGCCACTGGGACACCGCTTTCCGCGGATCAGGTCCGCCAGCAGCTGGTTGTCGGGCTTGTGGGTGAAGGTGGACAAAATGGCGTCCACATGTTCCTTCCAGCTCTCCGTCTCCAAGGCGCTCTCGCATGCAAGAACCACCAAGGTATGTTTCCAGACGGGAAAGGCACCCACCTCCCAAGGAAGGACCTCGTCCCATTTGCCGGGTTTTCTCTGGACGAGCACCACCAGGAGCGCATCTTCCCTCTCGCGTTCTCCCCTCTCCCATGTCTTGCCCCCAAGGAGCGAGGCAAGACGACGCCTTTCCGGCCCGAAGACCACCACGTCTCCACTCCACGGAAGCAGGTCGTTCCGGTTCTGCAACAGGCAGTAGGCATCCTGGTAGGGTCTTCCTTCCTTGCCATCGCGGGATTCCACGGGTTGGGGAACCGACAGGCAAAGCTGGCGGCTGGTCTGCCCGTTGACCAGACCCCGACCTGCGGTGAAGGGGCGGACAAAGCCACCAAGCATGATCGCGTGGAGGGTCCGCTGGTCGACCTGATAGGCGAGGCGGTGGAAGCCGAGGGGAAAGCCGGTCAGGGTGCAACCTTCCTGGGGAGCAAGCATCCGGGAAAGCAGGCAGGGATCCTCGGGCCGGCTGGAAAGGAAGGAAAGGTCTCCCCGCAGCCTCTGGGGGGTGGACAGCCGGATTTCAGGATCAAAGGTGGCGCACAGCTGGGTGACATTCATGGCTCAAAGTGTAAAGCCTTGCCTTCCCCATTGAAAAGCCTTACTTTTAAGGAATGAATGTGCTTTTTGTCGGCGAGATTGTCGGGAAACCCGGCATTACCTGCGCCAAGAACCTCAAGGACCTGCGCGAGAAACACCACGTGGACTTCGTCATCGCCAACGCCGAAGGAGCGACTGGCGGCTTCGGTCTGGGCAAGGCACACGCGATCCAGCTGCACAAGCTCGGCATCGACGTGCTGACCGGAGGCGAGAAGATCTACTTCAAGCTTGACATGGTCGACTTCCTAGGCAAAAACAACTGGATCCTCCGTCCGGCAAACTATCCGATGGGGAATCCGGGACGTGGCGTGCGCATCTATCCGGTCGGCGACAAGAACCTGGTCGTGATCAACCTGCTAGGCACCAGCAGTTTCAACCGGGTCCATCTGAACAACCCTTTCGGGCTGGTGCAGTCCACCGTGGAGAAGATGCGGAGCGAGGTGAAAGACCCGGTCTTCCTGGTCCAGTTCCATGCCTCGACCTCCGCCGAGAAGCAGACGATGGGATATATGCTGGACGGCAAGGTGAGCGCGGTGATCGGCACCCACACCAAGGTGATGAGCGCCGATGCGAGAATCCTGCCCGGCGGCACCGCCTATATCACCGACAACGGCCGGTGCGGCTCGCAGATGAGCATCGGTGGATTCGCCAATGATGTGGAGCTGCGCAAGTTGCTGACCAGCATCCCGGAGCGCTCCCGCGAGAACTGGAACCAGCTGGAATTGCAGGCGGTCCTTGTCCAGATTGGCGAGGACGGCAAGGCCACCGGCATCGAGCCAATCCGGGTTCCCGTCGAGGATTCCGGAGTTCCGGAAGGAGAAGCATAAGATGTACGAGCAGGCCATCGTCAAAGAGGTGATCTCGGAGGATCTGGTCAGGGTCGGCTGCACTACCAGCGCCTGCACCGGTTGCAAGAGCGCCGCCTTCTGCAACACCAAGGGACGCGAGTTCGAGGCAACCAACGACAACCACTTCCAGCTGGAAAGCGGCATGGTGGTCAGCCTCTACCTTCCCCCTGCCCGCACCATCGCCAGCACGCTGGTCACGCTGATGGTCCCCCTGCTCTGCTTCCCGCTTTTCTATCTGCTCTTCTCCTCTTTGGGCGAGAAAGGCGCCACCCTGATGGGATTCCTGGGGGTGGCGGTAGGATTCGTCCTGGTCGCCGTCTATTTCCGGCACCAAAGGCACCGCTATCTGCCTTCGGTAGCCGGCGTCATCGGATGAGATACACCTTCCTGCTTTTGGCGTCCCTGATCCTGCTCTCCTGTACTCCCCGCCCGCCCGAGGAACTGCAGGCCGCCGAGCCCGAGCTGCCGACGATGGTGCTGGAGGAAGCCACGTATCGCTTCTCTACCCGGAACATCGTGCCGATTTTGGTAAAGGCGGCGCGGATCACCATCGACGACAGGCAGCACCTGGCGGTTCTGGAAAGAGCTTCCTTCACCCAGCAGGGAGATGGGGGCATCCGGGGAAGCAGCGACCTGGTGACCATCGACACACAAACCAACGATGTCACCCTTGCGGGAAACGTCCATATCGCCCAGCCTTCCGGCGGTTTTGCCATTTCCGCGGAGACGATTTCATGGAATAATGGACAGCAGGTCCTTTCCAGCGCACCCGATGGCGTGGTAGAGGTGACGTTTGACGGGAGCGGCACCATCACCGGCAGCGGCTTCCGCGGGGATCTGTCGCGGGACTCCTATGAGTTCGCGAGAATCGACCAGGGGGAGGTGCAGAATTGACCAGACGCGCGCTTGTCGCCACATCGCTCCTGCTTGCGGTCCCTGCCCTCTTTTCCGCCCCGATTACCTTCTCGGGCGGATACACCCGCATGCAGATGGCCGAAGGGGCACGGCAGATTGTCCTCTCCGGAGGTGCCGATGTAAGCGCCGACAGTCTCCAGCTTCACGCCGACACCATATCCCTTCGCGGGGACGACTACGGACTGGTCACCTGCTCTGGCAACGTAACCGTCACCGACGACACCCAAGGGCTGACCGTCACCAGTCCCGCCATCGCCTATGACCGTACCCGGAAGCAGATCACCATCCACAGCTGGGTGGAAATCACCGACATGCAGAACAGGGTGGGCGCCTCGGCCGGGAACCTGCTCTTCGACATGGAAGAAGGCACCATGGAGCTGGAAAGCCACGTCCGGCTGGTCCGCACCACCGAGCGCGGAACGATGGTGTGCAGGGCGGATCGGGTCCTTTTCGACCGGGACGGACAGAAGCTCAGCCTGAGCGGCACCGCCACCGTCCAGTGGGACGGGGACACCTACCAGGCTCATGCCATCACCGTCAATCTGGATACCGAGGAAATCACGATGGACGGCTCCATCAAAGGAACTGTCCATGGATGAAGCAAGAACCCTCTCGCTGAACCATCTGGCCAAACGCTATGGAAAGCGCTGGGTCGTCAAGGACATCTCGTTCTCCATGCAGTCGGGCGAGGTGGTCGGACTCCTGGGACCCAACGGTGCCGGCAAGACCACCACCTTCTACATGGTGGTCGGCTTCATCAAGGCGGACAAGGGACAGATTCTGCTGGCAGGCCATGATATCTCCCGCCTCGCCATGTACCAAAGGGCCAAACTGGGACTGTCCTACCTGCCCCAGGAACCCTCGATCTTCCGGAAGCTCAGCGTGCGGGACAACCTGCGTCTCGTCGTCGAGACCCGCAAGGACTTGGACTCCCAGGGACGGAAGCGGCGGGTGGACGAACTGCTGGAGGAGTTCGGAATCGCGCACCTCGCCGACCAGAAAGGCTATACCCTCTCCGGTGGCGAGCGGCGCCGTACCGAAATCGCCCGTGCGCTGGGAACCAACCCTTTGTTCCTCCTGCTGGACGAACCCTTCGCCGGCATCGACCCCAAGGCGGTCTTCGAGATCAAGCAACTGGTCAGGCAACTGGCCGGCAAGGGCATCGGCGTGCTGGTGACCGACCACAACGTCCGCGACACCCTCGCCATCACCGACCGTTCCTACCTGATCAACGACGGCACCATCCTGGTCAGCGGCACCAAGGGCGACCTGCTCTCCAGCCAGACGGCCAGAGACATCTACTTCGGCGACGATTTCGAGGAGGAATGAGCGTGGCTACCTCGATGGTACTGGAGACATCGCTCCAGCAGAAGCTCAGCGCGCAGATGATCCAGAACCTGCAGCTCGCCGCCATGCCGTTGGCCGAGCTGCAGCAGAAGGTATCGGATGCCATCCTCACCAACCCGGTACTGGAAATGCACACCCAAAGCGAAGGTTCCGACCTCTCGGGAAGCGACGATTCGGCCTATGACAAGGACGAGAGCGACAAGCGGGACGACCCTTCCAGCTGGGAGCAGTACGACCATGCCCAGCCTGATGGCTACGACGAAGAGGCGAGCGACCGCGCCATGGCGGCGTTGGAGAACAGCCCCGGCTTTGGCGAAAGCCTCCAGGACCACCTGCTTTCCCAGCTGCGGCTGGAGAAACTCGATGAGCGCCAGATGCAGGCCGGGGAGCTACTGGCCAGCAATCTTGACGGCAATGGTTTCTGGAGCCGGAACCCCGACGAAATCCTCCCCTCCTACCTTGCCTCGGTGAAGGAGCAGGTGCTTCCCATCCTGCAAGGCCTGGATCCGGTCGGCTGCTTTGTCCCTTCCTGGAGAGAGAGCCTGGTAGTGCAGGGCAAAGACCGCAAGCTGAAGCCGGAGGAAGTCGCGCTTTTGGACAAGCTGGTCCACAGCGACAACGCCTTGCAACTGATGGCGTCAGGCAAGGTGGAGGCAGCGGCCTCCCAGCTCGACTGCGACAAAGGAGACCTTGCTGCGATTTTCGCATTCATGAAGACGCTGACCCTCTATCCGGGCCGCAGCTACTCGGAAGAGTTCTCCGACGCGATCACCCCGGACCTCAGCGTCCACGCCAAAGACGGCAGCCTGTTGCTTGATGTCAACGATGAGGCGATTCCTACCCTGACCCTTGACCCCCAATACCTCGAGATGGAGAAGACCACCAAGGACCAGAAGGCAAAGAGCTACCTTTCCGGACAAATCCGCGAGGCGAAGGTCCTGATCTCGCAAATCGATTTCCGTCATACCAATCTGGAGCGGATGGGCAGACGTCTCTGTTCCCTGCAGCAAGAGTTCTTCTTCAAGGGAACCAAATATCTGAAACCGCTGAGCCAGAAACAGCTCGCCGACGACATGGAGGTGAGCGAGGGGACGGTCAGCCGTCTGGTATCCAACAAATACATCGAGACCGACTGGGGCATCCTTCCGCTGAAGAGCCTGTTTGTCAGCGGGGTCGACGGAGCAAGCAAGAACAGCGTCCAGGAGATGATCCGGGAGATCCTCCAGAATGCGGCAGGAAAGAAAAAACTTTCCGACCAGAAGATCAGCGACCTTCTGGCCGGAAAAGGTGTCAAAGTCGCCCGTCGCACGGTGGCGAAATACCGGGCCCAGATGGGGCTCGATTCCTCGTTCGAGCGTTAGTGCTCCTTGACCTTCTCTTTTTCCTTACGGGCGGTATTCTCGATCTTGTCGGCAATCAGCTCGATACCCTCGTAGAGCTCGATGCAGTCCTGGCTGACCATCTTCACGCTGCCCCATTTGAAATGGAGTTTCGCGTCGAGATGATATCCTTGTCCCAGCGTGTTGCGGGTCATGACGATATCCAGATCCTGCAGATAAGTCTCCGCGAAGGAAAGCTTTTTCAGTTTCTTATCCAGAAAAGCCTTGGTCTCATCACTCGGATTGTAGTGAACGCCTCTTGCGTTGATTTGCATACGCGCCTCCTCCATCGTTTCGTTTGATTGCTGGTTCCAGTATACATGCGATTTGACGAATCGGCGAGAAAAATGGCAGCTGCAGGCGCATTGACACGCATCACGGAAAGAGAAACACTGGATGCATGACGGACCTGACCCAAGATTTGCTTTTCTCCCTTTCCAGCTCCCTTCCCGTCCTGGGCGAGCCTTGCACGCTCTGCGAGAAGGCGGTCGGAGGAGAGCCGTGCGACGACGCCGGCTCCTGCGGAAAGTACCTTCTCTGGCTGGAAAGACGGCGCACCCAAATCTACAGGATCGCCAAAGCGACCGACCGCAACACGATCAGCATCTGCCATACCTGCCCGGTCTGTGGAGCCTGTCCGGTCTCCTTCGAGGAAAGGCTCTCCTTCTGCCCTGTCAAGCGCCAGGCAGTGCGGTACATTTTCCAAAAGAAACGTCGTTCCTTGTAACCTTTGCAAAGTTATAGTAGTTTTTTGTGTAGCGTTTCTCCCGACTTTATGGTAGGGTGAAGCCAAGGTATACGTATGTCCGACTTTACCGTACTTGATCTTCTTGACTTGGACCTGAAGGAGCACAACCACCTCGATCTGCACTGCATCGCAGGCCGAAGCGGGCTGTCGCGCAAGATCACCAACAGCAAGATTTCCCGTCCCGGCCTTCCGCTGACCGGTTTCTTCGAGGAGTTCGCCGCCGAAAGCATCCAGGTCTTCGGCCATGGAGAACAGAAATACATGGACAAGCTGGACCGGGAGAAGCGGACCGATACCTACGCCCAGCTGTTCGACCACCACGTCCCCTGCTGCATCTTCTGTGACGGCGGACAGCCGACCGGACCCTTCTTGCGGCTGGCCGAAGAGACCAGCACTCCGGTTCTGGTCACTCCGCTTCTCAGCGCCGACTTTGCCCGCCGCCTGTACGGGTCTTTGGGAGAGGTCTTCGCCCCCACCATGACCATCCATGCCGTCCTCGTCGAGGTCTTCGGCATCGGCGTGCTGATTACCGGCGAGAGTGGAGTCGGCAAGAGCGAGGCCGCCCTCGAGCTGATCGAGCGGGGGCACCGCCTGATCAGCGACGATACGGTACGGATGAAGAACATCGGAGACTCCTACCTGATCGGCATGGGAGAAAACCCCACCCTCGCCCATCACATGGAAATCCGGGGCATCGGCATCATCAACATCTCCACCCTCTTTGGCGTCGGCGCCATCAGGGACAAGAAACAAATCCAGCTCTCCGTCCATCTGGAAGAATGGGACTCGACAAAGAACTACGACCGGGTCGGTGAGGAAGAACAGACCGACACATTCCTGGGCATTTCCGTTCCCAAACTCCTCATTCCCGTAAAGCCAGGGAGGAACATCCCGGTGCTGATCGAGACGGCGGCACGCAACGAGCGGCTGAAGAAACTCGGCTACTACAGCGCCAAGGAGTTCGACCAGAGCGTCCTCAAGTGGCTGGAAAGCGAGACTGCACGGAATGTCTATTACCATTCCACGGACGAGGAGCAGAACTGATGGTGGAGCGCGCATTGACCATTTCCAACCGGGCGGGAATCCACGCAAGACCGGCGGCGGCCATCGTCAAGACGGCCGGACGATTCAAGAGCAAATTGACCTTCACCAAGGACACGATGATTGTCGATGGGAAGTCGATCATGGGAATCATCACGCTGGGCGCCCCCTACGGCACCAAGCTGACCATGCGGGCCGAGGGACCCGACGAGGAGGCTCTGGCTGACGCGATCCAGAGACTTTTCGAGCACCATTTCGAGGAGTAAACCATGAAAACAGTCACCGACAGGCAAAAGGCAATCGCCACCTACATCGCCACCTTCATCAAGGAGAAGAAGTACTCTCCGTCGGTGCGCGACATCGCCAGCGAGTTCGGATTCTCCGTCAAGGCGGGACATGACCACCTGAAAGCGCTGGAGCGCAAGGGCATCATCCGCATGACTCCGGGAGTTTCCCGCTCGATCGAACTGATCGACGACCAGTTCTCCCCCTTGGCCGAGACGATCCAGGTACCCTTGGTCGGTACCATCGCCGCCGGCAAGCCGCTGCTCAGCGAAGAGAACATCGAGTACAACCTGGACATCCCCGCCACCATGCTGCACGGAGGCAAGCATACCTACTTTGCCCTGCATGTCCGTGGCGAAAGCATGATCGAGGCCGGCATCAACGACGGAGACGTCGTCATCCTCGAGCAGTGCGAGAGTGCCGAGCGGGGCCAGATTGTCGCGGCCAGCGTGGATGACGATGGAATCACCCTCAAGCGCTTCTATCCGATGCAGGACTTCATCGAGCTGAGGCCCTGCAACAGTTCGATGGGGCCGATCCGCACCCGTGACTGCCGCATCCACGGCAAACTGGTGCTGCTGGTCAGGTCTTACTGATGGTGGCGCCCGTCTACCTCCTGCTCGGCCCCGAGACGGGCGAGAAGCAGGAACGGATCAAGGCAATCCGGAACCAGATCGCCAAGGAGAATGGTTCCACCCCCGAAGTCCACCATTACTACCCCACCGACGAGGGCTGGGAAGGACAGATGTACCAGAACCTGACCACTGTGGGCTTTTTTGCCAGCTGGCAACTGGTCATCCTCAGTCAAGTCGAAATGCTCGGTGCGAAGGAAAGCAAGCAGCTGGCGGACTTCCTCAAGCCGCTGCTTGCTCCCAAACCCGCACCCTATCAGGCGACCTTGATCCTGGTCAGCGACGAAACCTACCTGCGGGAAGGAAAGGTACTCCAGACCACCATCCCGAAGAACCTGACGACCATGTTCTACGAGATGTTCGATGACCGGAAGGAAGAATGGGTCGGAAGCTATTTCCACCGGCATGGCATCACCATCACCCCGGACGGCATCAGCACCCTGCTGGACATGGTGGAGAACAACACCACCGAGCTGAAAATCGCCGCCAACCAGCTGATCCTTTTCTGGCAGCTTGAGAAACGGTCGACGCCGGTAGATGGAGAGGCGGTCGAAACCTACATGGCCAACACCAAGGAGGAGGATGCCTTCACCCTCTTTCCCGCAATCATGGCGCGGGACCTGAAAGGATCTATCCGGATCCTGCAGCAGATTTTCGCCTTAGGGGACAGCAGGACCAGCTTCTCCCTCTATTCCCAACTGCTCTTCCAGTTCCGGAAACTGCTTTCCATCGAGGAACTCTACCACCAGACACACAGTGAGAAGGAGGCGTTCCTGAAAGCCCAGGTCTTTGGCAAAAACGCCGGAGTCTATACGCCGAAGGACAGGACCACCTACCACAAGGCGCTGTCCAACTACTCGCTGGATCAGGCACGCCAGGTACTTTCCTGCTTTGAGGACGCCGACATCCCGCTCAAAGGCGCAGGGGACATGAGCACGACGCTCTGGGAACAGTTGCTTTCCACCATCATCCTCCATAACGGAAAGAGGATTGCAAGCCCCGTCTTCGTCACGGCCGCATCGATGGAATGAATCTATCGAATGGGACGGATTTCCCCTTTCCTATAGCTTCAATGTCCGGAGGATCCGCTCGGCGACTGCCTTGGGGACCTTTCCCTTGGAGGCCAAGTCTTCGGGGCTCTGACGCATCAGCTCGTCCAGACTTCCGAAGGTCTTCATCAACCGCTGGCTGCGGGCCGGCCCCACCCCGTCGATCGATTCAAGCACCTTGAAGGTGGCGTCCACCGACCGCTGGTTCTGGTTTGCCGTCGTGGCGAAGCGGTGGCATTCATCGCGCACCGCAATCAGGACGCGCAGTCCCTCGTCGCTCGGATCGAGCAAAAGCGGAGGTCGGTCGTGGTCGAAGACGATCTCCTCCATGTCCTTGGCAAGGCCGACTATCGGCACGTCGGTCAGCCCCAGGCTGTCCAGGATTTCCCGGACTGCCATCACCTGCCCCTTTCCGCCGTCAATCAGAATCAGTCCCGGATGCTCCAGATTCTCATTGACCACCCGGGTATAGCGCCTGGCAGTGGCCTCGCGCATACTTTCGAAATCATCGATCTTCCCGTCCAGCCCCTTGATATTGAAGCGGCGATAGCCTTCCCTGTTGGGGTTTCCGTCCCGGAAGCTGATCATGCTGGCGACGGTGTACTTGCCTGAGAGCTGGGCGATATCGTAGCCCTCGATCAGGGTGGGTACCGTGGGCAGGTCGAGCTCCTTCTGCAGCAGTTCCAGCGCCTTGGTGTTGTCCCTGCTCTTCAAGCGACGCTCTACGTCGCTACGGGCATTCTCCACCGCCATGCGGAGGATCCGGTAATGCCTGCCATCGGTGGGCACCGTCACCTCCAGATCCCCGCCGAACTGCTTCTTGAAGAATTCACTAATCAGCGGAACGTCAATCTCGTGGGAGACATAGAGGTACCGTGGCAGCTTCTTGCCGTCCGAGTAGTAGCGGACGAGGAAGTCCATCAACGTCTCCGTCTCGTCGTCGAAGGTCTCGGCCCGGTAGAGGGCACGGCCGATCAGACGGCCGTCCCGCATCTGCATGATGCTGACCGTGCACAGCGGAGAACGCATCTCGATCGCGGCATAGTCGCGCGCTTCGCTCGTGAAGTCCTGGACCTCCTGCTCCTTGCCCACCGCCTCCAAAGCGACCAGCATGTCCCGCTTCTTGGCCGCTTCCTCGAACTTGAAGGCCTTGGCGTCAGCCTCCATCTCGCTTTTCAGCTTCTGCTTCAGGCTCTGGTCGTCGCCAGAGAGGAAGCGCTCCACCTCGTCAATGGAGGAACGGTACCGCTCTTTGGAGACGAGTCCGGCACAGGGGCCGCCACAAAGTCCGAGATGGTAGTACAGGCAGGGGCGGAGCTGCTTCTTCAGCGGGGTGCCGCAACGCCGCAGGGGAAAGATTTTCTGGATCAGGTCGAGGAACGTGTCCAGCTTGCTGGCGTCCGGATACGGGCCGAAGTACTTCGATCCGTCGTTGACCAGACGGCGGGTCTTGAAGACCTTGGGGAAGTCCTCGTGGGTGATCCGGATGACCGGATAGCTCTTGCCGTCCTTCAAGTCGATATTGTAGTGGGGGTTGTACTTCTTGATCAGGTTGTTCTCCAGCACGAGCGCCTCGTACTCGTTGCCGGTGATGATATGGTCGATATGCCGGATCTTGGCCACCAGTGCGGCGGTCTTCGGTGGGCGGTTCGCAAGGAAATAGCTGGTCACCCTGCGATGCAGGTCTTTCGCCTTTCCGACGTAGATTACCGTCCCCTTGCCATCCCTCATCAGGTAGACGCCGCTGTTGTGGGGGAGCGCGTGGGCCTGTTGCTTCGGCGTGAGGCTGTCCTCATGCACCGAAAGTCCCAGGTTCTCCACATCCCCGTTGTAGCTCTTTCCCATACTGTCCATACTACCCACCCGACCTTGCCTCGGCAACAACCAACGCCCTATCATAGTCCTATGGACGACGTCGTGCAGCAATGGAAAGGCCGCTACCATCTTTCCTTCCAGGAAGGATTGCAGCTCGAGCGGATGGAGGAGGACCTGGCCCTGTGGGAGATGGGGTCGCTGGCTGACCATGTCGACCTTTCGCTGGTGGACAAGGCCAGCAGCGGACAGCGGGGCAAGCTGCTGCTCGGTCAGGCCCGGCGCTTCGTCGATGCCGAGCGGAAACGCCCTACCGACTACTCCACCTTCCAGAGCCCACGGCTCTTGGACCGGAAACCGAAGGCCGTCTTCACAGCCCCGGAGACCTTCATGGGCCGTTGTCCCTGCCCGGCTGATGGCGAGCAGACCCGCTGCTGCAACCTGAAGACGCTGGACGCCGTCGAGCAGTGTTCCTTCGGTTGCGCCTACTGCGCCGTCCAGACCTTTTACGGAAAGAACGAAATCAGGATTGTCGGCAACCTCAAGGAGCGGCTGGAAACCCTTGAGCTCGACCCCGGCACCTGGCATATCGGCACCGGACAATCCAGCGACAGCCTGCTCTGGGGCAATGATTTCGGGACCTTGGACGCTCTGAAAGTCCTTGCCAGGCGCTATCCCGACTTGATCATCGAGCTGAAGACCAAGAGCTCCAGGACCGATTGGATCAGTGACGACTGGCCCAAGAACATCGTCGCCACCTGGAGCCTGAACGCCCCGCTGATCATCGAGAAGGAAGAGCTGCTCACATCCAGTCTCAAGGCGCGGCTGGATGCCGCACGCATTGTGGCGGACCACCACATCCCGGTCGGCTTCCACCTCCATCCGATGGTCTATTTCCAAGGGTGGGAACAGGCCTACCAGGAAGTGGTCGGACAAATCATGGCCAGGTTCCGGCCGGAAGAGGTGATGATGGTGTCCATGGGGACGCTGACCTTCACAAAGAGCGTGATCAAGGCGCTGCGTAAGGGTGGCCGCCCCTCCAGGATTCTGGATATGGAACTGGTTCCCTTCGCCGGGAAATACTCCTATCCGATCGAGACCAAGCAGCGGATCTTCAAGAACGCCTACCACGCCTTTGCGCCGGAATGGAAGGAGCCGGAAGACAGGAATCCCTTCTTCTACCTCTGCTTCGAGGACCCGAAGCTGTGGAAACCGGTGATGGGGTACGAATACGCCTCAAACGCCGAGTTTGAGGAAGCCATGCGGCGACACTACCTCCAGACGGTCCGGCGTTTCCGTCAAAGGTAGGGCGACGGGACCCCTTCCCCAAGCGGT
>OMYY01000042.1 GCA_900315435.1 uncultured Spirochaetaceae bacterium
AAAGGATACAGATAAAGCTAGGCTACCTTTCTCCATTGATTTTCAGAGAAAAGGTAGCCTAGGATTATTTCAGGTCCAACTCTGGGGGTTCACCTCACTCGGACGACACCCCCTTTCGGATAAAGGCTTCTTGCATCAGAGATATCTCTGCAGAATCGGAAGCACTTTGTCCTTGCCGCAGGTACGGATGAAGTCAGCCAGTTTCGGTCCTTTCTCCTTGCCGATCAGGACCTTGTAGACGACGGTGAAGAACGCGCCCGTCTCCAGTCCGGCATCGGTGGCACAGGCGTACATGGCCTCGGTGAACGCCTTGCGGTCCATGCCATCCATCTTCCCGACCAGAGCGGCCAGGTTGCCGATGGCCTGCTTTTCATTCCCGCCGACACCCACCTTCTCGTCCTTCTCAGTCTGCAGGTGGAACTTGAAGTCTTCTGGGGCGTACTTCTCGATCCAGTTGCGTGCGCAGGTGGCCTTTGCCACCAGACGGTCAAGCTGCTCCGGCTTCACGTCGGGCAGGCTCTTGACCACGGCGTCGACATCCATGCCGTGGATCTGGAGCAGGTTGCAGAGATGGCGGAACGGAATCTGGTAGCTGATCGTTTCCGGGACCTTGTCGACCTGGGAGAGCTGGTAGATACGGGTCTCGTAAGCCTTGCGCTCCTCCTTGACCGGCAGCAGGCCGAAGGTGATGCGTTCGCAGTTGTCGTAGTCCTCGTAGAGTTTCAGGACGTCCAGGTCGAAGCTGATGGAGAACTCGGAGTTCGGCTTGGTACCGACGAACATGTACCTGGTCACCTCGGGAGTGTAGATCTCCAGGACATCCGGAAGCGAGACGACGTCGCCGCTGGAAGAAGAAATCTTCCCGCCATGGCCCTTGATGGAGATGAAATCATACTGGAAGGAAACCGGGGCATGGCCGCCGAACAGTTCGACGACTTCCTTGGAGGTATCGAACGAACCACCCTCGGAGTGGTGGTCCTTGCCGGCAGGCTCGAAGTCGACCTGCTCGCGCTTCCAACGCATCGGCCAGTCCACACGCCAAGGCAGCTTGGCCAAGCTGGTCTTGCGAAGGTCGATGGTCTCGGTCTGGCCGGTCGAATCGTCGCGGTAGGTGATTCCCCACTCGCCATCCCAGGAAAGCACCGTCGTGGTGTCCTTGTGGGTGAAGGAGGAAAATACGGAAATCGGGAGCCAGGTGTCGGGAAGCGGTTCGGTGCGGTATTTGTCCAAGATCGCCTTGATCTCGTCGCGCTTCTCCAAGGCCATGCGGATGCCGTCGGCATACTCGCTGGCACGGTAGCGTGCCGCCTGGTAGATGTACTCGGGATGGATGCCGACTTTCGGCAACTCCCTTTCGACGTCGATTTCGTTTCCGCGGGCGTAGTTGTCGGCACGGCCGGTGGTATCGGGAACCAGCACGATCGGGTAGCGCAGATACTTGGCCAGCAACTCCGGTTCCGGCATGTTCTTCGGCACCTTGCGGAAAACATCATAGTCATCCCAGCTATAGATGAAGCGGACCTGCTTGCCCATCTCCCGAAGGGCGCGGACGACCAGGTCGACGGAAATGATTTCGCGGAAGTTCCCGATATGGACGGTTCCGGACGGAGTAATACCGCTCGCGCAGGTGTACAACGGCTTGTCACCTTTCTCGCGGATCACCTTTTCAGCATAGATATCAGCCCAATGCTTCGGGGCCTGCTCATTCTTCTTAGCCATAGTGCAAGCTAGTATAATCGAACGATTTAAAACAAACAACCGTTGCCACCCCAAAACCGAACGGCTATACTCTTGGAGTATGAAACGTTTCGTACTTCTTCTCTTGATGGCAAGTCTCAGCGCGCTCTCCCTGTGCGCCGAGGCTGTCGAGGCTGGCTACGCCTCGTGGTACACCAGCGACACCCCGGGCGCACTTACCGCAAACGGGGATGTGTTCGACCCCAATTCGATGAGCGCGGCCCACAAGACGATGAAATTCGGCACACGCGTGCAGGTGACCAACCGGCTGACCGGAAAGAGCATCGAAGTCCGGATCAACGACCGGGGGCCCTATGTGGACGGCCGGATCATCGACCTGACCCCGCGAGCCGCAACCGAGCTCGGCATGAAGGAAGAGGGCATCGCCCCGGTCACCCTGACCGTGCTCTATGAGCCACAGGTGCCGGAGAGCAAGTACAACAGGCCCGGAGACACCGGCTGGTACAAGTATCAGATCCTTTCCACCAACAACGTGGACAACGCGATGAGCCTGTACGCCCAGCTGGCGCAGGCAGGGCTTCGTCCCTACGCGGAGATGACCGATGGCGGACTTGTCCGGATCACGGTGCGCTGGGTTCCCAAAGTCCGCAGGGACCAGACCAAACAGACACTCGGCTCCCTGGGCATCGACACCAGCAAGATTCTCGAGCTTAGCGAGGAAAACCCCCTGCTGTACAAGTAACCAGAAGAAATACCCAATCAGCTTGCCTGTAAAAGGAGTCTCCACGCGGCTTGCTTTCAGAAATCCAGGAAGAAGGTGACCCGCATGGTGACCGAATCATCATAGTGGGTATAGTCATGACCGTGGAACAGGTAGGCGTACTGCAGTCCTAGGTCGAAGAAGTCGTAGAGGGTGATGGTCGCCTGCACGCCCGTCGAGGAAAGAAAATTGGTGTCGCTGACATTGGTGTTGTAGTAGTTGCCACATCCAAAACCCACGTCATAGAAAAAATTGAAGCGGGGCATGACTCCCTTGATCAGGGCTTCGGGCCCGCACAGGCGGATTTCCGCGTTGTTGACCAGCGAAAGCTCGGTATCGTAGGACCAGTAGCTGAAGCCACGCACCTTGCGGCCAAGGGCAGTCGATTCCTGCAGGCTGAGGGGGATGATGTCGCCACTGGTCCAGTTGACGTTGAAACGGTCAAGAGCAACGGCCGAAAAGAGGTTCCTTCCCTTCACGTCCTTCACCGAACACAGCGTCTTGGCAAAGACCGTATTGCTGGTGACACTGTAACAATCTGCCCTTCCGTCCATACTGTCGTTCAGCGGTCCGGGCATGTAACGCACGTTGACTTCAGTTGAGAACCCATCCTGGGTACTGATCGTGTCGCGCATGGCGTCCAGCTTGACGCCACCGTACAAGGTAGCCGCCAATGTGTCACCCATATCAGGATAGTAGGGGTTGTGCTTGGGCGAGGCGCCACTATACAGGCTTTGTGCAAACCAGTCGTCGATGCTGAGCACTTCCTGCTTCGAAGAAGACGAGCCGTTCTCCCTTCTCTCTCCCTCCACCATCGAGTCATGGGTACGGGTGAACATGCCATCATAGCCCACATACAAGGTGACCAAGTCCTTGCCAGGAACCCAAGAAGCCCAGAACCCCTGGGAAAGCTGGGCCCTCCAGTCGTATTCCTCGACATCAAACACCAAAGGGTTCCGGTCCTGGTCATCCAACATCAACCCGGTATTGGGGTCGTACCAAGCCTTGCGCTGGGTGTAGCCGCCACCAATCAAGAGCTTCAGTTCGGTCTTCCGGTCCGCAATGAGGGAAATGGGAGTGAAACTGAGCCCCATTCCCGTCCAAGTGGGAATGAAACCACCGGCGACCTCGGGGTGCTGCCTGAGCGTCCAGAAACTGTACTTCACTGGCGCGGCGAATGCCGAAACCGAACAACTCGCAAACAAGCCAACAAGCACCAGGGTTTTCTTCAGACGCATCTTCTCCGACTCCTTGTCGGGGATTGTACCATACCCGAACGTCTCTTGACCATGACTTTGCCCGCTCCTATACTTTTGTCATTCACCAAAGGGATCGTAGCTCAGCGGTTAGAGCGGGGGACTCATAATCCTCGGGTCGTTGGTCCAAATCCAGCCGGTCCCAAACACTTCCAGCCTGCTAGAAGATCCGAATAGGCAAGACCCGGAGGAATTCGTTTCTCGGGACGCTTTGCCGTTTTCCGTCAACCAGCGCCCACGCTTCGGTTTGCGAGGATTCGGACGAGCTCCACAGTCTGGCTCCCTGTATGAACGGCTTCAATGCGTCTACGTCGTTCATGTGTTCCAGTTCCGCAATCGAGGGAAGGAACCAATCGTCAAAGGAGTCTGTCGTATCTTCCTTTGCCACTTTGGCGGCATAGCTGTTTGTCATCCGCAACCCGACAGCTCCGAGGTAGGCGACATTCCCCATCGCACCCACCAGGTTGTCGGTGTTTTCCGCTCCTCTTCCCATATCAGCAGAAGTGACGAGAGCCACATCGGCCGAACGGGAATATCCGAATGGAGCAAAATGGCTGGAGCCTTCGGTATCGGCCTCGAGAAACCTCCACTTCCCCTCATAGGATCCCGCATCATAGAACACCATCCCGCCCGCAGGACCCGGTTCCCCGATGTGGTATTGCGGCAGACCAGCGTCAAAGCTTTGCGTGACATACGAAGCATCCACATCATTTCTATCCTCGTAGAAGATTCCGCAATCCCACAACTCCCCTATTTTCTGAAACCCAATCGGCTGGCCGACAGTTCCGACCGCATGCAGGCGAGCTCCCCGGTCCAAGGAAATTCTTCCCCTATTCACAAAAATCACCTGCACGCCGGGGTCGATGAAAAGCGTCGAACCAGACGGTATCCAAAGGTTTCCTGAAACATAATAAGGACCGTGGGACACCGTCCAATGAAGGTCATTCTCCACCCTCAAGGTTCCTCGTATCTCATAGCGCTCTTTCAGCTCGCGCGCATCCAGGGAACCCTTGCTCGCGCCATCGCTCATGGCGGTATATGCCGCGACATAATCCACCGCGGTGCCCTTTCCTGCGAGATAGCATTGGGCCAGCTTCGCCAAGGCAAGGCCACGTACGTCGGTTTTTGACCTGTCAACACACAGCTGGTAGTATTGCTCGTCCGGCAAAGCGGACTCGGCATCTTCGAACGACATCGAATATCCGCAGATGGTACACTCCATTTCCTTGTTGAACTCATGGGGATAGTAGTAGCAGGAGAAAGGGTGCCAATGCCCCCTGAGGGCTTTGCACCAGATAAAGGAGTTGATAAAAATCCCTATGGCAAAAACGAGAGGCGACAAGGCGAGTCCTTTCAACAGGATTTGCAACACCTTGCCCCGCTTGCAGGCGGCGATGCGCTCGCGGGAATCCTTCCAATTGGGAATGAACGAGTACCGGTATATCGCATAGTCATACCTGCGCTCTTTTTGTGCCTTGAGCGCACTTTGGTAGAACTGCTCGTTGTCCGCGTCCATGCAATCCTGGACACGTTTGGGAGCATCCTTGTATTGCCCCAAGGAGAGAAAGATTTCCTTTGCCGAAGAGTACAGCTTCTTGCGGAACAAGCTATCGGCTTTTTCATATTCCGCGGCAAGCTGGAATTCCTTCTCCCGCTCCTCACACGTATGGATCAAGGATGAGACGTCATAGCCCTCCGGGAACCAGGAAGCGTACTGATGGATGTCGCTGATCGTCTGGGCGCATTGTTCTCTGGTGGTCATTTTGCCGACCGCGCCTTCAAAATAGTCCACCAAGGTAGAGGCAAGCGTCGCCTTGGGTCCGTCCGCCTCGGGAAACTCCTGCGCCAGATTCCACCACTGCTGTACGAGATCCTTGGTAGGACCATCATTCCCGCCGATGATGTCAAGCCGTTTTTCCTTTACCTGCAGAATGAGGGAAGAGAGGGAATATCCGTCAGGGAATCTGTCGGCATGGGTATGGGCAAGCTGTTCCGCCAAGTCCTGCAGCGCCTCTGGATCCTCGGTTCCTTCAAACTTCGCGATGGTATCGGCAAGGTATTGGTCCTTCTTGATCTTCTGCATGGGAGCACGCTTGTCCAAGAACCTGGTTTTGAAATCCGCATTGGCAAGGCTGACGGCGTTCTTGTAATAGTCATGGTCGTCGTTGCACGCGATTTCACTATCAGGCAGGCCGCACAAGTCGTCCAGCGTGGCGACTTGATCCCGCAAAGCCCCCTGTTGCTTGTATGTGACAAAAAATGCGCCGAGATACGCCCAAGGGTTGTCAACCTCCTCATTCATGGAACGCTTGAAAAGCTGCATGGCGAAATCCAGCCTGCCAATTTTGAGCGCTTTCATGCCTCGTTCCACGTAGTTGGCGTTCTGTGGATATTCCCCAACAGGCGAACTGGTCTTGCTGGTGGAAGAGCCTCCTCCTTTTGCCTCATTGGTCCCAAGGATCTTCCTGATGCCGGCGATGATATCCTGCAGAAAACCAAGCCGGGACATATCCAATGCCTGCAGGTAGGAAAACTCCTCTGGCAGGTCATATGGATCCATGTCTCGATATGCGGGAATCAGGCGCTTCTGGGAATCCTTCTTCATCAACGCCAGAAACCGGCTCCACTCGTTCCGCACCCATGCGGCCTTGAAGTATTCGGGTTTGGTGCCAAGCACCACCATCACCCTCGCCGAGCGAATGGCGGCAAAGATGTAGGGTTCGTACGCGGTACCGGCCTTCTGCTCCAAGGTAATGCGCGAGAAAAAGACCTTGTAGCCCGCCTTCTGCAGTCCATAGTACAGGTCTTGGGCGATTACCGAATCCCGCGTCCGCCTGCCATCGGCGTCAGCCTCCTTGTAACAGATGAACACATCAAAGGGCTTCTCGTTGCGGGAGATGGCGAGGATCCCTTGCTGGATGCGGTCGATTTCCTTTGCCTCGGCCTCATACACCTCTTTCTGCAACACATCGGCAAGGCTTACCGCCTTCTGGTAGTTCAGGTCTTCAAAGATGGGGACGAGCTGGGTACGGTTCACCGTAGGGACACGTGTATGGCTTGCGGGGTCCTCGACATATTCGATGCCATAGGTGCACAGCACCAGGTCCCAATAGGCCTCTGCGTCATCGGGATCCTCGATGGTTATCTGTTCGTACAGGGAGTAGGCTTTGTCAAAGTCATTGGCGCTACGGAAATGCTCCGCGCGGTCATACAGCATCTGCTTCTTGTCGGTGGAAATCCGTGGAAGCGTCTGCCTGGTGTGACAATACTCACATACGGCAACCGTGGCGTTGGCGTCGACCTCCATCGTCCCGCCGCACATCTTGCATTTGAAGACCGCCATCAGGTATTGCCTTTCGATTGCCTTGCGAGCTCGTTCCGTTCCTTCATGAGACGGACAAGCCTTGCCCCTGTCTCCTTCCCGCAAGCGGCTTGGTATGACTCGAACGCCTCCTCGACCGCCTGCTCAATCGCCTTGGTATGCCCGGATGAGACCGGGTCGGAATAGCGGAAGGTGTCATACACCTCTTGGGCAACCTGCTTTTCCTCGTCGCCCTGGGCGTTTTGCAGGATAGCGAAGGCCCTATTCGTCATGGTCTTCACGAAAGCTGTCGTCTGCCGGATGTCACCTGCTTTCGTCTCCATCAAGGCCGCGGCCGCCAAGGACTTGAGGACGGTCCTCAGCTCAAGGGCAAGGAGGACCAGCGCGATGACTGTGGCCATCCATGGCTTCAGGGATGGAATTGCCATGACCAGGGCACCGACACCGGTGGCCAACCAGAGGTTCCGATAACTTCCCTGTATCAGCGGCAATCTGGCGAACAATTCCTCGTTTCCTTTCTGGAACGCGAACCAGACACATACAAGCTGGCCGACAAAGGACAGGTCGACCAACGCAAAGGCAATCCAGAAGCCTGCTGGAAGCAGAGGCAGTCCGATCGTATTGCCCCACACCAACAGGACGACTGCGTTGCACAAGAGACAAAGGACGATCCAACTTGCTACGTAATATTGAAAAAGCTTTTTCATCTTTTTTCTTTCTCCCCGGCCAGTCTTGTTCCGCAATTCTGACAAAAGTTGGAACCAGGAGCCACCGAAGATCCGCACGCTGGGCAGACCTGGAGGACCTGCGCCCCGCAGGACGGACAGAACTTTGCTCCGGGCAGGATCACAGCGCCACAGTGGTTGCAGTGCACTGGTGCCGGCTTCTCCGCCGAGGCCATCGCCTGCTTGACCATGCCGCTGACGCCCCCACCGATGGCACCACCCACGCCTGCCATGGTGCCAAGACCTATTCCAAGGTTGGAATACTGGCCGATACCTTGGTTCCTGGCAACTTCCTCTGAGACGTCGAAACCGCGTTCCTGCTGGTAGGTGTACCCTTCCTGAGCCCGTTTTCTGGCAAGCGCCTCGCTGGCGATCACCGTTTTCTGCGCCTGCGTCTGGGCGCCGATGATATCGGTCTGCTGGCGAAGTCTTGCCTCTGCCACCGCCGCATATTGTCGGAAATGCAAATCCTTGAACTGCTCGTACTGGCGTTCCCCGTCGGGTCGTGCGATATTGGTGACAAAAAACTGTTCGAGGGCGACTCCATACCCCGCGAACTTTGGCAGAAGCAAGGCCTTCAATGTATCGGAGAACTCGAGCAGATGCTCATCTATCTCGAAGATGTCTATCTTCTCTTCCTTCATCACCTTGGCGATGGCGGACTTGAGGTGCGTCAGCAAGAACGCACGGAAGAAGCCTGCCAGACTTTGCTGGTCCAGGTAGCTCTCGGTCCCGACGAGCTTCACCAACAACTTCCTTGCATCCTCGGCGCGAAGACTCATCTCTCCGCTCGCTCCGATGGACAATGGAAACCCGTAGCGCGGTTCCAGATACTGGATCTTGCTGTCGGTTCCCCACTTGATTCCCATCTGTTCCACTTTGTTGACGAAATACACTTCGGCATGAAGCGGACTGGTATCGCCAGCCACACGGCCCAGATATTTCGTCGTCAATGGGAGGTTTTGGGTCTCAAGGGTGTATCTTCCCGGTCCGAACAGATCAAGCGCCTGCCCGTTCAGAAAGAACACTGCTTCCTGGGATTCATGCACAATCAGTTGGGCCAGAGAGTTGAAGTCCTCGCACGGATGCTTCCATACGAATGTGGAATTATCTCCCTCATACTTGATCACCTGAACCGTTTTGTCAGCCATATTCCTTCTCCACACTCCATACGACATGCGAATCCATCATACCACGGATAGCGAAACAGACATAGCAAAGAAGGCATATCACAGTGGCTTTCCTCGAAAATCATAAGTCTGGGGAATGAAATCGGCAAAAGAACGGTGTAGTAGGTCAGGCGTATTTGCCATGGGCACGAAGACCATCGCGGAAGCGAACCTGTACGACGACGAGCTGTTCCTGTTCTCCTGCTACGGGAACACGGCTATGACCGGACCCATCCTCGGCATCATATGGGCCAGCCCTAACCGAGCTGAAGCACTCCATCGTGGTGGCGATCACCTCGTCAGATCCTTATCCACAAGGGGCTTCCCGTCTACCACGTCTCCCGTACCGTGAAAGAGACGGAAAGAAGTACGGGCACGGGAGATCTTTATCGAACAGGGGAAGGAAAAGGGTATCGCCGAAGGAAAGACCGAAATGCTGCGGAACTTGGGCGAGGGGATGCGGAAGACCGGCCTGTCCGAGCGTGAAATCGCCTTGCTTCTGTAAATGTTTTTGTTCCGATGGGAATAGTCCGAAGCATCATGTCTCTTGGCAGGGAATACGCTCAAGCGAGAAGCTGCCGAGCCATTTGGATGTCTTGCAACACCTGTGCCTTGACTGCATGAAGCGAATGAAGCTGCAAAGTGGGACGGAGAAACGCACACAGCCTGACCGTAATCACCATCCCGTACAAATCACCGGAGAAATCGAGGATATGAGTCTCGAACGAGACTTCCTTTCTCTTGTCGACCGATGGACGGTAGCCGATATTGGTCACTCCGGCATACCAATGGTTGTCCACCAACACCCTCGACGCATAGACTCCCAAAAGGGGCAAACATTCGGGAGGGGCAATATTGGCAGTGGGCATGCCAACAGTGCGTCCAAGGCCCTTGCCATGGATCACCACCCCGGCATAGGTAAGAGGAAGCAGATTCGCCATGGTTCCATCATGCCCAAAGGACCTCGGTGTTTTCCAGTACCAAGCAGGCTGAATTCCCTTCCTTTTCCCAAACATTACATGGTATAACAGCACAAGAGGAGCTGGCCCCATGGCAAAACGATATTTTTTCATCCCCTTGTTGACAGCCGCCTTGCTGTGCATGGCATGCGACGACCCACCGGTAAAGACGTACACCTACCAGGACCTGACAGGAAGCTCCCCCACCACGACAATCGGCTCTTTCCTCGGGACATATTCGGTAACGGAAGGCTATAAAGACCTTTTTGAAGGAAAGCCCTTCGCCATCTCCTTCTGGGCGACAGATGCGACGAACGCGACGAATACATTGGTGCGGATAACGCCGCTTTCCACAGGGACGGAGGAAATGCCGATGTATCGAGGCACCTATTCGGCAAGCGCCACCAGCGCGACACTCAGTTTTACCAAACTTGGTATGGACTATTCCTTGACCGCGGTGCCTTCTTTCGACAGTACCAAGGGGGAATTCACGCTCAAGAACTCTGATGGAACAAAAACCCTCTTCACCACGAATGAAAAGCTCGACGATTATCTGATGCAGATGGACGAGGACGATTACTATGGCACCTCGTCATTCCTCGCGAACGCCAACGAGGACTATGTGGATGGAGCCAGCTGGCAATTCTGTAATGCCAGTGGCAACGGTTTCTATTTTCCCAATGGATCGCAAGTATGCATCCGCAATGTCACGACTTCCAGTGGCGCGACGGTCAATGGGACGTACGATTATAGGATTGTGGCAAACAGGATTACCATCTGGAAACGAGGCGCATTGAAATACGAGGATGATCCAGTCGCGACATTCAATTATTTCATCACCATGGCCAGCGATGGCGGGGATGGCAGCCCCCACAATCTGTGGGTCGACGGTAAATGTTACAGTAAAGTCAACCGCACCTGATAACGTTTGTACTGTCTGTGCTTTTTGACGGAAAACGTGTACCATCATAAGCTATGAGACCAACCCGAGCCTCCATCACCCAAGGACCAATCCTTCCCAGCCTGCTTTCCTTCTTCTTTCCCATCCTGTTCGGAGCATGCTTCCAGCAGCTGTACGGAACGGCCGACGCAATCGTCGTCGGGCGCTTTGTCGGATCCGGGGCATTGGCTGCGGTCGGTGGAGGAACGACGACCTATATCAACCTGATTCTCGGCTTTTTCATCGGCTTGACCAGCGGGGCCGGCGTCATAGTCAGCCAACTTGTCGGTGCTCGAGAGAAAGAAACGGTCCATGAAGCTATCGAGACTGGTATTGCGCTGGCCCTTGTCACAGGAGCCATCATCACCATTCTTGGACTGTGGAGCGCACGTGGCGCCATGCGCCTGATTGGCATGCCGAGCGATATTTTTGACATTTCAGTCACCTACCTGCACATCTATTTCATCGGTTCAATCCCCACCATGCTGTACAACATGGGGTCCTCGATCCTCCGGTCCATGGGAGACAGCCGCCACCCCCTGTATATCCTGGTTATCGCCTGTGTTGCGAACATGGTCCTTGACGTGCTGTTCGTCGCCGTTTTCAAATGGGGCATCAAAGGTGCCGCATGGGCAACCGTAGCCTGCATGAGCCTTTCCGCCATGCTTGTCTTCCGGTATTTGGGAAAGAACTACGAGCCGGCCTTCCGGTTTGCATGGAAAGATCTGAGACTGGACAGAAAACTGTCAGGACAAATGCTCCGAATCGGGCTCCCCACCGGAGTCAGGGGATCGATGTACGGAATCAGCAACATCATCATCCAAGCGGCACTCAACACGCTTGGAACCACCATATTGGCCGGGTACACGGCCTATTCGAAGATGGATGCGGTCTTCTGGATGATCTGCAACTCCTTCGGCGTGGCAATGACGGTCTTTGCCGGACAGAACTACGGGGCCAGACAGTACGCCCGTATCCGAAAGGCGAACTGGATCAGTTTCGGTATCTGCTCCGCCATCACTGTCGTCCTCTCGGTCTTCACACTGGCCTTCAACAGGCAAATCAGCAGCCTGTTCACCAGCGACCCCGCCGTCATCGACGTAGCAAGCCAGATCTACTGGATCATCACCCCCATCTACCTTTCCTACATCACCCTTGAAATCATGCCGGGCACGATGGGAGGCTGCGGGCAGACGTTCATTCCTACCCTTTTCTCCATCATCGGCATCTGCGTGGTACGAATCCTGTGGGTCGTCTGCTACTTCCCCACAAACCCGTCCATCTTCAGCCTGATGGTGGTCTATCCGGTTTCCTGGGTAGTCACCTCGGTCGCGTTCTGGGTCTACTATGCATCGGGCAAATGGCTGGCAAGAAAATAGGATTCAAATGATTTCCAGCGCAAGACGGACCATGTCGTCGAACTTGGTCTGACGCTCGATGGCGGACACTTGGCTGCCGTCGATCAGGCTGTCACTGACCGTCATGACCGACAGGGCATGACAGCCCATGCCGGCGGCCTGGGTGTAGAGCTCGGCCGTCTCCATGTCGCAGGCCATGCAACCGTACTTCGCGACCAGCTTCACCTTTTCGTCAGTATGGTCATCGTAGAACTGGTCCATGGTGAGCACCTGTCCCACCTGGAACGGAACCGAGAGCTTCCGGGCCTGCTCGATGGCCCTGACCAAGAGCTGCCAATCAGGCACGCAGCTGTAGGACAGGTTCGGGAACCGGTTGGCGTTCACCGCACTGTCGTGGGTGGAACCCGAGGCGATGAGCAGGTCGCGTAGCTTGAGTTGTGGCGCGAAAGTCCCACAGGTACCGACACGGATCAGCGTCTGCACCCCATACTCCGCCATCAGCTCATGGATATAGATGCCGATGGAAGGAATCCCCATTCCGGTACCCTGTACGCTGACCCGTTTGCCTTCATAGAATCCGGTAAACCCATACATGCCACGGACTTCCGTGTAGCAGGAAACGCCGTTCAGGAAATGCTCGGCGATATACTTAGCCCTCAGCGGATCACCAGGCAACAACACCTTGTCGGCAATCTCTCCCGCTTGAGCTCCAATGTGCAGACTCATACGACTCCTTTCGTTGACCAAACGCCACCGCTATTCTATCATGACTTCCGCTGGAGCTGGAATAACGGAACGGGGTGCGAATCCCCGGCGGTCCCGCCACTGTAATCGATACGAACAGGAAAAGCCATTGCACGCCGTGCGAGAAGGTTTCCCCAGTAGGTTTCAATCGTAAGCCAGGAGACGATTCCATGCTTTTCACATTCTTCGTGGAGAAAGAACACAGCACCCCAGTGTTTGTTCCCATCGTCACGAAGAATCCGGCACATCTTCTTAGAGGAGGCCTTCCATGAAGAAGCGCGGTTTCTTTTTCGTGGCTCTGGGACTCACTGCCGCCACCATGGCGTACGCAGCTGACCAGAACTACACGGATCTCGGCACAGCCCAAACCCTTGAGGTGACCGAGGACAAGCTCAGTGACGCACAGGTGAATACCGGAAGCTACGTGACTGTCATCACCAACAAGCAGATTGCGACATACCATGCCGAGACGCTGGACAAGCTGTTTGACAAAATTCCTGCAATAACCTGCTATACCGCAGGAGCTGTTGGAAGTTTGTCCACTCCCAGAGTCATGGGAGCAACCGCTAACGACACCTTAATTTACATCGACGGCATGCTGGTCAACCCGACTTACAGCACGTTTGACCTGAGTTCGCTGCCCGCTTCCATCGTTGACCACATTGAAATCATCAAGACCGGTAGCGGCAATATGAATGCTGTTGCTACAGGTGGCATCATCAATATCGTCACCAAGAAAGCTTCCGGTGACGAGGAGAACAAATTCACTGTTGCAGCAGAAAATGGGTATTACCTGCCTTGGGATTATTACAATAGAACAACGAAAGTAAAAGATCGAAGACCAAGCGTCGACTCAACGAAACTTGACTTCACTTATACTGACGTATTTGGGAAAATCAATCTTTTGTTGAATGCAGGAGGAATCTTTGCTCGCAATAATTTCACGTATACAAGTTCCTACACGAACAAGGCCGTCTTGAATAACAATGGCTTTGCCGATGGGCATGTAAACGCAAATGTCAATGGTACCATCGCAGACGTGACATTCCGCTCAAACAACACCTATTCCTATCAGAACTATGACGCAAGTGGACCTCAAAAGACCACCGTATTCAATACCTCGAACTCTGCAAAATGGAATGGGTTCAATTTTTATGCGGATGAGAGATACAGCCAAATCGAATACGATCCAGATTACACTGATGCCTACACAAAATATGACAAGCATCAGATGAACAAACTCCATTTCGGAACGGATTACACCTTCACCTTTACGGAAGACATCTCCCTGAAAGTAGCCGGCGATTTCACGTACGACAAGATGTGGGACGACGAACTGGACGAGGATTACAACCGTGTGGTACCAAAACTCTCTGCCTCCAGCGCCATCTATCTTGCTGACGGGAAAGTCGGTTTGTATCCGATGGCAAGCCTCTCCCTGTATTCCGATTTGGATGGCATGGACAAATTCTCCACCGCTGATTCACTTGGAGCAGTTTGGCAGGCGCTCGACAACCTTGAGCTTACCGGGAACGTGAGCTATGCCGAAACCATTCCTCGCTTTGATCAACTTCATGAGGATTCGTACTATTATGATTATTATTATGGGCTCTTCTCTTATTTGAGCAATGAAGATTTGGAGAAAGAGAAAGCGACCAGCGCTTCGGTCGGAGTCAATTACAACCTCGACAAGTATCTGGTCTCAAAAACGACCGTCTTTGCCAAATACTTCAAGGATTTAATCGCATATGATTCCAAAAACTATCCAATCATGAACCTGGAGAATATTGACGAGAGCGCTTTCTTTGGGTTTGAGGAATACTTGGAAACCACTCCGTTCTCTACCGACAACCAGAAGCTGACCTTCTGGGGAAGTTACCTCTTCAACAAGAGCTACAATCTGTCGGAAGACTATGACTTCAGCGATGATGAGCCTATCTCCGGAAATAGGACCCATGTCATCAAGCTTGGTGCCGATTACAACTGGAAAATGCTGACTTTCGCCTTCGATGTCGCATGGAACAGCGAACCTGAAAACACGAGTTATGATGATCCTTGGATTGCAAACTTTGCAGTTACTGCACAGGTCTCGAAGGCTCTTTCCTTCTATGGTGCGATCGACAACCTGTTCGACACCGATTACTCCAGCCAAGCAGGTATTGCCATGCCCGGCATGAAGATCCGCCTTGGCGGAACCTGGAAGTTCTGATGGACAACGTGATGGCACTGATGCACAGGGGGGGAGCGGTCATGTGGCCGCTCTTCGCCCTGTTGGTGCTGGTGATTGTCCTGGTAGTCGAGCGCATCATCACCTTCGCTCTCGCCACCAAGCACAAAGAGAAGCTCAGTGAGGCGAAAGCTTATCGCGTCCTTTCCCTGCTCGACCTGATCGCCTCCATCGCTCCCGTCCTGGGCTTTCTCGGGACGGTCACCGGCATGATCAGCGCTTTCCGTGCGATCAGCCAGGCGGAAACGGTCAGACTGCAGGTGGTCGCCAGTGGCTTGTATGAGGCGCTCTATACTACGGCCTTCGGCCTGATCATCAGCGTCATCGCGGCAGTTTCCAGCCATGTGCTTGGCCTTTGGGCAGACAACCTATGCATCGACGAAAGCGCAAAGAACTAGCACAGTCCAGCGACATCGCATTCCTGCTGATCATTTTCTTCCTGCTGCTTGCCGGACTGGATGTGTCGAAGGCACTCTCCTACCGGCAGGCGAAACCAGCCGGAGAGACGGTCGAGACGAGCCCGCTTTCCCTGACATTGGAGGATGACGACACCCTCCGTTACCAAAACCAGCCTATTTCGCTTTTCCAGTGCAAGGAACTGTTGGATGAAGCCGGTCAGCTGATCCTGACGGTAGACGACCATGCAACCTGGCAGGGAGTAGTCGACATCCTCTCGATTGCCGAGGAAACCCACACAAAGGTGGTGCTTCATGCGACGACGTAACCACACCTTTCCCTCCAGCTCGATGAGCGATATCGCCTTTCTGCTTCTGCTGTTTTTCCTGATTCTCGCCATCACCAGCCGTACCACCCCGGTCGAAATCACCGCTCCGAACGCACCGGCCTGGGAAGAACTGCAGGAAGAATACCCGACCATCTACGTCTCCCGGGAGGGAGCCCTCTATCTGGGAGAAGAACCGCTCGACCTGACAGCCACCACCCTTCCCGAGGAAATCTGCCTGCTCGCGGACAAGGAGACACCATTCGCTCTCATACGACCTGTCCTCGATCTTCTGAGAGAACGGCAAGTGACCACCATCCACTGTCTGGTCCAAGGGGAGAACCATGCGTGAACATTGGAGATGCTGGGTCATACCCCTGACCATCGTGCTTTCCCTCCTGTTGCTTTGGCTCCCTTTGGGTGGGTATGACAAGAAAGCCCATTTTGTCCACGCGGACATGGCAACCCTGACGTTCAGCTCCATCCAGGTTCCTGACACTTCGGCCACGGCTCCAGCCGTCGAAGACACTTGGGAGCCGGTCGAGGTCACCGAGCCTGCAATCAACCCGATCATCGACGAGGCGGTGACGCTGCCGGTGCCTCAGGAAATGCCAACCATGCCGGAGACAGGCGCTGTGCCCCCTCCCGACGTGACGGAACCTTCCATCCAGCACCCGGACAACCCATCGCTTCCTTCCACCCCCGCAAGCTCCTCGTCGGGAAACACGCTGGCAGCCGGGTATGCGGAGGTTGACGGAGACACGATCGCCCCGAGGTATACCAACTTCAAGTTGCAATACCCCGCCATGGCACGCAGGCGCAACATTGAGGGGACGGTGTTGGTGGAGGTCTATGTGTCGGACACCGGAAACATCGACAATGTGCAGGTGCTTGACGACCCGGGCAACGGATTCGGGGAGGCTGTGAGCGAGGCCTTCAGACATGCAAAGGCAAGTCCCGCCACGCGTGGAGGCAAGGCGATCGCCGTCGTCCAGCGAATCCCCATCAGGTTTTCCTTACGCTAACGGCTGCTGATGTTCCCGCTTCTCTTCCGCCAGTCTGGACACCAGGGCCCTGATTGCCTGGAATTCCGGATCGCAGGCGATAAAGGCCCAACTCTTGGTCCGCTTCAACTGCAATCCGTTCATCACCCGCTCCACACTGTAGAAGTTCATGCTGATGCGGCTCGACGTATAGGGAAGGAAGGCCGACGCGTAGAACATCGTCTTCGACTCTCCCGGCTGGAAGGTCACCAGCGTGTCCACCCCCATCAACGTACGCTTCGCCCGGGCGGCGTCGAGGCCCATGTCCAACATGTTGGTTCCTGCGCCGCAGTCAAGGCTGAAGCAACGCGACGTTCCTCCATCGTACAGCGCTTCGGGGGTCAGGAGACGACCGCCATAGTTGAAGCAGAAGTTGACGAAATTGACAGGCATGTCTCCCGTCTTCAGAGCCCGGGGACCGGGGAAAAAGGTAAAGAACACCATCTGGTGACGCGGGTTGATCACGCTTGACCAACCGAGGTCCGACTGGCGAGGAACGCGTCCGGTGATGAAATCGGTGTGGCCGTTGACCGCAGGAACCACGGTGTAATCCACTGTCCGCCCACCGCCGGCAGGTATATGGGTCAGGTCATCGAACTGGATGCCATTTGCAAGCAGGTGCCGGATCCTGCCGTCCAAGGTATCGGGTGGAGTCATCCACGTCTTGGCGCAGGAGTTGATCAGGCATCCCGACTCAAGAAAAGGAGAACCGATGTTGTTCGACCAGACCGCGGTCCCCTCCAACGGAGTTGCGCCAAGGTTGGTCACCGTCGTCGCCGTGTAGTGCACGCACTGTCCGGGAAGCAGCAGGTCGATTTTCTCCACCTGCCATTTTGCCAGCCGGTTCTTGGTCGTACTCAGTGTCCAGATACCACCGGAAGCGGGATCGGTGCCATAGCGTTCCACCACCCAGAACTGGCCTTCGGTGGTGGCGGACGCCTCGTCGGGGTTCCCGTCCTGTTGGGGGAAAGGACCGAAATCAGGGAAGCTGAAATAGGAACCACCCATCTGGTAAAGCTGTGGCGAATGTTTCCAGAAACCGGCATTGGGATCGCTGAAGACCGAAACTCCGCCACTACGGAAAGCGGGAACCCATGCGCTGTTCTCCAGAGCTCCGCTGGCGTTGCGGGAGGAAAACTCGATTCCCATGCCACCCTGGTCCTCTAGCACGAACCGGACGCAGTCGTTGTCCATGACGGTGGCCGTCCGGCCGCTCCAAAGCTGCAATCTACGGATATCCATGGCCTGCTTCCCCCCTTTGCATAGTAACCCCTCGGCAAGAGAAGGAAAAGACTTGCGTGAAAAGGGGAGACAATCCCACTGCACTTCCTGCCACGTGTTGGAGTATGATAAGGATATCCTGCACCAAGGAGCCGTCCATGATCAGAGAAAACAACAA
The DNA here is from genome assembly GCA_900315435.1 of uncultured Spirochaetaceae bacterium. Classification (GTDB taxonomy): domain Bacteria; phylum Spirochaetota; class Spirochaetia; order Sphaerochaetales; family Sphaerochaetaceae; genus RUG023. Next base: position 18,322 of record OMYY01000042.1, read on the forward strand.
GCTGTTCGCACTCGACACCCCTACTACCAGTTACCTGTTCCAGGTAAATGAGACCGGACATCTCGAGCACCTCCATTACGGACGAAAATTCCAGTTGCAGGCTGGCGATCTGAATGCTCTGGAGGACAAGCACCGCCATACCATTGGCGACGAGCCCGCATACGACGAGGACCACCCCACCCTGTTTCTGGAAAACCTCCCGATGGAATATTCGACAGAGGGAAAGGGAGACTACCGGGTCCCGATGGTGGTAGTCGACCATGATGGCGGCTTCACCACGCTGGACTTCATCTACCAGAACCACCTGATTACCGCCGGCAAGCAGACGATTCCCCACCAAGGGGCGCAAGCCTACGGAAGCGTGCAGAACTGCATGTCGTTACGTGTCGAGCTCCGAGATTCCCAGTTGCCCATCTTCCTGGTCCTCTCCTATACCGTTTTCGAGGACTCGGACGTGATCCTGCGCTTCTCCCAGCTGATCAACAAGACCGACCACCATATCTACATCCGCAAACTGGATTCGCTGCAACTCGATCTGTCCGACGCCAACTGGGACTTGGTCACCTTCAACGGTGCCTGGGCCAGGGAGCGGATCATGGAGCGGGCCCACCTGCGTCACGGAAGCCACGTCAACGAGAGCCGTTCCGGACTCTCCTCCAGCGACCACAATCCGCTTCTGCTGCTTGCCCGTCCCGACGCGACGGAGAAACAGGGAGAAGTAATCGGCTACAACCTGATCTACAGTGGCAACCATAAGGAAGAAGTGGAGGTCTCCCCGTTCGGGAAGACCCGGCTTGTCGGCGGCATCAACGAGTCCGCCTTCCTGTGGAAGCTCCCCAGTGGCAGCACTTTCACCTCGCCTGAGGCGATTCTGACCTATTCCACCGAGGGCTTCGAGGGAGTCAGCACCCGGTTCCACCGCTTCGTCAACGAACATATCGTCCGCGGAGTCTGGAAATGGCGCGAACGACCAGTCCTTTGCAACAGCTGGGAAGCAGCCTATTTCGACTTTGACGAGAACAAGCTGTTGAACCTGGCCAGGAGCGCCGCCGCCCTCGGGGCAGAGCTCTTCGTCGTCGACGACGGCTGGTTCGGCAGCCGCAATGACGACACTTCAAGTCTAGGAGACTGGTTTCCCAGTCCCCAGAAGATTCCATCAGGCCTGAGCGCGTTGAGCGACAAAATCCATAACCTGGGGATGATGTTCGGGTTGTGGATTGAACCGGAGATGGTCAACAAGGAAAGCCAGCTGTACCTGAAGCACCCCGACTGGGTCATTGCCATTCCGGGAAGGAAACCCAGCGTCGGCCGGCACCAGTACATCCTTGACCTGACCCGCAAGGAAGTGCGCGACTATCTCTATGACGCCATCGGCAAAGTGTTTTCCGAGGCCGACGTCAACTACGTGAAGTGGGATTGCAACCGGCTGTTCACCGACCTCTATACGATCAACGACGAGGTGAGGAACATGGGTGAATTTCCCCATCGTTACGTGCTGGGGCTCTACGAGTTGCTGGACCGCTTCACCAAGGCATTTCCCAACGTGCTCTTCGAGGGTTGCGCCTCGGGGGGCCAGCGCTTCGACCTAGGCATGCTCTGCTACGTCCAGCAAATCTGGTGCAGCGACAACACCGACGCGCTGAACCGGATCGCCATCCAGGAAGGAACCAGCTACGGCTACCCCCTCTCGGCAATCGGATGCCATGTCTCGACCGCGCCAAACCACCAGACACTCCGGATGACAAGCCTGGAGACACGCGCCAACATCGCCTTCTTCGGCGCCTTCGGATACGAGATGGACCTCGGAGCCCTGAGCCGCGAGGAGAAGCAACAGGTGCGCGAGCAGATTGCTTTCTTCAAGCAGTTCCGGGCCGTCTTCCAGTACGGAACCTTCCACCGCGACCGGCATGGCAACATCACCCAGTGGACGGTGGTCAGCCAGGACAAGCGGACCCTTCTGGTCCTGTGGAACCAGGAGCGGATGACGGTCAATGGCCCGAACGACATCCTGCTTGTTCCCGAAGCGGAGGATGGAGCGCTGTACGAAGTGCTCTCCCGGCCACAGGAACTCGAGTTGGCCTCCCTTGGTGCTCGAGTTGCACGTAAGGTGGCCCCCCTGACCAACCTGTCCAAGAATCCAAACGCGACTGTCAGCGCCAGCATGGAGCACTACCTGGTCAGTGGCGGTCTTTTGAAATACGCCGGCATCAAGCTCCCCGAGCAGTTCCTTGGCTGTGGTTTCGACGCCGACAGCAGGATTCTTGGCGACATGGGCGGCCGCATCTACCTCATCAGGAAGCAGTAATGGCAACCAAGCAGCATACGATTGTCATCGCAGGAGCGGGAACCTTCGGCACAGCACTCGCCGAACGGTTCTCATGGAACCTCCACAACACCGTCCTGCTCTACAACCGGGACCAGAAGGTGGTGGACGACATCAATGAGAACCACCGCAACTCCAAGTATTTCCCCGCCCATGTCCTTTCCACTGCCATCAGGGCGACCACCGACCCCGGAATCTTCGCCTACAGCGACGTGATCCTTCTGGTCATTCCTTCCAAAGCGATTGTTCCCTTTGCCGAACAAGTCAAACCGATTGTGAAGGGCGACCCGCTGGTAATCAACTTCGCCAAAGGCATGAGCGACGACGGCGCTTTCATCACAGAGCGCATTCCTTTCTCGCGGACCTGCAGCATGAAGGGGCCATCCTTCGCCATCGAGGTGCTCAATGGACTTCCGACCGGATTCACCTTCGGAGGTTCCCGCAAGGATTATGAAGACTTCCGGGACACGGTCCTACCCCATACCTCTATCCAGTTGGACTACACCAGCGACATCCGGGCGGTCGAGTTGCTCAGCATCCTGAAGAACATGTACGCGATCGCCATCGGCGTAGTATCCGGGCGCTACAACTCCCCCAACGTAGATTTCCTGGTCTATACCAAGGCGGTGAGGGAAATGCGTGGTTTCCTTTCCCTCTTCGGCTGCGACCCTCAGTCCATTTTCCTGTATTGTGGCATCGGAGACCTCGGACTGACCAGCTTGAACGACCTCTCGAGAAACCGGACCATGGGATTGCTGATGGGCAAAGGCTTCGCCATCGACCAAGAGGGATCGCCCACCACGCTCGAGGGCTACCGTACGGTCCGCTACATGCACGATTTCATCGTTGCGAACAAGGTGGGACAAGATTTCCCCATCGCCCTTGCCCTGTACCGCCTGCTCTACGAGAAGGAATCAGTCAACCAGTACATCAGCACCGTGCTTGACTGTTGAGCCCTGAGTCTAAAAGGCCCAATCCCGATGTTCATGGAAAGAGGATAGGAAAAAGGGAATGCTGTACGTGTACCGAACAACATTCCCTTCCATATCCAATACCTCTCTTCCCTCATGAAGACGGCAAGAGCTTCTTACGAATACAGTCACGGTCCTGTGCCGGCACCTTCAGCGCGTCCATCGCCTGCTCCGGCGTGAGGTGGAGCTGCTCGACAAGGCTCTGGAGGTTTTCCAACAAGTTCTCTTCTTTGCCTTCCTCGCGTCCTAGTTGGCGTCCTTCCTTCCACAAGGAACGGCCTGCGCCCTCGAACATGCCCGTATCCTCCTCTTGCTGGGGCGGAAGCTCGACGTCCCACCCGTCCTTCAGCCTCTCGCTCCGCTCCCCGGCCGGA
>OMYY01000011.1 GCA_900315435.1 uncultured Spirochaetaceae bacterium
CAAGTTCCGCCTGGAGAAGGGGAAGACGATCCACCTCTTGGGCATCGCCTTCAGTTCCACGGGGCACACCGTCCAGGAGTGGAAGGAAGAGGTGCTGGACTGAGGAAAACGTATCGGGTCGTACCCGACTATGAGCAATAGGGCGGTATTCCGTACACACGGAAAATAGGTACCGGATACTCCTCACGCGGTAAACGGTGTGTTGTGTCCGAACCTCTTCCGCTGCAGTCGTCTTCCCGCCATCACTGATTGCGCCGGACGGCCACGATGAAGCTAGCCATGACACCGTCGCCCATGGGAATGTTGGCTCTTTGTTTGAGTTGCTGCTTGCGATCGTGAGCCTTCATCCTCTTGTTTTTTCCCTATGATTTCCTGCGTTTCCGCTTCCCCCTGCGAACATCTGTGTTGGGCCTGAAAAAAGGAGGCCAATGCCCCCCTTTCGTGCAAGTGGTATACAATCTCCCCGTTACTTGGTTTCTGATGATTCCCCGGTCTTTTCCGTGAATTTGGCCGCTTGGTCGATAATGATCTGCAGCGCCTTGACCAATCCTTGAAGCCGAATTGCCTTTTCTTTCAGGTCCAGCCGATAGAAGACCTGGGTTCCCGCCTTTCTTGTGGAGACGATGCCGGCATCCTTCAAGACTTTCAGGTGGTGGCTGATGGCGGGACGGGAAAGGCCACTGTCCGATGCGAGGTCGGTGACATTCATACCCACCTCGCCCGCGTTGGAGAGCTGGATGATGATTTCCTGTCTTGCCTGATCAATCAGTGCGAACAGAATCGGGCTTGCGAGCCGGAATTGGGAGAAGGCATAGGAGACCTCCTGCCCAATCGATGTCTTCTGTTCATCATTCTTTTTCCTCAATATTCCCATGACCGTGTTTCCTTTTTTTCGTTTGGAGCTCTTGACGCTTCTTTAGTATATTCATATAGTTTAAATCGTTCAAGAGGTTAAACGAATGAATGATTAAACTTTCAATCGGATAAACTTTTGAATGATGGAATAATTTTGAGGAAAGGAACGAAGTAATGAAGAAAATGCTCAAAGCCTCCAAGGTCGTGATTCTCGCGATTCTTGCGTTGACAGTCTTTTTCATTATCCAGCTGAAGAACTTACGGATGGAGAATGATATCAGAGAGTACATGCCGCACGAGTCTGGCTCGTATCAGCGTTTGCTGGAGACCGAAGATGTGTTCGGAAGTACCGTGGTGACAGGCATATCGCTTGAGACCAGCGATCCGACCATTTTCACTGCGGACAATATCAAGAAGATTGACTCCATCACCAAACGCATGGAGAATGTCGAGAATGTCAGTGATGTCCAATCTCTTACCAATATCGACTACCTGAAGGACGATAACGGCACTCTGGTCGCAGGACCGCTGTTGGATGAGGATTTCACCGGCACTGACGCCGAGGTCGAGAATGTCCGCGACAAGGTCGCAGACTGGTCCGAGTTGTATGACCGGGTGATCATCAGCGACAATGACCGCAGCACCCAGATCCAGGTGACCCTGAAGACTGGGGCCACCAAGGCGGAAAAGCGGAAGATGCTGAAAGACCTGCGCGCCATCCTCAACGAGGAGACCGATGGAACCCATTTCGAGTACCGCATGTACGGGGACACGATCATCGACGAGCAGGCCGAGGTGATGATGATCATGGACCTGAAGAACCTCATTCCTCTGGTTGTCCTGGTCGTCCTGCTGTCGCTGCTTTTCTCGTTCCACACGTTTGACGGTACGATTCTTCCGTTGCTCACCGTGCTGATGAGCACCGTGTGGACCGTCGGCATCATGGCCATGCTGGACATGCCGTTCACGATTGTCAGCTCGATCATCCCCGTGGCGCTGATTGCTGTCGGTTCCGCGTATGGCATTCACGTGCTGACCCATTACTACGTGGCTCTTGACGACCGCGACAAGAGCATCCCGCTTACCCGTGACAACTACCTTGACTTGATTGCCGGCAGCCTGAAGGAGGTGATGCCCGCCGTCATGATGGCAGGCGTGACCACGATTGCCGGTTTCATCAGCATGATGACCAGCCCGATCGAGCCGTTGCACAGCTTCGCGCTGTTCACCGCCCTCGGGGTTGCCTTCGCGCTTTTGCTGTCGATCACCTTCATTCCTTGCTATCTGGCTGTCAAGCCGCTTTCCAAAGTGGGTGACCGCTCGAGAATCTTCAACCGGCTCACCAAGAAGCTGGAGAACAAGCAGGTGGCGAGCGGGCATAAGCTGAACAACGGTGGCTTCCTGTATGGCCAGTATCAGTTCTTTGCCGGCAATTCCACCAGGATGACGGTTTTCGTCGGCCTGATGGTCATCATCAGCGTCATTGGCTTGAAGCTTCTGGTGGTCGACACCTCGTTCGTCAACTATTTTCCTGCCAAGGGAAAGGTCCGTCAGGATATCGCGTTTGCCGATGACAACTTTGCCGGCACCAACAGCGTCTACCTGACAGTCCGCGCCCCGGAAGGGCAGAAGGCCTACAACGTCGATATGCTGCAGCCTCTTGACAACATGCAGACCTATCTCGAGGGCAAGTATCCGCAGATCGGCAAGACGGTCAGCTTCTCCACCTTCGTGAAGAAGATGAACCAGGTCATGCACGCCCCTGTGGTCAATCCTGTCGCCGACGAGTCGGACGATTCCGCGGCCTATGATGATGGCGGCGCGCTCCCCAGTTTCGGAGACGACAGCGCCGTTCCGAGCTTTGGCGATGATTCGTCGATTCCGAGTTTCGGAGATGACGCGTCGGTCCCGAGTTTCGGCGACGAGGGAGCTTCTGCCAGTACGGAGGAGAGCGCCTATGTCGACCCCAACATCGCCTACGCCAAGGAATTGGGCACCACCAGCACCACCGAGCAGATGCTGGACCTGCTGCACGAGGCCTACATCAAGGCCGGCGGGCGCCATGCGACGGTCGAGGCAATGATTACCGAGCTGGAGAAATCGGTGAACTACAAGGGCATGAGCTACTACGAGGTCCCGAACGACATGACGAAATACCCGGCCACGACCAGGGAGGACCTTTCCTTCGTCGTCGCCCAGTACCTGACCATGATCGGCAGCGACCTGGACCAGTTCATCAACGATCCGAACGAGCCGACCTCGACCCGCATGCAGATCCAGTTGAAGACCCACAGCACCACGGTCACCAAGGCGATCATCAAGGATGCCGAACAGTTCGCCAAGTCGCACTTCCCGCAGGGGTACACGATTGACGCCGAGGGGCCTGGTGAGATCGAGAGCGCTATGACCGACATGGTCATCTCCAGCCAGGTGCAGAGCCTGATCTTCAGCCTCGTCTGTGTCGTCGTGATTCTGACCGTGGCTTTCAAGAGCCTGTGGGCTGGCCTGCTGGGCGCTGTCCCGCTCGCCTTCACGATCCTGCTCAACTACATGCTGATGGGTTTCCTGGGCATCAACCTTGACCTGGTCACCAGCATCATCGCCAGCGTTGCGGTCGGTGTCGGAATCGACTACACGATCCACTTCATGCAGACCTTCAAGGAGGAGTCCCAGTACGAGGAGGAGAAGTCGCATGGCGAGGATGTCAACTACGAGGTCGCGACCCGCGAGACGTTCAAGAAGAGCGGAAGCGGCATCGTGACCAATGCCATGGCGGTCGGTCTCGGGTTCGTGGTGCTCTGCCTGTCCCAGTTCGTGGTGCTGCAGAACATCGGCATCCTGATCGCGATCGTCATGTTCACCTCGAGCTTCCTGGCGATGACCATCATCCCTGGTCTGCTCAACGCGCATCATCCGAAGTTCATCACCAGGATGGACAAGAAAAAAGTGTCGAAGAAAGACTGATTCGAGCAAGGTAAGGAGAGAAATACTATGAAAGCAATGAGAAATGCGTTTGCCGTTGGTTTGCTGGCCACCTTGGTGGCAAGTCCCCTAGCCGCAATCACCGGCCGTGAGGTCATGGAGAAGGCGGACGCCGTCCCCGAGCCGAAGACCAGCATGAGCCAGGTCCAGATGGACCTTGTCGACAAGAATGGTACGGTGCAGAGCCGTATGATGCTGGAGTACGGCAGGGAACCGGAAGACCTGAAGGATATTGTCATCATCTTCCAGAGTCCCGCCAGCGTGAAGGACACCCGTTTCCTGCAGAAGGATAAAGCGGGAGGCGGTTCGGACAAATGGATCTACATGCCGAGCCTGCGCAGCACCCGCCGTATCGCGGCCAGCGAGGGCGACAAGTCCTTCATGGGCAGCGATGCCACCTACGACGACCTTTCCGGCCGCGAGCTGGACGATTATGAGTACGAGCTGCTTTCCGAGAGCGAGTCGAAGGGCAAGTGGACTACCTACAAGGTCGAATGCACTCCGAAGCCGACCACGGACAGCCAGTATTCCAAGCTGGTTACCTGGATCGACCATGACACCTTCGTTCCCGTCTATACGGAGATGTACGACAAGGACGGCAAGCTCTTGAAGGAGCTTGAGGTGATGGACCTGCAGGTGGTTGGCGGCTATCAGACTCCGATGCTGAACGAGCTGCGCAACGTGCAGACCGGCCACAGCACCAAGCTGACCATCAAGCAGATCAAGGTCGACCTTGCCCTGCCTGACCGCATCTTCACGACCAACTTCCTGAATACCGGCAAATAACAGTACAAGGAGGACGAGATGAGCATTATGTGGAAAAAGGTACTGCTGGCCGCAGCCTTGGCGGCATTTGCCACCACTGCCGTGATGGCTGACGACCTTCCGTCTTTCGATACCCCGAGCGACAACTCGATTCCCGGTTTTGGCGATGAGAGTAGCTCGCTTCCCGGTTTCGAGTCTGATTCGGGTTCCGCTTCCAGCTCGAGCTTCGGTGCCGCTTCCAGCGCCTTGGCCATCAGCGGAGAGGGTGGAGCCTCGTCCCGCTGGTTCCTTGCCGGAGCGAGCGACATCGAGGACCGCGCGGTCCAGATGGATCCCTATTTCCGGTTGAACTTCTCCTACAGCGGTTCCATCGGCGAGGTGGAGGCGAAGCTGAAGGTCAATGAGCGGATCCTGAAGGACAACCCTGAGGATGTCATCGACGAGTTGACGCTGCGCGCCTATCTGGGCGATTTCGTCCTCGAGGCTGGCAAGATGAAGCTGGTCTGGGGCAAGGGCGACAAGGTCCATGTCCTGGACAACTTCAACAGCGACGACTATTCCGACTTCATCTTCCCGGACTACATCGACCGCCGCATCGCCGTGCCGATGGTGCACGTCGCCTACAACATGGACAACGGCATGAGGCTTGAGGGTGCCTACACCCCGTACATGACCGGCACCCGCTACGCCTCCAGTGGTCCGTGGGTCCCGGAACGCACGCTGCTTGACGCCTACCAGGCGGCGGACAGGGCTGCAAAGGAGACTCCTTACTATGGATCTTTGTACACAGAGCCTACACTGGATAAGTTCCTGGCTCGTTACGGTAGCTACAAGGCTACCGACCTGTACGGGTTCTCCAAGCACAACCTGCCCGATACCCGGACCTTGAAGTACGGCCAGTTCGGTCTGCGGGCCACCGGTACCGTCGGTTCGTTCGACTGGGGCGCTTCCTACTTCTACGGAAGGATGAAGGATTCCTCGATCCACTCCGCAGAGCTGGTGAGGATGTTGTTGAATGCGGGATGTAGTTCTGTTCCTTCCTCTTTACCGTTCCCCTTACCGGTTGGTCAGCTGTACGACTACGACCGCATGCAGGTCTTCGGGCTGGAGGGTGCGACCGTGGTGGGTGGATTCAACTTCCGTGCCGAGCTCGGCTACTTCCTGACCGATGATGTCGATGGCGACGATCCGTATGTGCACAACAACAGCCTGCAGTGGGTCTTCGGCTTCGACCGCGACCTGCCGTGGAACAACCTGAACGTCAACATCCAGACCCAGGGAAAGTATATCCTGCATGGGGATGACGTGAAGGACAACGGGGTCGGCGATGTGGACTACAACGGGGAGAAGGCCTGGGTGCAGAACCGCCTCGTGCTGGATATCACCGACAGCTGGATGCATGAGAAGCTGAAGCCAGAGCTGAAGCTGGTCTGGAACATCGAGCTGGAAGACGTGGTCGTCATGCCGCAGGTTTCCTATCAGCTGATGGAGGGCCTGGACGTCTCGTTGGCCGGTCTCTACATCTACTCGGGCGACAACGGACAGTTCTACGATTTCAAGGACAATTCCTTTGTCCAAGTCGGAGCTGTCTACAAGTTCTGATTCCGTATCTCCTGTTTTTGCGTGGACGGCCGTCCTTCGGGGCGGCCGCTCTTGTCTTGACATATCTTCTTTAGCCATCTATAGTTCCCAGCATTATGCGTATCCAGCTTTCAGACCATTTTACCTATGGGCGCCTTTTCCGTTTCACCTTTCCCTCCATCATCATGATGGTGTTCACCTCGATCTATTCGGTCGTTGACGGCTTTTTCATTTCCAACTACGTCGGCAAGGTGCCGTTTGCCGCCTTGAACCTGGTCATGCCCCTCTTCATCATCCTTGGTTCCGTGGGGTTCATGCTGGGATCCGGGGGCAACGCGATTGTGGCGCGGACCTTGGGGGAGGGGGATAGGTCAAAGGCGAACCGCTACTTCTCGTTCCTGGTGCTGGCCTGTATGGGTTTGGGCTTGCTGGTCTTTCTTGTGGGATTCGCCTCGCTTTCCCCTATCGCCCGGTTCCTTGGCGCGAGTGGCGAGATCTTGGGCAATTCGGTGCTTTATGGCCGGATCGTGTTGTGCGGCATGCCGTTCTTCATGTTGCAGAACCTGTTCCAGAGTTTCTGCATCACCGCTGAACGGCCGAAACTCGGACTGGCGTTCACGGTTGCCAGCGGCCTCGCCAACATGATTCTTGACGCATTGTTCGTCGCTGTCTTCAAATGGGGGCTTGCAGGCGCAGCCTGGGCTACCGTAATCAGCGAGGTCGTCGGAGGTCTTGGTCCTGTCTTCTATTTCCTCAGACCGAACGCGAGCCTTTTGCGGCTTGGACGCACCCGCTGGTATGGGAGAGTGCTGTTGCAATCCTGTTTCAACGGGTCTTCGGAGTTGATGAGCAACATAGCCGCCAGTATCGTCTCGGTGCTCTACAACTGGCAGTTGCTTTCCTACGCGGGGCCTGACGGAGTGGCGGCATATGGAGTGCTGATGTACATCAGTTTCTTCTTCAGCGCCATGTTCATCGGTTACGCTGTCGGCGTCTCTCCGGTAGTCGGTTTCCACTACGGGGCTGGCAACAAGAAGGAACTGAAGAACCTCCTGCATAGAAGCTTTTTGCTGATTGGCGTGTCGGGTATTTGCATGTGGGCGTTGGCATCGCTGAGCGCTCCTTCGCTCTGCCGGGTTTTCGTGGGATATGACGAGAACCTGTATCGGATGACGGTGGGGGCGCTGAGAATCCACGCTTTCTGCTTTTTGCTTGGTGGTTTCAACATCTTCACCTCCTCGTTCTTCACTGCGTTGAACAACGGAGGGGTGAGCGCGCTAGTCTCGTTTCTCCGGACATTGGTCTTTGAGACGGGAAGCGTGGAGCTGTTGCCGCTGGCGTTGGGGCTCAATGGCATATGGGCGGCAACCGTCATCGCGGAGAGCGCCGCGCTGACAGTGAGCTTGCTGTGTCTGTTTTGGCAACGGCCCCGTTATGGATATTGAGTTCCTTGTGTAGACGGACCAGCAGGATGATGGCGGTCGCTTGCCCGACCAAGTCGCCGAAGAAGTAGCAGTACCAGACCCCGGAAAGCCCGATGCAATGGGCGAGGAGGTAGGCGGCGGGAAGCACTCCAAGCACCTGCCTGCTCAGGGTGATCAGCGCGGCGCGCATCCCTTTGCCGAAGCCTTGCAGGTAGGCCGCACTCTGATAGAGCAGGGGAGCGCCGATAAAGCACAGGCTGACCCGGGGAAAGGCGATTTCCATCTGCCTTGCCAGCTCCGCGCTTGGGCGGAACATGCCATACAGCCATTCGGGGTGTATCTGGAAAAGCGGGAATCCGAATCCCAGCATGTACAGATAGGTAAAACAGAGAGACCAGCGATAGGCGCTGCGAGTCCGGTCGATCCTGTTCGCTCCATAGTTGAAGCTGGTGATCGGGACCAGACTGTTCGACATGCCGTGCATCGGCAGGAAGATGAAGGATTCGACTTTGATATACAGCCCGTAGGCGGTCACCGCGAGCGGAGTGAACCCGATCAGGATCTTGTTGACCAATGTCAGGCTGATCGAGCCGCTTGCCTGCAGCAGCATGGTCGGTACCCCGATGGCGAGGATGGTTCCTGCGGCGCTTTTCCTCCATATCCGTTGTCCGCGTTGCAGGCAGGAGAGCTTGTCGCTGCGGACAAGCAGGACTGTGGCGATAGCGCAACTGGCGGCCTGCCCGATGATTGAGGCCCAGGCGGCACCGGCGACCCCCATGTCCAGGCCGAACATCAGGATCGGATCCAGAATCAGATTGCAAACGACGCCCACCGCCAGGCAGAGCAGGGTATGGAGGCTTTCCCCGGTACCCTGCAGCATGAAGGTGATGACTCCTCCTGTGACCTGGAAGCCACAGAGGACGATGCTGATGCCGATATAGGTCAGGGAGAAATCCGCGAGTGCCGGATCGTCAGTGAAGAAGCGGACATAGGCCCCCACCAACGGTCCGCCAAAGACGAGAAAGAGCAGGGAGATTCCCAAGCTCATGCCCAAGGCGGTGTTGCCCGCCTCGTTCGCCTCACGTTGCTCGCCTCTGCCCAGACGGCGGCTGATTGCCCCGCTTGCGCCAAGCCCCAGGCCGCCAGTCAGGGCGACGACCAGCTGCTGGATCGGGTAGGCGAGGCTCAGGGCTGCGATGGGACCGTTCCCGAGCCGGGAGACATAGAGCGAGTCGATGATGTTGTACAACGCCTCAAGGGCCATGCTGAGCATGATGGGGAGTCCCAGTTTCAGGACCAGGATGGGAATCCTCTCCGTGCCCATGCGGTTGGAAGGAGCCTGCATACCTTTGGTAATAACGGATTTCCTTTATTTGAACAACGGTTTTACTTTACGCCGGTATTCCCAGGCAAAAAGCGTGATGACGAGCGTGAGGCTGACAGTCTCGGCGATGATGAAGGCGAACCAGACGGCGTGCAGGCCCTGGATTCTGGCAAGGATCCAGGCGGCAGGAAGCAGGACGACCAGCTGGCGGGTCAGGCTGACAACCATCGAGAGGATACCGTCCCCAACCGCCTGGAAGAGCCCCATCAGGCAGATGGAGATACCTGCGGGGACAAAGCAGAGCGAGAGTATCGGCAGTGCATGTTCGCCGATGGTCCGCATCTGTTCCCCTGCATGGAACAAGGAGAGCAGGAAGTCTGGAAAAATCGTGAAGCCCAAGGTCCCAAGGCACATGATGGCGGTGGCGATGGAGACTGCGGTACGGATCGCCTGGTTCATGCGCCGGGGGTTCTTGGCACCGAAATTGTAGCCGACAATGGGAATCAGGCCGCTGTTCAGGCCGAAAACCGGCATGAAAACGAAGCTTTGCAATTTGAAATAGACGCCGAATACAGAAACCGGGGCCATGCCGAAGGCGACCAGGATCTTGTTCAGACCGCTGGTCATCACCGTTCCGATCGACTGCATGACAATGGAAGGAAGCCCCACCGCGTAGATTTCCCTGATGGTCTGGACGTGCAGCTTCCTGTTCTCCGGTTTCAGCGTGACATATGGGTTCCGCTTGACGAACAGGTAGCTGAGCAGGGCGGAGACGTGCTGCCCAAGTACCGTGGCGATTGCCGCGCCTGCTATGCCCATGCGGGGGAATCCTGCCAGCCCGAAGATCAAGACCGGGTCCATGACGATATTGGTCGCCGCGCCGGCGAGCTGGACGATCATCGGATGCACCGTATCCCCGGTGGCCTGCATGATCCGTTCCAGCGTGATGTCGATGAAGATGGCTCCGCTTGCCACCAGGCACCAGCGGGTGTAGACAGTTCCCATCTCCACCAGTTCCGCGTCATCGGAGAAGAGCCTGAAGAAGGGACGGGAGAGGAACAGGCCGATCATGATGAAGGCGGCCCATCCGAACAAAGCCAGGGTGATGCCTTGGCTTGCCGCTTGCTCCGCACCATCCCGGTTCTTGGCCCCGAGGTTGCGGGCGATCAGGCTGCCGACACCGATGGCGGTTCCCACGGCGACCGAACCCATCAGGTTCTGGAGCGGAAACGCAAGGCTGACCGCCGCGAGCGCCGCCTCGCTGTACATGGAGACGAAAACCGAGTCGACGATGTTGTAGAGCGCGAGCACCAGCATGCTGACCATGATCGGCAATGACATGGATATGACAAGGCGGGGAACGGGAAGGACTCCCATCCGATTTTCTGCATGTTCCATAAGTGGCTATCATAGAGGAGACGTCGCGATTGGTAAACAGATGGACATGCAAAAGCCTGTCACATTACAATGATGCCGTTTGAGTAGGAGAAATACGCCCATGATCGTGTGTAAGTTCGGGGGGAGCTCGGTTGCGACCGCCAGCCAAATCAAGAAGGTCAAGGCCATCATCGATGCCAACGCGGAGCGCAACGTGGTTGTGGTGTCCGCGCCTGGCAAGCGGTTCAAGGACGATACCAAGGTCACCGACCTGCTCTATCAGTGCAACGACGCGGTGCGTGCCGGGGCGTCCTGCCGTCCGGTTTTCAGCAAGATCGAGGAGCGGTACCATGACATCATCTCCGGACTGAAGATCCAGAGCCGCTGGCTGCAGCCGATCCTGGATGACGTCCGGTTGCACATCGATGCCGGCAGCGGTCCGGACTATGCCGCCAGCCGGGGCGAGTACCTCAATGCCCGGATCATCGCCAAGTATTTCGGATTCGAGTTCCTCGATACCGAGAGCCTGGTCATCCTGAAAGCCGACGGGTCGATTGATTCCCGTACCTACGACAACATCAGGCGTGTCTACAAGCCTGGCAAGAAATACGTGGTGCCTGGTTTCTACGGTTCCAACATCGAAGGGAAGATCCTGACCTTCGCCCGTGGCGGCAGCGATATCACCGGCTCGATTTTTTCCCGGGCGCTGAACGCCACGGTCTACGAGAACTGGACGGACGTCAGTGGTGTCTACGGGGCGAATCCGACCATCGTGGAGGACGCGAAGCCTGTGGCCGAGATGACCTACGGCGAGGTGCGTGAGCTCTCTGGCGTCGGCGCAGGGGTCTTCCAGGAGGAGGCGATCGCCCCCATCTACGGCACCCAGATTCCCATCAACATCAAGAATACCAACAGGCCCGAGGATGTCGGGACGATGATCGTCCCCACCAGGAAAGGCGACGACCTGGTCGGCCTGTCTGCCAAGAAGGGCTACAACCGCATTACGGTCCGCAAGCTGATGTTGTTCAAGCAACGCGGTATCCGCCATGCGCTTTTGACCATGATGGTGGTCTTCGGCGTGCGTCCTGCTTTCAGTTGTTACGGCATCGACTCGATCGTCTGGTATTTCGATGCCTCGCTTGCCAGCGACAGCGTCCTGAGGATGATGTGCCAGCGCCTGAAAGACGAGTTCGACTTGCAGGAGGCCTTCGTGGAAAAGGGCTTCTCTATCGTCGGCGTGGTCGGCCAGGGGCTTCCCGAACATCCGGAAATCGTCTCCAAGTGCGCGATGTGCCTGCAGGAGAACCATATCCGGACGGTTTTCATCAACTACGGCGCTTCCGACCTCAGCATGCTGATTGGCGTTCCGGAGGGAACCGAGGTGGAGGCGCAGAAGGTGCTTGCCAAGGCGCTTGGATTCTGAGTTCCTGTTTCGTCCGGTGGGCCTGGCGGGAAGATGCCAGGCCCATTCCTTCCTCCATATTCTCCATCTTTGCCATATATCCGTGACAAGAATGCATTCCAATCACACAAACCGTGAGTATCTTGAAAACAGGGACGAGGCAGGGCTGATCATTCCATCTCCGACTTCGCTGAAGCCATCCGAGTGAACACCGCCCCATCTCTTGAAGGTGTCGTATGGATACTGCGAAGATGAAGGAACTCCTGAATGATCAGAAGGTCGTGAAGATCTTGATGACTCGTCGTGGTCAGACGAAGGGAATCCAGAAACTGTTCCGCTCCCATGGCCTGGAAGTGACGATGATCGAGGCCGAGACAATCGACAAGACCATCGAGAAGGACTTGCCGGAAGGGGCTGACGAGAGCGCGTTCGCGAAAGCTGCCCAGAAAGCGATTCCCGAGCTGGAGAAGCAGTTCAAGATTTCTTGAGCAGGGCTTCCTTCCCTGTCTGGCCTTCCCGGAAGGGAAGGTCTTTTTGTCTCTGGAGGATATCCAAGTTCCTGCCTTCGGCTCCATCGATGCCCCGGCCGTCTCTGAAGCTGTCGCTGTCTGATGGCCGAAGGAGAGGGAGCGATCCTGCATGCCGTATCGGTCCGTTCGCGTCGCGCAAAAAAACACCAGGCTGTCTCACGCAACCAGCCTGGTGTCGTAACTCAATAATCTATCCTGAGTCGAGATGGACGAATCAGTCCTCTTTCTTCTGGCCGACAGCGGAAGGGGCCATCAAGGGCACCTTGCTGCCGAGCACCAGCTCGGTATCGGGGTCGAAGAACTTGGCTTTGGCCATATCCGGAACCAGAGCGATGCGGACGCCGCTCGTGACGGTGTGCTTCGGATCGATCTTGCCGATGACCTGGCCGTTCTTGGTGGCCACGTAGACGTGGGTCTCAGAACCAAGGGGCTCGACAACGGTGGTATGACCATTGATGGTCACGCCTTCCTGGGCTTCCTTGCTGAATTCGACGTCTTCAGGGCGAATGCCGAAGATGACTTCCTTGCCAACGTAGGGCTTCAGGAACTTCGCCTGCTCGGGCAGCACCTTGAGGTCGAACGGCTTGAACTGTTTGGTCTCTTCCTTCTCGTTCTCGGGAGCGACCTCGACGACGTAGATGTCGTTGCCTCTCGCCTCGACCTTGGTCTCCAGGAAGTTCATCGGAGGCGAACCGATGAAGCCGGCGACGAACTTGTTCTGCGGCTCGTTGTACAGCTCGAGCGGCTTTCCAATCTGCTGGATGACGCCAAACTTCATGACAACGATCTTGTCCGCCATCGTCAGAGCCTCGACCTGGTCGTGGGTGACGTAAATCATCGTCGCCTGCAGTCTGTGGTGCAGTGCGGAAATCTCGGCTCTCATCTGGACACGAAGCTTGGCATCCAAGTTGGAGAGCGGCTCGTCGAAGAGGAAGACCTTCGGCTGGCGCACGATGGCTCTTCCGACCGCGACACGCTGTCTCTGGCCACCGGAGAGGGCCTTCGGCTTTCTGTCGAGGAGCTCGGTGATCTCGAGGATGTCCGCTGCCGCGCGCACACGGCGGTCGATCTCTTCCTTCGCGAACTTGCGGATCTTGAGACCGAATGCCATGTTGTCATAGACAGTCATGTGGGGGTACAGAGCATAGTTCTGGAACACCATCGCGATGTCTCTGTCCTTCGGGGGAACGTCATTGACGAGCTTGCCGTCAATGAGAAGCTCGCCGCTCGTGATGTCTTCAAGACCGGCGATCATACGAAGCGTGGTGGACTTACCGCAGCCGGAAGGGCCGACAAGGACGACAAACTCCTTGTCCTCAATGTCGATGTTGACATTGTCGACGGCTTTTACTCCACCATCGTACACCTTACAGATGTTCTTAAGTTGTACAGTGGCCATAATGCCTCCATAATTATGTTATGCATCCATCCTAGCGCTCGCCAAAAGCGGTTGTCAAACTTTTTTTGCGGCAATTTCCTTGGAAAGGGCGAAATCGTCCGCATGTCAAGCGATGAAGGGGTCGTAGCCCTTCTTTCCGATGCCTTCGACCCAGGCGCGGGCGGCCGCCTTGGCCTTCTCCAGGTCATGGAACTGCCAGTTTCCACAGGTCCTGCGGGTGGCTCCGGGAATCGGCTGGTCCCAGGAGGCGAGCCGCTTGAGGATGGCCTCCATCTTGGCGGCGACCCCCATCGTGGAGTGCTCTCCCAGCAGCGTCAGGTAGAAGCCGGTCTTGCAACCCATCGGGGAGAAGTCGACCACCTCGCCAGGCCAATAGTCCCGGGAGAGCTCGGCGACGATGTGCTCGATGGTGTGCATCGCGGCCGAGTCGAGATACGCGACGTTGGGCTGGGTGAAACGGATATCGAATTTGGTGATCAGGTCCCCGTGCGGGGTCTCGATCCGGTCGCAGAGCCTGACGTACGGGGCCCTGACCTTGTCATGGTCAAGATTGAAGCTGGGTACTTTGTCCATTAGTTCCTCCCAAGGATGGCGATGGCGCCTTGGGTCAGGCTTGCCGACCGCCCCGCCATCACCGTCTCATTGAAATCATATTCCTGCCTGCTTCCCGTCTCGTCGGCAGTGTCGGAAAGGCAGCGCACGATGGCGAAGGGAATCCGGTTGACCACGCAGGCCTGCGCGACCGCGGCTCCCTCCATCTCCACGCAGAGCGGGTGAAAGGTGTCCCTGATCGCCTGTTTCCTCGCCTTCTCGCTGATGAACTGGTCCCCGCTGGCTATCCTGCCGGCCAACATCTGCCCGCCCCATGCGCCACCGTGTTCCCGGTAGCTTTGCTGGAGGGCTTCCACCAGCTTTCCATCGGCCAGGTAGCCGTCTTTCCCCATCCCCGGCACCTGTCCCGGCTGGTAGCCGAAATAGGTGGCGTCAACGTCATGCTGGACCGCATCGGTGGAAACGACAAAATCGCCCACATGCAGGCGCGTGTCGATTGCGCCGGCAATACCGGTATTGATGATTGCGTCAATCTGGAAACGGTCGGCCAACTGCTGGACGCAGAGGGCTGCGTTGACCTTGCCGACCCCGCTCTGGACGATGACGACATCCACTCCCGCAAGGAGACCCGTGTGGAAGGTGAGTCCGTAGAGCAATTGGCTCGTTTCCTGCTGCAGCGCGGAGACCAAGTCCTTCACCTCGACGGACATGGCTCCGATGATTCCGATTTTCATGACAGCAAGGATACCATCCTTGCCCATCCTTGCCTAGGCGACGGGAATCAGAACTTGCAGACGATGCCGATGATGGCGGCCGCGACAATGGAGAAGATGGGGTGCAGCTTCAGCTTCCGGTTCGCGAGGAAGATTCCCACACCGAGGACAATCTGTTTCCAAAGCAGCAAATCGCCGATTTGATGGGTTGCCTGGAAGGCGGGAATATTGAGGATCGCCGTCTTGGCGACGTTGATGCCGGCAACCGTGATCAGGGCGATGGAGGCGGGTCGCAGCCCGTAGAAGGCGTTCTTGACCAGCGTGCTGTCCCGGAATTTCTCCAGGAAATGGGCGATGATCACGATGATGATGACCGAGGGAAGGACCAGGGACAAGGTAGCCCAGACGCCTCCATGGATTCCTGCGGCGAGGTAACCGGCATAGGTCGACATGTTGATGCCGAGCGCTCCAGGGGTGGACTCGCTGATGGCGATCATGTCCGCGATGTCGGCGTGGCTGAACCAGCTGGTCTTGTCCGAGATCTCATAGAGGAAAGGAAGGGTGGCAAGCCCGCCGCCGACGGAGAAGAGTCCTGTCTTGAAGAACTCCCAGGCCAATGCGGCAAGCAGAAGGACCTGGCTCATTTTGCCACCTCCTTTCCCTCTTTCCCGAGGACAATCCCGAAGAAGCCGGCCAGCAGGACCAGCATGGCGGTCGGAATGGAGATGGGAAGCTGTTTGCTGAAAAGCGCCAGCAGGAAGATGGCCAGGTAGAGCAGAAAGCTCTTCAGGTCGACCACCGATTTCTTCCACAACCGCATGACCGCCTGGACAATCAGGACGCAGACGCAGACCCGGATGCCGGCGAAGGCATGTTTGACTGCCTCTAGGTCGGCGAAGTTGCGGAGAAACATGGCGATTGCCAGAATCACGATGATGGGAAAGAAGACAAACCCAAGGGTGCCGGCGATCGCGCCGGGAATGCCCTTTTTCTTATAGCCGACAAAGGTCGAGACGTTGATGGCGATGATGCCTGGGGTGCACTGGCCGATGGCGAAGTAATCCATCAGTTCCTCGGTGGTGACCCAGTGCCGGTTCTTCTCCAAGTCCTGCTGCAAAAGCGGCAGCATGGCGTAGCCGCCCCCGAAATTCACCGCTCCAATCCTGGCGAAGACGGCGAAAAGTTCGAAAAGTTCTCGCATTGCGTGTTCCTTATCATTGATACCGGAGGGAGTATAGCACAAGAGCTTTGTATATGTATAATATTATAATAAGATAGTATCTATACTTTAAAAATATGGAGGTGGCCATGGAATTGCGGCAAGTCAGGTATTTTCTCACGGTGGTGGATGCCGGTTCGATCAGCGAAGGGGCAAGAAGGCTCCATATATCCCAGCCACCGCTCTCTCTGGCGATGCGGCAATTGGAGGAGGAGCTGGAGGCGCAGCTGTTCGTCCGGGGGCATAGCCATCTGACCCTGACCGAGGCGGGAAGGTCCTTCTACCAGAAAGGCCAGAACCTGGTGGAACTTGCCTCGCAGACCACCAGGGAGATCCGGGAGATGCGGAGGGAGCGGACCCTGCACCTGGGGGTGACACCGACAACGGTCCCGCTGGTCATGCCGGCACTCCAGGCGGTCAGGAACCAGGATTCCTCCATCCGTATCGACCTGCACGACGGCTCCACGTACCAGTTGCTGGATTTGGTGGCGCGCCGCCTTGTCGACGCGGCGGTCATCCGCACCCCCTGCAGCGCCGGCAACCTGCACCAGGTAGCCATCGCCCGGGATTCCATGCTGTTCCTTTCCCCAGACGGACAGGAAAAAGGCCCTGTCCGTCTCGAGGAGCTTTCCAGGTTCCCTTTGATCCTCTACCGGCGCTACCGGGACTTCATCCTCGACGTCTTCAGCCATCATGCCGTGGAACCCAAGCTGGTGGGAGAGTGCGACGACGCGCGGACGGCAATCAGCATGGTCCGCGCGTCCTTGGGCTGCGCGATCATTCCTTCCACCATGGGCGATGCCGCCGCGGGAACCATAGCGCGCCCGGTCGAGGCTCCGGAACTGGCCACCGAGATCCTGTTTGTCTGGGACCGTGACCTGCCGCTGGTCCAGGAAATGAAAGAGCAATTGCTTTGCATGTCCGAAGCGAAAGAGCAATAAGATAGGGACAAGGTCAAACATGATCAATTGACCGGCGGCCCGGAGGCAATACAATAGATTCCGAGGGTACGATGAACAGAAACGTCGAGGCTTTTCTCGAGCAAATGGAGAGCAACGTTGCCGTCAGGGACCGGTTCTATTCCTGCAAGGACTGGAACGAGGCATATGCGTACGCGCTCACCTTGCAACAGGGGTTCTCCCTGATGGACCTGGTACGGGGTTTCTGCCAGTGCAACCAGATGGCAGGAGAATTCCGCGCCGCTCCGTGCGGGAGAGAAGTCGCCAACCATTGACGACAAAACTCCCCTTGCCGCCGGGCAAGGGGATATATCTTGCAATGAAAGGGAATCGGTTCAGAACGCGTAGGTCGCGCTGAGCGCCATCTGGAAGACGGTCTTGTCGAGCTCGAAAGTCATGCCGCTCGCAGTGTAGTCCGTCTCCTTGTACAGGGTGTACATGGCGCCATAGGTGACGGCCAGCTGGTCCATGACCTGGTATTCGACACCGGCCGCGAACGAAAAACTGTCCAGAACCGGACTGAGGACGTTGTTCACATCATCCTTGCTGCCCTGCTTGGAGTACAGCGTTCCCGCGCTCAGCAGGACCTTCGGCGACAATTGCCAGTCGGCACCGCAGGAGATTTCCCAGCTGTCATTCCAGTCGATGTCCTTGTCGGGGCTGAAGGCGGAGCTGACGTCGGCATGGCTGTTGAAATAGTAGTTGAAGCTGGTGGAGAGGTACAGGTTGTCCAGCAGCTGATAGCCGATGCCCGTGTTGATTTCGGACGGCAGGTCGTTGTCGAACTTGTCACCTTCCTGGATTCCGAGCATGGAGGAGAGGGCGGCCCCTTCCACGTCCGTGAACTTCATCCGCATCTTCGTGATGGTCTTGTACTGCAGGGAGAGGTCGAGCTTGCCAATCGGCTTGTAGTGCACGCCAAAGATACCGCCGACACCCCAGCCGAACGCATCATAACTCGCACCATTCAGGCCGTTGATGGTGAGTGTCATACTCTGGGTAGCCTCGAGGAAACGGATACCGGCAGCGACGGAAAGCGTGTCGTTCCAGTTGTAGGCAAGGCCGACGGTCTCGCCGTAAGTCACGCTGGTGACTTCCAGTTCGTGGGCTGCACCCCCCAACAAGGCTTTGATCATTCCTGAGCCTTTCTTGTAATCCAGGGAACCGCCACCGGCGGCAATATGGAACGAGGCGGAAGCCGCGAAGTCGCCGAAGCGATAGACCATGTCGACGTTCGGATAGAGGATTACCGGCTTCTCGTCCTTGTACGTGGAGGTGCCGATGAAGCTCTGGGTCGCCGCATCCGACGCCTTGTGGGAATATTCCTTGAACACGAACTGGTTCCCTACCTCGGCGGAGAATTTCTGCTTCAGGAAGCCGGTCCCGGCCAGGTTGTAGAGCGCGGCCTCCGGACGGGAATCCTCGGTGTTCCGGCTCGGATTGCGCAGGTAACCGGTGCTCAGGTTGGACTTGGCGTCGATGCTGCCTGCGGAAAGGGTAGCGGCGCCAAGCATCAGGATGGCACTTGCCGCGACGAACTGCGTGCGTTTAGTCATAACAAATCTCCATAATTTGTAAATGTGTCAGAATCCAACCATATCATATCGCGCTGAAACATGTTTGCCAACTGGACATAATTACATTTTTTGTCAGATTGTGTGCATACTGACTATGTGATATCCTGTATATGATACCTAAAAAGGATGCATGTATTGCTATACATATAAAATTATGGGTGTGACTCCGGGTTTGGGGAAGGGAAGTTGGCTTGGGCCTCCACCTCGCGCTCCTTGGCCCGGAGAAGTTCCTCGTAGCCTCTGAGCGGGGAGAAGGGGATGAATTGTTTGGCTCGCTCCTTCCGGTCCATGCGGGGAAGCTGCTCCCAGAACCGTTCATTCGTCGCCACTGCGGTGCCCTCCTATCTGGAGATTCCGCTCCCGCGTGGTCGCCCCTTGTTCCAGGTCCATGCACTTGAGGATCGCGTTTTTTCCAAAGCGCTGCTTGATGGCGAGCGATGCGAGCTGGAGCCTGCGGTCCTTTTCTTCCTGCCGCGGGTCGGAAAACAAATCGGCCTGGCTGTCCGCCTCGTCTGCCACGTCACAGAAGGCGAGGCCGATGCGGCGGATGGACATGCCGTCCGAGGTGATGCGCTTGTAGAGCCTACCCGCCGCCTCGGTAAGCAACCGGTTCGAATTGGTACGGGAGGGAAGATGCTCGCTTCCGTTGATGGTCGCGAAGGAGTGGTTCCCGAGGGAAAGGTAAAGGGCTACCGTCTCGGTCACCGAATGCTTTTCCACCAAGGAGAGGGAAAGGGTGTCGGCCATTTCCTTGACCAACAGCAGCGCCTCGGCCCGGGAGTAGTCTCGGGAAAGGACTTGCGCGGTGGAGAAGGAGTGGGTCTTGGACCGGTAGGAATGGATATCCCCGATGGTGCAGCTTTCCCGTCCCCACGCATGGTCAAAGAGCAGTTCGGCATCCACGCCGAAGGCTTCCTTCAGCCGTTTCTGGTCGCAGAGCGCGACCTGCCGCATGGTCCTGATCCCCATATGCTCGAGGCGGGTCGCGATTCCCGGCCCGATTTTCCAGAAATCGGAGAGCGGCTTGTGGTCCCAAAGGGTCTTGATATACCTCTCCTGATCGAGGATGCCGATGTGGTCGGAGACGTGTTTGGCGGTGATGTCCAAGGCGATTTTGGCGAGATAGAGGTTGGTGCCGATGCCGCAGGTAGCGGTGATGCCGGTCTGTCGCAGGATGGACCGCATGATCTCGATGGCCAGCTCTTTCGCCGTCTTTCCATACAAGGACAGGTAGTGCGTCACATCCAGAAAGGCCTCGTCGATCGAGTACACCTGGATGTCTTCCTTGGCCACATAGGAAAGATAGATGCCGTAGATCCGTGCCGAATACTCCATGTAGAGCTTCATCCTCGGCTTGGCCATCACATAGCGCAGACGCTTGGGAATCTCGAATACCCTGCACCGGTTCCGTACTCCTTTCGCGCGCAGCGAGGGGCTGACGGCAAGGCAGATGGTCTTGTCGGTGCGGGCAGGGTCGGCGACGACCAGGTCGGCCGTCATCGGATCCAGTCCCCGCTCAACGCACTCGACCGAGGCATAGAAGGATTTCAGGTCGATGCAGAGATAGGCATGTTCCATATGGCTACCTTATCATATGTGTAGCTAAACGACAAGTGATTGCTCCCCGCTTGAGCAAGAGGGGACGCGGGGCATAGGATTGCAGGCATGGAACAGACGAAATGCGCCACCTGCCCCTACTGGGTGGCCTGTGACTGGAATGACCGGAGCGTCCCCATCGAGTACATGTGCGAGATGGAGGAGAATGGGAAACCGTGCGCGAAAGAAGGACTCGAATCCTCTGAACCCAAGCGGTGAACCGATAGGAAAAGGCTCGCGACACATGTTTGTGGAACGAGGCGGATGCACAAGGAATCATACGTGTTACGGTGGGGTCTAACATAAGAGTATGGGAAAGGGGACGCTGCTCGTACATTTGTACATAGTAACGACAATGATACCAAGCGGAGATACCATCCCCATAAGCGACAGTATCACGGCAAGCTTCACCGTGACCGTCCGGCTACATCGGTACGCAATCAGAGAAGGAAGGAAATCGAGACGGTGACAACCAAATGACAACATCCTCTGCCGCGAAAGCTGTATGCAAAAGTACATTACCTTCCTTCCATACCCTGTCTCTTTTCAATCCAACACGAACAAAAACTCCTTTCTTTTGCAGCGAAGACATGGCTCTCTCAATGGTGCGCTTTGAAACCCCCACTTGCATCGCAAGTGTAACGATGTCATCTCTGGATTGCTGATCACCAAAGCAGCTACCGTTTGCTCTGTTTTATGAAAATGAACGGTATCCTGATGCCATATGCGACATCGTTATTTTCCAACCATCATTTTGTGTCGGTTTGAAAGCTGCATACCTTGTGTACTATTGCAATACTCTAAAAAAACACAACCTCACGCAGGTAACGTGAGGTTGATGTACGGATGAGCCGCAAAGGGATCGAACCTTTGACCCACAGATTAAGAGTCTGTTGCTCTACCAGCTGAGCTAGCGGCCCGTAACGACTGATTATCCTAGCGAGAGCGCGGTTCTCATGCAAGCCCCCAGGCCGAAAAATGTCATTGGTACGGAGACAGTCCCCGCTTGAAAGGCGTTTCTGGCGCGGGATGGCTTTCCTGTCCTTCCAAGTGTATAATGGAAATGGTGGCGGCACCAAGGAGCATCCCCATGGCTTGTATTACCGGTTTCGAAGGAGAAGACATTGTCTTTCGCATGGACGATGGGTCGAGCAAATCCATACCGAAGACTCTTTGCGACTTCGTTCCCCAGGTGGGGATGGAGGTGGAAATCCGGGAAGAAGGGGGCCGCTTTACCCTGGTTCCCCGCTCTCCGCAGCGGAAAATGGAGGAACCCGGGCATGCGGTGCCTTTGCAAAGAGGAGGGCTGAAGCGTACTGCCAAGGAACGCATTCATGGCAACATCCTGAAGTTGCTCCCCCTCTTCCTGTGCTCGATCCTTCCCATGCTTTGCTCCGCTTGGTCTCCGTTCCTCGGGTGGCTGGCCGCCCTGTTCCTGATTCCTTGCATCGAGTTGGGGTGCGTCCATATCTATCTGGCGCTTTTCGACCAGAAACGCTGGTCGCTGGATTTGCTTTCGGAAGGGTTCAAGCCGTATTGGCGGTGTGTGGGCCTTGCCTTCCTGAGGATCCTGTACATCTGCCTCTGGGGATGTCTTTTCATCATCCCCGGCATTGTCAAGTCCATTTCCTACAGCCAGGCCTTGTACATCTTCGCCGAACATCCGGACATGGAGCCTGGCGAAGCCATCAGCGCGAGCAGGAAGATGATGCAGGGACACAAATGGGAATTCTTCCTGTTCGCCCTTTCGTTCCTCGGGTGGTTCCTCCTGTCTCTTCTGACCTGCGGGATCCTTCTCGTCTATGTCGCTCCCTACTGGCAGGAAGCCCAAGTCGCGTTCTATCGCTCGTTGGGGCGACGGCAGAAGTGAGTTGTTTCCGATGAGGAAAACTTCACGAATCCTCACAAAAACCTGATTCTCTTTTGCCCGGGAAATGGATGAAGATAAAGCCAACCGGCGGATGGTGGTTCGCCATAGAAAAGACCCCAAGAAACATCTATTGAGGAGAATCACCATGAAACGAACAACCATCATGTCGCTCATGACCGTAGTGGCGCTCGCGTTGGCTGGCTGCGCGACGACCAGGAATGGGGACCAGGACGAGCAAGCGCCTGTGAGCGACATCGCCTTTTTCGCCCGAACGACTGGCGAGCATCCGGACAAGAGCGCCGATAGCGAGCTACAGGAGCTGATTGCCAGCGTGAAGCCTGGATACACCCAAGGTTCCTATACGGATGAAGAAACGGGATTGACCGTTCCTTACAACCTCTATCTGCCCCCCGATTACGATGCCTCCAAGAGCTATCCGATGGTGGTCTTCATCGGTGACGCCACCACGGCGGGTACCGATATGGACTATCCGCTCACCCAAGGCTGGGGCGGCCTCATCTGGGCAAGCGGCGATGCCGAGTGCATCGTCCTGAATCCGGTCTATCCCGACGTTGTCATCGATGACCACGATGCCTATACGGTCACCGATTACGTGAAGCTGACTCCGAGACTGATTGGTGAGGTGGCGGGTGCCTACTCGGTCGAGACCGACCGGATCTACGGGACCGGTCAGTCGATGGGCGCCATGACCACCTTGTATCTCGCCTCAAACTATCCCGACCTGTACGCTGCTGTCCTGATTGTCGACGGCCAGTGGCCGGCCGGCCAGCTTCCGGAAGTCGCCAGCCAGCATATCATCTATATCGCCGCTGGTGGTGACGACAAGGCTGCCGCCGGACAGGAGGAGCTGAAACAGTACTTGACGGAGAAAGGCGTCGGCTATGGAGAGATTTCCCAGCTGGACGCGCAGGCCGACCGCGACTCGTTAAATGGCCAGGTGCAGACGATGCTGGACGAAGGCAACGCGATCAACTTCATCACCTGGGCTTCTGGTACCGTCATGCAGGGTGTCTCCAGCAACATCACCAGCGAGCATATGGCCTCGTTCGATTACGGCTACAAGCTTTCCGCGGTGAGGAACTGGATTCTCTCCCAGACGAAATGAGGGAACTCACAGCAGGACTGCCGTGTCCGTCATGAAAAGGTGCTGATAGTCGTCGACCGTGCGGCGGAGGTGGTGGAGGACTTGCTTGCCGGCAAGTTCTCCATCCTTTTGCTGGATGGCGTCCAGAATAGCCTGGTGCTCAATGCGGGCAAGCGCCTCGCGCGCGGAATCTTCCTTGCTCGAGAGGACCCGGATCCTCTGGCATTGCGTCATCAATTTCCGCTCCATTTCCACCAGATAGCTGTTTCCGGCCAGCTGGGCGAGGATGCAGTGGAATGCGCAGTCGGCATCACCGCCTTGCCGTTCCATCGCTTGTTCCACCTCGTCCTTGGTTACAGGGCGGGGCGCCTGCGCCAGCAGCCGGACAATCGCCGGTTCGATGATGCCGCGCGCCTGATAGACCATCGTGATGTCTCCCACGGAAATGGGGGCGACCACCATGCCCCGGCTGGGCATGATCCTGACCAGGCCTTCTTCGGCGAGCTGGGTTACCGCCTCGTGCACCGGGGTGCGGCTGTATCCGAGCATCTCGATGAATGTCCGTTCGCTGATGATGTCCCCAGGTTTCAGCGTGCCATCGAGAATCTGGCCTTTGACCAGCGTGTATGCCTCTTCTTTCCGTGTGACTGCCATTGAAGACCCCCGGGAAATTGTTGACAACTTCCAAAGAGAATGATATAGCGGAAACCAGCAATATGCAACCGATATATCGGTTTGAGGATGGAAATGTGTCCGAATTTTGATGTCGTGATTGTCGGAGGGGGCGTGGTCGGTTCCGCCATCGCTAGGGAATTGGCCCGCTACAAGCTGACCATCGCCGTCCTGGAGAAGAACCTGGACGTCTGCATGGAGACCAGCGGCCGCAATACCGGGGTGGTCCACGGAGGCTTCGCCTACGATGCCGGCTCCTTGAAGGCCAAGCTTTGCGTGCAGGGCAACCGCATGATGGGGGAACTTTCCGAGGAACTGGGTTTTGCCTTCCGCAGGTGCGGCAAGGTGCTGGTGGGCAACACGGAGGCGGAATATCAGTCTCTGCTGAAGACTCTGCGCCAAGGCGAGCAGAATGGAGCGCGAGGGCTCCGGATGGTGGATGGAAAGGAGCTCCATGCCCTCGTGCCCTCGGTCGAGGGGCGTTTCGCGCTCTATTCCCCGGACAGCGGTATCGTCGATTCCTTCGGACTGACCATCGCATTGGCCGAGAACGCGGCAGCCAACGGGGTCCGGTATTTCCTAGGGCGGGAAGTGCGGAACATCAGGCGGGCCGATGGTAGTTGGTATGTCGAGGCTGGGGGCGGGGTATGCTGTCAGGCCCGCTGGGTCATCAACGCCGCAGGCCTGGGAGCAAAGCGGATCAGCGACCTGCTTGGCATCACCGGCTACCATGTGGTCGCCAGCAAGGACGACTACATCATCCTCGACAACCGGCTGGGCGATTTGGTGCCCATGCCCATCTATACCGTGCCGAGCAACACCTATATGGGCATCCACGTTTCCTGTACTACCGACGGGAATGTCCTGCTTGGCCCCACCGCCGAGACATCGGACAACTTCTCCTACTACGGGACGGAGCAGAAGAATCTCGACATGCTCTATGAGAGCGCCATGGCGCTCTGGCCCCATTTCACACGGGGCGATTATATCCGCACCTACTCGGGCATCCTCCCCAAACTGGTTGACGAGGAAGGAAAGATCCAGGATTTCAAGATCGAGATCAGGGACCAGCAGGCTCCGCATGCCGTCAACCTGGTCGGCATCGAGTCCCCTGGCCTTACCGCTTCCATCCCGATCGCGAAGATGGTGGTGGAGATGGTCAAGGAACGGGAGCGATTGGAGCGAAACCCCGCCTTCATCCCGGAACGGAAGGAGCCCAAGCCTTTCCGGCTGATGACGAAGGAGGAACAGGCCGAGGCAGTCAGGAAGAATCCGGATTACGGGGAACTGGTCTGCCGTTGCCAGCAGGTCTCCAAGGCGGAAATCCTGCGGGCGATCCACAACCCGATCGGAGCGCGGACCATGGTGTCGGTCAAGTATCGGAGCCGGGCGATGATGGGGCGTTGCCAGGGTGGCTACTGCCAGATGCGGATTGCCCGGCTGCTGGAGGAAGAGGCGCATCTCAAGGATACCGAACTGACCTACGAAAGGCCGGGTTCATGGCTGTTTACGGGAAAAGTGAGGGGTGAGGAGCAATGAGAGACATCGACGTGCTGATCATCGGTGGCGGACCAGCGGGCCTTGCCGCGGCAATCGCCCTGGAGAAGGCGGGGATCCGGAACATCCTGGTTGTCGAGCGGGAGAGACAGCTCGGTGGAATCCTGCGGCAGTGCATCCATGACGGTTTCGGACTGACCCGGTTTGGGGAGATGCTGAGCGGGCCCGAGTATGCCCAGCGCTTCATCGACGAGGTGGTGGAGCGTAAGGTTCCCTATCTGCTTGGTGCTGCCGTCACCGAGGTGACACCCCAGCGGCAGGTCACCTATGTCTCCCCTGCGGGAGTGGAGACCGTCCAGGCCAAGGCGGTGGTCTTCGCCATGGGATGCCGCGAGCGCCCTCGTGGAGCTCTCGCCATCCCCGGAGAGCGTCCCAGCGGAGTCTTCACCGCAGGAACCGCCCAGAACGCGATCAACCTGCAGAACAAGATGGTCGGCAAAGAGGTGGTGATCCTCGGCAGCGGGGACATCGGCATGATCATGGCCCGTCGCCTGACGCTGGAGGGAGCCCACGTGAAAGGCGTCTATGAGATCCAGCCGATTCCCAGCGGGTTGCCCCGGAATATCCAGCAATGCCTGGATGATTACGGGATTCCACTCCACCTCAGCCATACCGTGACGGATATCCACGGAGCATCGAGGCTGACGGGAGTGACGGTCAGCCAGGTAGATCGGAACCTCAGGCCAATCAAGGGTACCGAGGAGGAGATTCCCTGCGATACGTTGATCCTTTCCGTCGGGCTGATTCCCGAGAACGAGCTGGCACGGAAGGCCGGCATCACTTTGGACCGGCATACCCATGGCGCGGTTGTGGACCAATGGATGCAGTGCGACAAGCCCGGTTTTTTCGCCTGCGGAAACGTGCTGCACGTCCATGACCTGGTCGATTTCGTCTCTCTCGAAGCGGAAAAGACCGCCAGCGCCGTAGCCCGCTTCCTCCGCGAGGGAAGCCTTCCGGCCTGTCCGGTCCAGGTCACCGCGGGAGCAGGGCTGAACCATGTGCTGCCCGCGTCGATTTCCGGTGACGAGGATGTCACCTTCTCGATGCGCCCATCGGGTAAACTCATTGACGGAACCCTGAAGGTGACGCAAAACGGAAGGGTGCTGTACCAGAAGCGCCTGAGGAAAGCCCTTCCCGCCGTCATGATCGAGGTGACGGTGAAGCGCCAAGCCTTCCAGAAGGAAGGGAATGTGGAGGTGAGCCTGACATGCTGAAGACCTTTACCTGTATCCGTTGTCCGAACGGGTGCGAAGTGGCTGTAGACACCCAATCGTTCGAGACCCTGGGAAACCTTTGCCCCAAGGGGGCGGAGTACGCCAGGGAGGAATTGACTGGGCCGATGCGTACCATCGCCTCCTCGATGCTTGTGGAGGGTGGCGACCATCCGCTGGTCAGCGTCAGGCTGAGCAAGCCTGTTCCCAAGGCCCGGATCTTTCCGGTGATGGAACAGATCCGGAAGGCGAAGGCCCAGGCCCCGGTCAAGGCGGGAACGGTGTTGATTCCCGACGTGCTGGGTCTCGGTAGCGACGTGATCGCCACCACGAGCGTCGCCAAGGCCTGTCCCGCTGTTGACACGACGTCACGGGAAGGGTGAATGTAACGATAGGGCCATGATATCGTGTCCCGATCTTTTCTGTGGGAGGAATCTATGCATTTCATGGAAGTGGTTGCCAACCGGTTTTCTTGCAAGAAGTATGACGGGTCCAGGCCTGTGGAGCCGGAGAAGCTGCGGGCGGTACTGGAGGCCGGACGTCTTGCCCCTACGGCGAAGAACCTGCAGGAGCAGCACGTCTATGTCGTGCAGTCCCCCGAGGAACTCGCGAAGATCGACAGCGTCACGCCGTGCCGGTACGGTGCGCCGACCTGCCTGGTCGTCACCTATGACAAAAACCATGTCTTCACCTATCCTGGCGGCCAGCGCGACTCGGGAGTGGAGGACGCGGCGATTGTCGCCACCCATATGCTTCTTGCTTCTGCGAATGCGGGATTGGATAGTTGCTGGGTGAACTTCTTCGACCCGGAGAAGGTAAAGGAAGCGCTTGCCCTTTCCGAAAGCG
Organism: uncultured Spirochaetaceae bacterium; assembly: GCA_900315435.1. Lineage (GTDB taxonomy): Bacteria > Spirochaetota > Spirochaetia > Sphaerochaetales > Sphaerochaetaceae > RUG023. Next base: position 27,517 of record OMYY01000011.1, read on the forward strand.
AGGAGGTGGTGATGATTCTGGACCTCGGCTACGGAGCCGCAGGAACCAAACCGCTGGCGAACCACGCCAGCCGGAAACCGCTCTCCGAAACGGTTTCGTACCGGTAGGCTTCTCGGCGGCGTTCCGACAGGAATGCCGCTTGTCCTATTTCGGGGCGTCGGTGGATTTCTCTGCTTTTGGGCTCGCGTCATCTGGAAGAAATTCTCATCTTGATGTGGTTAGCACTTCCTAACTATACTGAAGGGGCAGTCGGTTTGCATTCCCGCAACCTGATAGTCTTGGAGGTCTATGCGGATTACAAGCATCAATGGCGTCTTCCGGAGCATAGGGACGTGGCAAGTCGCCCATCGCTGGCCTTTGCTGGTTGTTACCGTTCTTATCTCGCTTTTCTGTCTTGCGGGTATCCCCCGTGCCAAATTTTCCAACCAGTCCGACGATTGGTTTGACGACACAGAGAAGGTGAAGGTCGATTCCGACCATTTCAAGGATATTTTTGGAAATGACGACTCGGTGATGGTGCTGGTGCAGGCCTCTGATGTGTTCGCCCCCGAGGTGCTCCAGGCGATCGACCAGTTGGGGGACGAGTTGCTTGCCTCCGTTCCTTACGCTGACAAGGTGACCAGCCTTACCACCGTGTCGGTGCCTACCGGAACCGAAGAAGGGTTTGAGGTTTCCAGTCCGTTCGCCGACGGAATACCTGACGACCCCAAGTTGCTGGCGGAGAAGAAGGCGTTCCTGCTGGGCAAGTCCTCGCTGAAAGACCATCTGGTCAGCAGTGACGCTACACAGACATGGGTTGTGCTTTCGCTGTTCCCTTACGACACCGACTCCGAGGAGGCGATGATCAGAGTGGGCGACGCGGCACGCGGTGTGCTTGCGTCGGGCCGGTATACGAGCAGTCTGTATACGATGAAGGCGACCGGGATGTCCTATACCGAGGCGGAAGAGCATATCGTGGTCGACCACGAGACACGGGTCAGGGTGATGGGGGGCTTTGGCGTCATGCTGCTCTGCCTCGTCATTCTTGTCCACTCTCTCCGGGGAGTGGTGATTCCCATCCTTGCCACGTTCCTCGGTATCGGGTCTGTCTTCGGTCTTTCCGGCTGGCTCGGGGTGGAAGGAAACTCCACTTTGGTCACCTTGCCGATTTTGCTCGGGATGGCCCTTTCGGTAGGCTACGCGATCCACCTGATCGATGCCTTCCGCACCCATTTCCGACAAAGCTGCAGGCGGCGCCAGTCGGCGATAGACGCCGTCAGCGAGTGTGGGTGGCCGATTCTCTTTACCGTGCTGACAACGATGGTCTCGTTGCTTTCTTTTCTGCTGGCCGACATGAAGCCGATGCGGTGGCTCGGCAGTATATCGGCGGCTGTGGTTCTTGCCGTCTATCTGTTCGTGATGGTGTTGGTTCCGGTCTTCATGAGTTTCGGCCGGGACAGGGTGCCAAGCCCGGAAGAGGTAGCCACCCAAGGAGCTACCCGGGCCGATCTGCTCTTCGGCCGTTTCGGACGGGTGGTCATTGCCAGAAGTCCACTTGTCATCGCCATCTCCATAGCGGTCATTGCCTGGTCGATTCCGGGACTGGCGCGCACGCATGTCAACATGGACTATACGCAGATGATGGGGAAACGGATTCCGTATGTCGCGAGAATGCTTGATATCCTCAATTCCAAACTGGGGAGCCAGTACAGCTACGATGTGCTGGTCGAATGCCCTCAGGAAGGAGCTTTCAAACAGGCTGGGACGATGGAGGCATTGGACCGGTTTGAGCGCTATCTGGGCGCTTTGAGCCAGACAAAGGTCACTGACGGCCAGCCCCGTACCACAAGTGTGGTACGCCTGGTCAAAGAGATGCACAGGACTTTGAACGGGGATGATGAGGCCTGTTACGCGATTCCTGAGGATGACGACCTGCTGTCGCAGGAACTTTTCTTGTACGAGATATCAGATCCCGAAACCTTGTTCGATGAGCTGGACGAGGACTATCGGTACGCGCATATCCATGTGGAGCTCAATGGGTACGATGCCAACCAGATTCTCAAGGACATATCCAGTGCCAAGGACTATGGACAAAGCCTTTTCCCGGGAGCCAAGGTTTCGGTTATCGGGCAGGTGGTCGAGTACGCGGCGATGAACGGCAAGGTGGTCATCGGCGAGCTCAAGTCCTTTGGCGGGTCCTTGGTGGTTGTCGCCATCCTGCTGATGGTGGTCTTCCAGTCGGTCCTGACCGGTCTGGTCGCCATGATTCCCAACATCGTTCCGGTCCTGCTGGTAGGAGGGGCGATGGGGTGGACGAACACGCCGCTGGACATGATGACCATGACCATCATGCCGATGATCCTCGGTATCGCCGTCGATGACACAATCCACCTGACGACCCGTATCCGCTTCGAGATGGAGGATGGAACGACGACAGGCGCCATGGCGGTGGAGCGGTCGTTCCGGGAAATCGGCAAGACGATGGGCATGACCACGCTGATTCTCTGCTCGATGTTCCTCGTCTATTGCTTCAGTCCGATGATGGCTCTTCTTCGTATCGGCGTCCTTTCCATCATCGGTCTTGGCTCCGCTCTCGCGGCCGACTACACGCTGACGCCGGTATTGATCAATCTGCTTTCCAAACGCAAAGGAAAGAGGGAGGAGTGAAGAAATGCGCAACATCTTGCTGATGGTTGTCCTGCTTGCCGTCAGGGGCGTTTTCGCCCATGCGGAGCCTTTGACAGGATACGAAATCGCCAAGCGTTCCGACGAGATTCCTGAAGGGACGACCTGTCAGGAGACAGCGACGATGACACTGGTCAACAAAAAGGGGAAGAGCCGGGTACGGGTCATCTCGATGTCCTCCAAGGACTATGGAGACGTGAAGAAGTCCGTCTTGGTCTTCTCCCAACCAAAGGACGTGGCAGGAGTGGCTTACCTGATGTTCGAGTGGGACGACGAGGACAGGGACAACGACTGCTGGCTCTACCTTCCTGCCATGAAAAAGGTCAGGCGAATCAGTGGCTCTGGCAGGGAGGAGGACTTCATGGGAACCGATTTCACCTACGACGACATGGGCGACCGGGGTGTGGAGAAAGATATCTTTACCTTGCTTGGCGAGGAGGATGTCGATGGACAGCCCTGCTACAAGGTCCAGGCGGTGGCGAAGGACAGTGCCGAACGGAATCCCCGAAGGATCGAATGGTACCGTACCAGCGATTGCCTGTTGCTCAAGGTGGAGCTCTACGACCGACAGGACATGCTGGAACGGGTGATGGTCTCGGAGGATATCCAGACAATCGACGGGTACCTGACCATAGGGAAAATGACGATCCAGAACGCGCAGACCGGCCACAAGACCATTCTGGAAATGTCTGACGTAGCCTATGACCAGAGCCTGGACGATTCCTTGTTCACGGTGGCGACAATCGAGCGGGGAAACCTCTTGTGAGACGCGCCCTGCTGCTTCTTTGGGGGAACCTTTTCCTTGCTTTCCCGCTCTTTCCCCTCCAGATGGTTCCCAAAGGGAAGGTAGCGGTGGTGCAGGCGGCGGGAAAGGGGGGAAAGATCCGGTCCTCCCTCCTTTCGATGGAAGGCGAGCTTCGCGTCTCTTCAGGGGAGACCTTGTTCTATGGGGATGGGTCGCTGGAGGTGGACGCGCTGGCCAACCAGACGGACGGTCAGGTCAGGGAAGCCTGGTTCGACTACAGCGAGGGCTGGTTCTCCTTCCGTGTCGGACGGCAGATTGCCGCCTGGGGCGAGGCCGACGGGGTAAGGATCACCGATGTGCTTTCCTCCCGTGATCTCCATACCCTCTATCAGGACGACAAGCTCGCCATCGACGCGCTCAGGCTGACCGGCTCTTGGGCCAGCCATAGCTTCGATTTCTACTGGATTCCCATGTTCCGCGTCGCCCGGCTTCCCGGGGATGGCAACCCCTTGGCGGAACTTGATGCCTACCGTATCCTTTCCCTCCTTGACCGGCAGGAACCTGAACGGGAACTTGCCCATGGTTCCTACGCGGTGCGGTTTGCCAGTAGGACACCGATGATTGACTACGCTTTCTACGGATACTGGGGGTACAATGACCTGCCCATCGTGGATATCGGAAAAGGAATGGCCGTGTACGAGCGTATGGGCATGGTCGGCTTTGATGCCGATATGCCGGTCGGTTCCTTTGTGTTCCGTATGGAAGGTGCCTGGTATCCTTGGCAGGCGCTCCAGCGAAAGGACCTTGGAGGTAGCGAGCGGAGGAACCAGATCCAGGCTCTGGCAGGTATGGACTGGATGCAAGGTGGCTGGTCGTTGACCCTGCAGTATGCTTGTGATCTGGTTCTAGGGAGGACATCAGGGCTGAATCACGAGCGCTACGAGCACAAGGCGACCATCTCGCTTTCCCGGTCGCTTTGCGACGACCTGCTCGATCTCTCGCTAGAGGCGGCGGCCGGCCTGAACGACCTTGACAGCGTCTGGCATGCGAGCATGGCATATGACGTCACTGACGACCTTGCCATCGAAGGCGGTTGGTACCTGTTCCTGGAAGGACCAGAAAGGACGGGGACATACGGCACGTATCGAGACTATTCCATGGCGTACGCGAAGGCGACATACCAGTTCTGAAGGTAAAGAATCCTGTAGTTTGGATCCTTGGGCATAGGGACATGCGTGGGAAGCAAAGAACGCCTTACCGTTCCAAGGGGAGTGTTTCATGCGCCGCACACGGATTCTTCGCATTAGTCTTGCCTTCAGGATCCTCATGCTGGCGAGTTGCGTTTCTACCGAAAGACCGGCCACGGATGGAGGACAGGCTTTGTCTACCCAGCCGAGGAGAAGGCCGAGCGATGTTCTTTCCTGACCGCCGCATCCCGCGAGGGTGACATCTCCGCCATGGAGGAACCCGGTCATGCCTATCAGACGGTGAAAATTGGCGTACAGGATGACAATCTGGCCTTTTCCCTGCTGAAGCAGTCCGCGGAAAGAGGGTAATGCGATGGATGAGCTCGCGCTCTTGTATATCCTTGGCGTTGGGACGCCAAAGGCTTATAAAGCCGGTTTCCAATGGTTTCAAACGTGGCGGATTCCGGCGACATGAAGGCACACCGTTACCTTGGCTTGCACTACGAACTGGAAATCGGAACTGCAATCAACTACCAGAAGACGGCCGAGTAGTACCAACTGGCGGCTGACCGCGGGGACATCACCGCGAACTGCCTGCTCGGATCGCTCTATGAACGGGGACTCGGCGTGCCGCAGGACTACGCAAAAGCCATTGTGTGAAGCAAGACTCGTTGAAAGCCGGGCAGCTGAGGCTGGAAGCGACCGCCCGAGGCTACGGTTTTCCCCAATAACCGCAAGGGTATCGGATTACCGGGGAACTGCCAACGTTGTACTCCCGCCTACAAGATGAGAAGAATGGGTACGATGTGAAGAGAAGCCCTGCATTTTATTGGCTCTTCACGTTTCCTTGGGGGATAGGGAGCCGAGATCGGGGATGGGAATGGAACGGATTGTGGTGAAGAAGTAATCGTCGTCGCGGTATCCGTAGCCGATCCGCTTCGCCACCTGTATCCGGTTGTTGAACCCCTCGAGCTTGCCGGTGCTGATGCTGTGCCGAGGACCTCTTTGCCGTACTGGGTGCATGTGGTAGCGGTGGCAATGCACCTCAAGGGCCTGGGTCGTGCCATACCGTCACGCCGTGGTCATGGACATGCATCCTGCGGGCATTCGACCGTGCCTGTCTGCCTTGTGCCGGAGAATGGCAGAATCAGGCGCCTTTTCTGTTGGTCTAACCGCAAAGAGCCGCACTGGAAGTGCTGACACGAACGGTGGATCCGGGTATCTTGTGAGTTTGGCATGTCTGTATGGTTTTCCTTTTTTGAGTGGTAACCAAAATGGAACCAGACAACGTGCTCTTTTTGCAACTATTGCGGTACCCTATGTTCCTCATCCCCCAACTTTCCGTGAACTCAATATATGAGTATGAAGACATCTAAAGGTGACTATTTGCAAGTCAAGGTAGGCATAGATACTGCCGAACGCGAAAAAGCAAGAGTTCTCGCCCGTTCCAAGGGCATGACATTTCAGGGCTTTGTAGGCCAGCTGATCAAGCGTGAGCTTGCGAAGAGCCAGCACGAGCAATTGTCAGCCGAGGGGGAGAGCCATGAGTGAGCGGTCAACGCCCCGATGCAAGTCCGTTGACCATCTTCCTCACAGTGTCGAGCTGTTGGGTGTCGAGGGAGACAAGCATATCGGCGATTTCCCGGATGGCTTGTGGGTAAGGCACGTCAGGCGTACCGGTAAGAAGATGCTCCACAGACGTTCCAAGCACACGTGCTATGGCGACGGCATCAATGGTGGTAGGGAGCTGCATGTCGGAACGCATCTCGTTGAGGCGCTGCTGCTTGATGCCGGCCTTCAGGGCAAGCTCCTTGTAGGTGGGAACGCCTGCGTTCCTCATCGCCTTGTCTACGCACTTCCAGAATGTGGCGGCATATTCGGGATTCATGGGAACAGCTTCGCACGTTTATGGGAAAAACCCAACAAAAAGAGGATAAAAACGCTTGACTTGTTGGATAAATCCTATACAAATAGGGGTATGACATTGGAAAAATCCCACATAACGCTGTATGTGCGGATGACGCACGAGGACAGGGAGCGGCTGAAGGAACTGGTAAGGGAGAAGGGGATGACCTTGTCCGGATATCTCGGCCTTCTGCTGAAGCGTGAGCTTGCCGCATCCAGGGAGGAGAAAACATGAGTGAGCAGGTACTGGAGCGCACGATGCTCGAGCAGCATCTGAAGCGCATCGAGGAGTTGCGAAACGTTCCAGAACAGGCAGGATTCCCGGATGTGGTAGAGTGGCCTGAAATGCCTGAATAAAAAACAATCTGAATTCAGACCAACTCTTTGTAGTCCATTTCCAATGCCGATGCCAGCTTCTTGGCCGCGGCAAGCCCGATCGGGCGCTTGCCCCTCTCCATCAGGCTGATGTTCTCCCTGCGGATTCCGCATTTTTGTGCGAGCTGTGCCTGGGTCATGCCGGTGCGGAGCCTGTTGAGATGCAGCTTCTCGTCCGGGGTGTTCGTCATCTCCGCTTTGATCTGCCTGTAGACGTCGGATTCGGTGGCCTCGATGAGCTCGTCATCATCAACGACCTTCAGGTCTGGCCACTGTTTGCGGAGATATGGAAGGAGCACTTCCGCCCCCGAGGTTACCGTGATGTCAATATGGTGATTTCTCTCTACTACCTGCATATGTTACCTCCACTTCGAAAGAGATTCCGTTCCATCGCCATACCGCTATCCAGTGGTAGGAAAGATGGCAATGATAGGTGTCCTTGGTGTTCTTGAGCTTGCTGTAGTTCCTCCAGTTCGTCCGTATCGGGCCGGATTCCCGGATTTCATCCACAAGCATAATGAAAAGCTTTTGTTCCGCTTTTGGCATCTTGAGGATTTCTTTGTCCACCTTTCTTTTCCAGAACACCTTGTACATGCTCTAAATGTATCATAAATGAAACACTCTGTCAACCAAAGCGTGCAAGCTATGTGGGTAGCGCTCCATGCACCGATTCCGATTCTGTGATTCCATGATGGTATGGAAGACGATATCAGCCAGAGATTTGAGTCATGTGATGCTCGCCTGCTCGAGCACGACAAGCAACTCCACGAATTAAGCCAGAAGGTTGGAGTACTTGAGAATGCATCCAAGGACTCCTACAAGAGGATAAGCAGCATAGAAGGACAGCTTGTAGCAATCACATCGAAAGTGGATCAACTCTCGGCTGATGTCGGGAAGATGAGCAAGAGGATCAGGAGCAATGGAGAGAGAGACAGGCGCACGCAGCTCATCGTCATCGCATGTCTCGGCCTCACAGTCGCCCTGTTCGTCTACGTGGTCGTTGCTGACAAGGCGTCCGCGAAAGAGATCCTCAAGACGGCCGCGGATGTATCCGCTCTTGCCAGTCATCTGCTTTGACCAAATTTGGGAGGAAGATCATATGAATCTTGCGTTGGAACATTTTTCTGAAGCGTATGGGAACAGTTTCATCCTGTTCGTAATCTTCTCCATCTGCGTTGGGGCACTGATGGAGATTGTGAAGAAGAACGTCTTCAAGCCTCTTGACGCCTATTTTGAGAATGTCGAGATAAGCGGGAAAGGGAAAGCGGTCTACAGAGCCGCCAAGTATGGCAGCTATGGAGTGCTGGCGTTGGCTATCAGTCTGTGGTTCGTGCGGTCTCTCATCGCAACCATGCCGTTTCCTGGTATCGAGGACGGAAGGATGGTCTTGTATCCTCTCTATGTGACCTTGTTCTATCTCCTGCAGTTGCTTGTCTCGATGACCGGTATCAAGGCAATCGTCAATAGGGTCACCGCACCGGCGAGACCAAAGAAGAGATACAAGAAAGTGTTGATTGAAGAGGATGACGACGAGGAGAACTGAGCGATGTGGAAGCTGCTTGCCGCCGTTCTGGTCCCGATTGCCAGCCTTCTTTGGGGCTGGCTGAAGGGTCGTTCTTCCGGTAAAGAGAAAGCCGAGGCTAAAGCTAGAGTGGCAGTTGCCGACGCCACATCGGAAGCAAACAAGGCAAAGGCATCGGCGGCTGAGGTAGCGAAGAATACTGCCGTGCATGCCGCAATTACTCTTGCAACGCAAGTGGCGGCATCTAAGGCGGAGAGCCAGGAGTATGCCGAAAGCGTGGAGCAGGAGATCCAGACAGCCTCTGATACCGGCGACATCGATGCGTTGATTGCCATCGCCAGGCAGCAGAAAGAACGTGCCGACCAGTTTGCCCGGAACCTGGAGGCAAGACAATGAATCGGTTGATGGTCATCATGCTGGCACTGCCGCTCATCGGCTGCATGACCACCAATGCGGAGCCAGCAGTGGTACATGAGTACCACGAAATCAGGCCGGATTACAGCGATGCAAAAGTTGCCCTCTTTGCGGCACGGCCTGATGTGGTACCCGATTTAAGGGACGTTCACACGATGGAGGATGCCGCATACAATTCAGTCCAGTTCCAGACAGGCATGGAGCAGTGGATTTTCTATGCTGTCAGTCTTGAGGACTGGATCAAGAAGCTTTGATTCAAGACCCTGTCCTTCCCGGTTCCCGCATATCGCGGGGCCGGGTTTTTCATCTTACGGCGAACTGAAGGATTTTCTCCGACACTCCATACATCTCGTCGATCGCGTCTGCAACGGGTCTTAGGTTCTCGGCGTACAGGTGTGTGTATCCGGCCTGTACAGAGTTTTCCGGCTGATGCTGCCAAGACAGGTATTCCGCCACCACGAGGTCAGGCAACCTGCTTTCGAGCCGGAGGTTCGTGTTCAGGCTGTGCCTGAGGATATGGGGTGTCATGGATTTGATTGCGTCGGGCGTCTCCCATCCCTGCTGAAGCATGGCATTGGCTGAAAGCCTCCTGATCACATTCTCGAACCAGTTCTGGCTGTAGTGGTACAACCTTCCGTCAGGATGAGCACTGGTACACAGGCGCATCATGGAATCCTGTGCGGTAACCGGCAATGGGATGGTCCTGCAGTATCCCCATTTTGGCTTGCCAATTTCTTTGTAGTTGTAGTCCTTCATCGCCTGGTCGATGACGAGGATGTGGCTTTTCTGGTCGTATTGTCTGGCGGACAGTGCCGCAAGCTCTCCGATGCGCATGCCAGTACATGCAAGCACGATGAAAGTGTCCTGCTCCTTCTGCGAAGAGAGGAATGATTCGTGGATGAGCCTCTTGATGTCTGAGGACGAGATGGGGAGCTTTTCTGTTGTCTTGGCCGGATGTATGTCCGGCAGGCCGCTTGCCGGGTTGGCCGGTACGAGGCCTTCGTCCGCAGCCTGTCCAAAGCAGAGCTTGACCATCTTGAAGAACTTCATCGCACGATAACTGAGTCCTTCCTTCTCAACCAGGAAGTACATGATTGTCTTGCATTCCTTCCTCGAGACTTCCTCTATCGGCTTGTAATAGAGGCTAGGGATTCCTTTCGACAGGAGACTGTCGAGCTCGGCGGACTTGACGGCAATCATATCGGCATACCGTGCGGTATATTGCTTCCCGGTAATCCTGGCGTCCTTGTATCTTGGGTTCGTCTCCGGATCCATGAATGAGGCGAGCACTGATGCGAGGGTAGGTGAATCCAGCTTATTTGTCCGATAGAGCCTGTCGACATGACGTTGCGCCTGGGCCAGAGTTGAGCCCTCGGCCTTCCTTGTCACTCTGTGGCCGTTGATGTTGACCTTGTAGTAGAACGTGTTTCTTTGCTGGTAAACCTGTGGAATCTTGTCCATAAAACCTCCCTGTCCAGATGGAAAAATCCCTTGCGTTGTCCAACATTTGTCCAACGTTGGACACTTTTCGCAAAGTTGAAGAGGTTTTATGCATCGCAACTTGTTGTGTGCCAACAAGTTGCTTAGAGCGCCAGACGGGAATCGAACCCGCATCTCAAGCTTGGGAAGCTCGTATCTTAACCATTGGACTACAAGCGCAATGTTTCTAGAGGCTAACATACCACAATCAGACGGAAATGACAAGCGAGGTTTCGCATTGTTGCAAACAACTGCCGGTTTTGGCATGATGGAGCACATGTCAGGTACACTCAGTAGCCGCTGGGCAGGATTCGAGCCTAGAGCAAAAGCATTATATGTATCGTCTTTTCCCAAAGTGGAACGGTTTCCCTATGGGTTGATTTGCGCAGTGGCCTACCTTCCGGGGTTCCATTTCCGGACTTGGTACATCGACGGGAAGTTCATCGGTTTGACCTATACGCTGACTCGGCACAGCATGTCGGTGATCTACTACTTGGCGGTAGTGGAAGAGGAGCGGGGCAAAGGCTACGGGGCTTTGATTCTGAAAGAACTATGCAAACTCCGTCCGCGTACCGCCCTGATTACGGAGAGCGACGACATCCAGGCAGCCAACCGGGTGCAGCGCCAGCGCAGGATAGCCTTCTATTTGCGCAATGGATTCGTACAGACCGGCTGGCAGTTGGCCGACTATAGCGGACTGTACGATATCATGGCCACCGTTTCCGGCTTGGACGTGAGGAAAGCCCGCCGCCTTATCGGCAGATTTACCCCTTGGGTCCAGAGCAGGCTTGTCAGATCGCCAGGGGTTCCTTCTCCAGGTGCTTGATCAGGACCAGCAGCGCAACCGTCGTGTAGATGCCCGCGGCCAACCACGCGGCCGGATCTCCCGCGACGGAAAGCAGGTAGCTGTGGGTGTGGGTCGCGATGGTCGCCATGACCCATCGCGCGGCCAGCTCGACGATGCCGCTGATGACGGTGAGCGTCGCATACCCGCAACCCTCGAGACTGTTCCGGCAGATGAAAATCATCGAAAGCGGAATAAAGAACAGCATGGAAAGGAAGATATAGGTTTCCGCCCATGGCATCAGGCTCTGGATATCTGTTCCTCGTGAGAAGAACAAGCCCATCATCGCTGGAAGCATGCACTTCAACAACAGGGCCGCCAGCACGGAATAGACGACCATCATCCCCGTCGCGGTCCTGACGCCTTTCTTGATCCGGGAAAGCGTGTGCTTCCCCCAGTTCTGCCCGCAGAAGTTCGCCATGGTGGTGCCGATAGCCGGCATCGGCTGGGTGACGATGCTCTGGATCTTGCTGGCCGCGGTGAAAGCGGCGACGGCCGTGGAGCCGAACAGGTTGATCGCGCCCTGCATGATCATGGTGCCGATGGCGGTGATGCCGTATTGCATTGCCATCAGCAAGCCCATGGTCATCTGGAATCGGACATGCTCCCGCTTCGGCCGCCATTCCCCCCTGAGGGGGATGAGCATGCGGACCTTTTTCAACAGGAACGCCAGGCAAAGGAAGGCCGAGACGCCTTGGCTGATCACGGTCGCCCAGGCGGCTCCTGCCACCCCCATATGGAGCCCGATGATCATCCACAAATCCAGGATCGTGTTCAGCGTGGCGCTGATGATCAGGAAGACGAGCGGGGCGCGACTGTTGCCGACCGCCCGCAGAAATCCGGAGAACAGGTTGTAGAGGATGGTCGTGACGATGCCAAGGGCGATGATCAGGATGTAGATATAGGCCATGTCGTAGATGTCGTCCGGGGTGTGCATCATCGTGAGCATCTTCCGCATGAAGACGGAGAATCCGACGGTAAGGCCTACCGTGCAGAGCAAGGAGAGCGCCAGCCCGCTTGCGACACTCCGCCTGACTCCCTCGTTGTCTCCAGCCCCGAAACGTTGGCTGGTCAGGACTGCGAAGCCGTTGGTCATCCCTTGGGCGAAGCCGGTGACCAGGAACATGATGGTGCCGGTGGAACCCACGGCGGCCAGGGCCTGCGGGCCAAGCGCATGGCCCACGATGGCTGTATCGGTCATGTTGTAGACCTGCTGGAGCACGTTGCCGATTGCGATGGGGATGGTGAAGTCCAGGATGTGCCTGGCCACCGACCCCGTGGTCATGTCTTGCTGCATATGTCTCTGGTATTACCCGGTTATTCGCTTTCTGTCCAGAGAATCCATTCCCCATGAAAAACACATGAGAACGCATTCCCATCTTTGAGAAGGAATTGTATGCTTCACAGCATGAAGCGTCTTTCCGTCCTGATTGTGGCAACTGCCTGTTGTTCCGCACCTTTGGCTGCCGGGACCTCTATCAGTTTCGGAAGTGGGGCTTCGGCCGCCTGGTACCAGGCCCATGTCGAGGATGATGGGGACCTTCCCTTCCGTTCGGCTGCGGAGGTTACCTTATCTCCGGCCCTTGGTCTCAAGTTTGGGAATAATGGCTTGTACGCATATGTGCCTGTCTCGTATATCAGTCCATCCATGGAGTTCAATGACAAACAATTGAAGCCCTGTCTGGAACTGGGATTCGGCATGAGGGGGGAGTGGTTCTTCACCGATGTGTTTGGGGCGATGCTCTCCGCGTCGATCAACCAAGGTTGGTACATGAGTGCCGATGAGGGCAAATTCGCTTCGTTCACCCTAGGAACAGGTCCCCTTTTCCTCCGTCAGCTCGGTCCGTCCGACCGCTTGGTGTTCTCGGTGCCAGTGGGCCTTGACATCAGGGACGACGTATTCGCCCCAACCCTGGGCGTCGGGGTGGCCTACTATCATGACGTGAGGCTGAGATGATGGGAAAGAGACTGATGCTGGCGTTGCTCTGCGTGGTATCCCTGCTGTGTGCCGGATGCGAGCTCGTCACGGAGGAACCGAAGCGCGACGTCCATTTCATAGGTGTCGGCTTGTCCTATAAGCTGTCATCGGGTACTGCTGGATCCGGAGTCCTGATTCCCGTCGGCACGGAATCGGCCACAGGGAAGGTGCTTCCAAGTTGTCTGCATGATGTTTCGAGTGTCTATACCCGGTTCTCGACGAGGGGATATGATTCCTTTACCAGTTATAGTGGAGGCAGCTCGCTGGCCTATATCACCGATGCGAACGGAACCACCGATTCGTATTCCCTCTGTGTTTCCGCCCTGGATTCGGTAGCTTCCGTTGCAAAAGATTCCGACCTGACGATCTTCTACTATAGCGGTCATGGATACGGCGATGGATTGCTGGTGCTGACCGATGGGATTACCCAGACGGTGTCGGGCAATACCTACGTGACTGGCAAGCTGTTGGGTGTCGACACCCTGCTTGCGAAGCTGTCCGCTATCGCTGGGGACAAGTTGGTGATCATGGACTCCTGCTATTCCGGCAATCTGGTGGATGCATGGGCGGGCCATAGTTCCGAGGGGTTCGAGCGTTTCTTCGCCGGCCATGGCGACTCCAACATCTATGTCCTGACCGCCTCGGCCGCGAGCGAGCTGTCTTTCTGCGGCTCGGAGTACGGGTATTTCACCAAGGTCGTGACTACGTTGCTCGCGGATAATTCACGGATTGCCTTCAGCGACTTGTATGACGCCGTTTCGGAGTATTTCGCGAGTCGGACCTTTGCGTATAGCGGAAACCTCTACGAGATGCATCCGGCCAGCAACACCTCGGTTCCGCTCGACCTGCTGGTCTGAATCCGGTTTCTGCCACGTTGACAGGAAGGGGCGGAAACTTTAGCTTCTGAGGTATGGATTCCTATGTATTGATTGACGGAGGATTCCTCCGCAAGCGCTGCAGCGAGCTGCGCACCAAGCTCCGGGCCGAAGATATCCCCTATGTCGCCCAACAACTGATGAAGCGGGAAGGTGCCAAACAGGAACTGTTCCGGATCTATTACTACGACTGTCCTCCCTTTGCCCAGGAGGTGCAGCTGCCTGTCTCCGGCGAGATCCACCGGTTCAGCCAAGACTCGCTGTACGCCCAGCAGATGCTTTTTCTCAACCAGCTCAAAGATCTGGACCATGTCTGGGTGAGGGAAGGAGTGCTTTCCTTCCAGGGCTGGCAGCTCAGGCGCGACGTGTATGACCGGGATTTCTCCAATCCGGTTCCTCGTCTGGACGATTCCTGTTTTCTTCCCCAGTTCGAGCAGAAGGAGATCGACACCCTGATTACCATGGATATCCTGCAGGCGGCCCAGGAGCGGACTGTCCGGAAGTTGTTCCTGATTGCCGGGGATACCGATTTCGCTCCAGCCCTGCGCTTTGCGCGCGAGCATGGCATCCAGGTCTATCTGTTCACTTTGGGCAACAAGGTGAAGCAGGCGCTCCGCGAGAACGCCGACGTCGTGGTCACCGAACCGCTCAGGACTGAAGCGGCAAGGTGACCGTGAAGGTCAGAAGCCCGTCGTCCCAAGCGGCCGCGATGGCGCCACCATGGGTTTCGGCGATGCTTTTGGCGATTGCCAGCCCCAGGCCGAAGTTCGAGCTGGAACTGCTTTCGGGGTTGGCCTGATAGAAGCGGTCGAACAGGTGGGCAAGATGCTCCTTGGGAATCTCTTCGCTGGGGTTGGCCACCGAAAAGACCGCATGTCCATGGCGTGAGCCCACCATGATGGTGACGGTGCTTTGTTCGGGAGCGTGGCTTGCCGCGTTTTCCAACAGCGAGGAAATCAGCTTCTGCAGGTTGCGTTTGGAACCCTTCACCATCACGTGCGGCTCGATGTTCCTTTCGAGCTTCTGGGTTTTCTCATCGAGCAGAGCCTCCATCAGCATTGCGATGTTGGATGCCATCTCCGAAAGGTCCAGGCTGACGAACGAAGCCCTCTGGTCCACCTCGTCGAGTTTCGCCAGGGTGAGCAGTTCCCCGATCAGGTTTCCCATCGTCTCCGCCTCGGTCTGGATTGCGTCCAGTTCCCTGCTTGGTCCCTGTTTTGCCTCGATGAGGTCGGCATTGGCCCGGATGGCGGCAAGAGGGGTTTTCAGCTCGTGGCTGCAGTCTGCGGTGAACTGTTGCTGGCGCTTGAAAGCTTCCTCTGCGGGCTTGAGCAGGATGGTAGCGAGACGTCGGGCCAGCACAAAGAACAGGAGCGCCGAGACAAGGAGGATCAGCGAGGTGCGGAGCGCCAGCCGGGCCATGCCACGCTTGACAACCGTCAGGTCCATGACCATGTAGAAGCCGCCCCACTGGCCCACATCGCCATGGTACAGGAAGTTCTGGTAGATGCCATCGTGTTCCTTGGCATCGATGATCGCCTGTGCCTGCATGGTGGTGAGGAAGTTGTTCTCGCCGGAGTACTCGATCGAGGTCACTTTCCTCCTTTGAGAGACTCCGATGGTGGCGAAATCCCCCTGTTCCAGATAGGAGAGTCCAGGGGGTTGTCCGTCGTCATCCTCGTCCTCAAGCGCGCTGTTGCTCAACCGGGAGTAGGTCATCAAGCTCATTTTGGCCCGTTCCTGGAAGCTGAAATAGGAGAGGAAAAGGTAGGAAACGGCCAGTACCAACGCTACCGCGAAGAGCGAAAGGAACAAGGTGAGGACCACCTTGTTCCGAAGCATGTCGAGAGATCGGGTTGCTTTGGCCATGGTTCCCATAGTAACGAGAATTCCATGGGAGAAACAAGGAATGCCGGAGTGAAGTTTTGTGATATGTGTTTGGACCGCCTGAAGGTAGGAAAAAACTGTGGCTAAATCAAACATACTATGCTAATTTTACGCTAGTAGGAGGATCGTTCATGAAACGGAAACCGTTCTTTTGCATCACGGCGACTGCCATCCTCTATGCCTTGCTACTCATTGGTTGTGATGCTTTGGATTCTGCCATGGATACCATGAGCAAGAACCTGTATGAAGAGTCTGGACTTGTCAGCGCCGACACCTCGAGCGCTGACGATGTGGCGGGACAAGTCGCAGGCCTTACCGCTTTCACGGTATACGATACATCGAAAACGGCCGATATCGAGAAGATCGCTGCCCAGTATGGGTACTCGGTGGAAAGCGGGGATGGTAAGGCAATTTTCGACTCGCTGAAAAACGTGCTCGATGAGGCCGGACTTGGAGCGCTGAAGGTCATGACTCCGCTTGACCATGAAGCCGCGGACGCGCTGACCCAAAGTGTCTCCAAGGCGCTCGCCTCCGAGGCGGCGAAAAAGGAACTGGTGGACCAGCTGGGAAAGAAAGCGACCGGAGACTCGCTGATAGCCGCCAAGCAGAGCCTGCAGTTGCTCAACAAGGTGGTCGAGGCTGTCAAGGCGCCCGACGTATGGAAGGCGATGGGCATCGCGGATGACGATTCCATCAAGGAAGTGGTCACCGAAGTGCTGGATTCCCTTGCCACCATCGACATCGAGGACGCCACCATCACCCAGGGTGACGTGCTGGTCCTGCAGATGACCACCAATGTCATCTCCAGCACCATCTCCACCTATGTGAAAAAGGCGGCATCAGGAAGTACCGACGTCTCGCTGGTGAAGATTGCCGAGGACCTGCTTTCCGGGGTCCAGAACATCCAGAATGTCGCAGGGGAGCTGGACGGGAGCACCAAAGGCTTCTTCGATTTCAAGATTGGCGATTTGCTTGACAAGCTTGACGGCTGAGGAGGATAGCAGATGAGAAAACATATTCTGATAGGATTGTCCTTGATAGCAGCCGTGTCGTCCGTTTTCGGAGCCGATGTCTCGCCAGGTTCCGTTCCCTATACGCTCTGTGGCGAGGTTTTCGGTCCGACGAGCGCCCGCGTCACCGGCATGGGCGGCGCGGGATTGGGCATGACCGGTTACTCGGATGCCTTCCTGTACAACCCGGCAGCCTTGGGCGAGTCCCATTTCCGCCTGTCGGTACCGACCTTCAGCGTGACGGTGTTCAACCCAAGGAAAATCAACGATACCGATTTCTTCGATGACGTGAAGGACGCCGACTGGGTGAACGCCGCCGACGATCTGATGAGCACGCTGACCTACGGCATGAACGAGCTGGAACGCGTCGACCTGGGCATCAACGGCCAGTTCGGCCACGTGGGGGTCGCCCTGAACACCAGGGAGCGGATGCTCGCCAACCTGAATACCTCCAGCTACGTGGACGGCGAATACATCCTTGAGGACACGACGGCTTTGACTGTCGGTTTTGGCTATCGTTTCCCGCTGTTCAGCGACCAGTTTTCCCTGGATATCGGAGCCAACGCGCAGTTCCTCTATCAGCTCTACACCCAGGCGATCGACAAGACGACGATTGACGCCTTTATCGACGACCAGAGCGACCCCACCTTCCCGCTTGTGGCAGGCTGGGCCTTGCCGTTTGCCGCCGGGGTCAACCTGAACCTGCCGCTCGGCTTCCGCGCCAGTGGCGTGGTGAGGAACCTGAACGGAAAGTTCCGCTACCAGCTGTTCTCCGAGGCTAAAGACTTCGACTTCGGCGAGAGCCTGAAGGGAGAGGACCTCTCTTACGACGCGGGCGTCCGTTTTGACGCCGGTGTGATGTGGTCTTCGCCGTTTCCCATGCTGAACAAGCTCTTCCATCCGACCCTCTCGGTCGACGTGCTGGACGTTGCCCGTATCAGCGACAAGGAGGATTTGCTCGGCAACCTGTATGCCGGCGCCCAGGTCACCCTGTTCAATTTCCTTGATGTGCGGTGCGGTCTTGCCCAAGGCTACCAGAGCGTGGGTATCGGACTTGACGTCCTGGTCTTCCACATCGACGCCTCCTACTGGAGACGCGAGTATGGGGAGAACTATCTGGACAAGAGCATCGACGCGCTGACGCTCCGCTTCCAGTTGCTTACCCGCTGATCGCTCCGGAGGAGTTTCGGACGGGCTGGCCGGCGCGCCAGCCCGTTTGTTTGTGCCTGGAGTGGTTGAAAATCGCGGAATACCCGAAAACTGCAGGTACTGGAAGATGGAACTCCTGCTGGTGGAACCTGGCAGGGTATTGCGTGCCTGGGAACAAGGCCATTCCCCTGCGTATCGGGTTGTGCTTGCAGGCCTTGCGCGGCTTTTTTTCGGAATATTCCGGTACTTGTTGTGCGAAATCGCTACACTTTGTATGGAAAACGTGCCATACTGGTGCCACTTTCTCTCAAGAGGTATGTATGGAGAGTTTTGGTGCCTGGGGGCTGATTCCCCCGATTCTGACCATCACGCTTGCCTTTGTGACGAAGGACGTGGTGATTTCCTTGTTTCTGGGTATTTTCACGGGTTCGCTGATTGTCTCAGGAGGCAATCCTTTTGCCGCCATGACGCATCTGGTCGACCTGATCGCCGGAAGCTTGAATGACGGATGGAACATCCGCATCTTCCTTTTCTGCGCCATGCTCGGCGGACTGGTCGGCATGCTGAGCCGTACCGGCAGCGCCAAAGCGTTCGGCCGATGGGCGGCGAAAAAGCTGCATGGCGGCAGGTCCTCGTTGCTGATGGCGTGGTTCTGCGGCCTGCTTGTTTTCGTCGACGACTATTTCAACAGCCTTGCGGTCGGGACGGTCATGCGGCCGATTACCGACAAGCACAAGATTCCCCGCGCCCAGCTTGCCTATATTCTCGACAGTACCGCGGCACCGGTCTGCATCCTGATGCCGATTTCCTCGTGGGTCGTCACGGTCATGTCGATCGTGAAGGGGAGCGAGGGTTTCGAGCGGTTCGGCATCAGCGAGCTGTCGTTCTTCCTTCGCACCATTCCCTATAACATCTATGCGATCCTGACCTTGGTCATGGTGCTGGCCACCACCCAGGCCAACCTCAACTTCGGACCGATGGCGGCAAGCATCCGGTACGCCAGGAGCACAGGCAAGCTGTACAACGAGGCCTATGGCCAGGCTCCCGGCGAGGTTTCGGTGGAAGACGGCTCCGCTCGTGCCCGCGCCATCGACATGTTGCTGCCCATCATCGTCCTGATCGTGATTGCCGTCCTGATGTTCCCGATGACCACCTGGATGCAGGCGCGGGACGGCGCGACGGTCGTCACGATCGCCGACGCCATGCGCTCGATGACCCTGGCAGATGCGTTCAACAATACTGACGCGTCCCGCGCGCTCTTCTACGCGGTCATTTTCACCACAGTGATTACGTACATCTATTATCTTTGCCGCGGATTGTTCACCCCGAAAACGGCCAGCGACGCGTTGGTTGACGGCATCAAGAGCATGGTTCCCGCCCTGATCATCCTGACCATGGCGTGGACGATCGGCACAATCATCAAGAGCAGCCCGGAGGATGGCGGCCTCGGTCTTGCCACGTTCCTTTCCAAGACCGTTGTCGGCGGCGGGTTTCCCCTCCAGCTGGTCCCCATCATCGCCGTCGCCCTCTCGGCTCTGATTTCCTTTTCCACCGGTACTTCGTGGGGAACCTTCGCCATCATGATTCCCATTGTCATGCCGATTGCCGTAGGTCTTGCCGAGGCAAAGGGGCTGGACGGCGCGGCCACGCTGAACGCTACCCTGATTGCCGTGGGCGCAGTGCTTTCCGGGGCGGTCTTCGGCGACCATGCCTCGCCCATCAGCGACACGACGATCCTTTCCTCGGTCGGTTCCGGTTGCCCGCATCTGGAGCACGTGAAGACCCAGATGCCTTACGCGGTGACGGTGATGCTCTGCGCGTCGTTCGGCTACCTGCTCGGGGGTGTTTTCTTGAACGAGATTGTCGCCTGGGCCGGTACCCTGGCCGTCTTTGCCCTGGCCCTGGCCATCCTTCCCCGGAAGTGGGCTCAGGACTGACTACAACCTGATCATCCTCACGTCACCCATCAGCGCTACCTCGCGTGTGTCATGGGTGACGAGGATGGTGGTTTTCCTTTCCGCAAGTTTCAGGAACAGCCTGATCACCTCTTCCTTCGTCTCGTCGTCCAGTCCCGTGAACGGCTCATCCAGCAGGAGGATGTCGCTTTGTGCGGCAAGAGCCCGGGCAAGCGCCACCCGTCTTTGCATCCCCCCCGAAAGATATTTGACTGGTTGGCGCAGGCTGTCCCCGAGCCCCAGCTCCACCAGGAGCCGGTTCGCCGTGCCGGAATCGGAGACCAGCCGGACATTGGCGCTCGCGGAAAGGTTCCGGCAGAGCCGGTTTTCCTGAAAGACCATGGAAAAGCGTTTTCCCCTGAGGGCCGAGAGATCCCCCGCATCCGGTTGCTCGAGACCGCAGATGATCCGAAGCAGGGTGGTTTTCCCGCTCCCGGAAGGGCCGGCAAGGACGTTGATCTTTCCCTCGTCGATGGTGAAGGTCCGGTCTTGAAAGACCGGGTGGACGCCATAGCTTTTCGACAGGTGGGAAATGGTCATGCGGCCACCTCCAGTTTGCGGGCCAGTTGCCGGAACAGCCCGAGGACCAGATGCTCGCAGAGCACGCTGAGCAAGGCGATGGTCAGCGTCCAGGCAAACAGGCTGGCGGTATCCAGATAGGTCTTCGCCTGGTACAAGTGGTCGCCGATGGTATGGTCGGGAAGCCCGATCACCTCCGCGGCGATGCCGCTTTTCCATGCAAGACCGAGTCCGAGCGAGCAAGCGCTGTGGAAAAAGGGCATCACTTGGGAAAGATAGATGCTGGTAATCCGTTTCCGCTGGGGAATCCGGAAAAGATCCGCCATCTCCAGCAACTGCCGGTCAGTGCTTTCCAATCCTTCCAGCACATTGGCATAGACCAGCGGGAAACACATCAGGAAACTGGTCGCGATCGCAAGGTTCCTCGAGGGAATCCAGATCAGAAGCAGGATGATGAACGAGGCGACTGGAATCGTCTTGATGGTCTTCACCAGAGGAGAGAGCAAAGTCTTGACAACCCGGCTCCGATAGGCAAGGACCGCCAGGATGATGCCGGCAAGGACCGACAGGAGAAAGCCTAAGGCGATGCGCTTCAGCGTGTTGAGGATCGAGTACCAGAACTCGCCCTGCCTGACGAGACCTGCCAGCCGCGTCAGGACGGTGGCCGGACCGACAAGCAGGACGCGTTCATTGACGAGGGCGCTGGCGACTTGCCAGACGACCAGCCAGAAGGCCACGGCGACAATTGCCGTGGCTCTGGTTTTCCCCTTAGAGCGCATAGAAGGACGAGTCGGGGACTTTCCCTCCGACAGCCTTCGGGTTCTGCCTATACAGCTCGCCCAGATAGCTGGACAGCTTGGCCTGCATCTCTTTCCCGGTGATGTCGACGATGTTGCAGTGGGGAATCGCTTGCTCCGCGACCTTGGCCGGGATGATGTCGAAGCTGCCGGTGAGGGCAGCCGCCTGCTTGATGTTCGCGGGGTCGGTCATGTAGGCGACGCTTTGCGCGTAGCTTTCCATGAATCGGGAGACCGCGTTGGGATGCGTTTCCAGGAACTGTTTCTGCACCACGACGACGGAGGTGATCATCGAGCTGCCTTCGCTTTTGGCCTCCCATTCCTTGGTCAGGTCAAGCACGACGTTCAGCCCGGGGTTCTGCATCCGCGCCACGGTGACGAACGGCTGGGGCAGCAACGCGATCCCGTCGTCCACCTGCTTCAAGGCAGCGACACACTCCGCATGCTCGCTCTTCCACTCGATGGTCAGGTCCTTGTCCGGGTCCAGGCCGTTCTGCTCCAGGACGGTACGGAACCCGTATTCCGGTGTGGCGCCTTTCCCGCTCGCGTAGATGGTGCGCCCTTTCAGGTCCTGGACCGACTTGACGGTGTCGCCGTTCTCGACGACGTAGATGACGCCCAGGGTGTTGACGGCGATCGCCTTGATCTTGCCGTCGGTATTGTTGTACAGCACGCTGGCCAGGTTGGCCGGGATGGAAGCGATGTCGACCGCGCCCTTGGCGATCAGCGGGACCGCTTCGGTCGGGGCGCCCAGCAACTGGAAGCTGTAGGTGTTGTGGTCCACCGGGCCGTTCTTGGCCTCGTCCATCAGCTTGGCCATGCCGATCGCGGTGGGTCCCTTGAAAGCGAGGACCCGGACCGGTACCTCTTCAGTGGCGTATGCGACGCCTTCCTCCCGTGTGCCGTTCGCAAAGGCCGGTACGACGAGGGAAAGCAGCAGTGAGATCACGATCAAATGTCTCTTCATGTGGTTGATTCCTCCAAATAGGTTTGTAATGCGGCTGTGTCTGCCGCATAGGTTTTCAGGGATTCCTGTTTCAGGATGCCTTCCTTCTCCAGGCTGGAAAGCTCCCGGAAGAGCGTCGCGCGGCTCATGCCGAGGACGCTGCTGAGCGCCTGCTTGTTCCGGAGGACCACCTTGCCTTGGCTCTGGTGGTCCTGGATGTACAGGCAGAGCCTGCGGTGGGCGCTGGGATCGCTGAGGGAGTTCAGCCTTCCCAAGAGGAACTGCAGCTTCTCGTTGCAAAACCGCGCGTAGGCCTCCATGGCTTTCGGTTCTTCGAGAAGGCGCATTTTGACCAGCTTCTTGTCCACCAACGCCAACGTGGTCTTCGACCTCGCCTGGATGGTGGTGGGGAGACTGGCCTCAAGAAACAGGTTGGAGACGCCGAACAGGCCGCCTTTGCCCACTTGGTTGATCAACAGCGCCCCTCCAGTCGCGACTCCGGAGGAGACCCTGATCGAGCCATCACATACCAGCGCCACCTGCGGCTTGCCATCCAGCTGGTCGCTGGTGCGCTCGCCACGGGCAAGTGTGGAGAGGTGGATTTCCGCTTGGGAGATGTGGCAAAGGCTAAAAAGCCAGTTCTGCGTGGGGTCCATGCCCAGACTATAGAGTTATATCTATTCTTTTTCAATACAAATCGTCTCAAATAAGACTGTTTCTTTGGGGGCTGATGCTGTAAAAGTGTTTTGATAAAGATGCATCTGTGGTACAATTGGTGCAATCAAGGTTAATCTTCTTATGGAGGGAAACGAATGAAGAGACTGACTTCTGTGTTGTTGACCATGGGCCTTGCCGCCAGCCTGTTCGCTGGTGGCGCCTCGGAAACGGCAACACCCGCCGCTCAAGCAGAGGCGAAGAAAGACGACCAGGTGACGATCCGCTTGATGACCGATGCCACGGGTATCGATGACAAGAGCTTCAACGCCGCCGCGTGGAGGGGCATCGTCCATTTCTACGGGGACACCGTCGAGAACACCAAGAACAGAGGCAAGCTGTATGATGTCGTGACCGCGCAGACCCAGGACATGTACATCCCGAACCTGCAGCAGGCGACCGACGAGGGCTACAGCCTGATCTGCGCTACCGGTTTCACGTTTGCCGACGCTTTGCAGCAGGTCGCGAACCAGAACCCGAGCCAGAAATACATGATTGTCGATGTCGACTGGCTCCAGGGCGACAATATCCTGCAGTTCATCTTCCGCGAGGAAGAGGGCTCCTACCTGGTCGGCATGGTCGCCGCCTTGCAGGCAAAGGCCGATGGCATCACCGCTCCGAAGTTCGGATTTGTCGGTGGCGTTCCTGGCGCGACCATCACGAAATTCGAGATGGGCTACATCCAGGGCATCCGCTCCGTCTATCCTGACGCCGAGATCGTCGATTACTACACCAACGATTGGGGTGCTCCGGACAAGGCGAAGGCCCAGGCCAAGAACTGGTACGATAACGGCGTCTACTGCATCTTCTCCGCCGCAGGCGGAAGCGGCAACGGCACCATCGCGCAGGCAAAGGAATACCGCTTGCAGGGCAAGAACGTCTGGGCGATCGGCGTCGATTCCGACCAGTACGAGGATGGCCTGTATGCCGACGGCAAGTCTGCCGTCCTGACCAGTATGGTCAAGAAGGTCGAGACCGCCACCGAGCTTGCCCTCAACATGGTCAAGGATGGCCAGTTCAAGGGCCAGGTCATGCATATGGGTATGGCTGAGAGTGGTGTGGATTACTCTTCCGCCAACGCGGCCCTGTCCAGCAGTGTCACCAAAGCGGTGGACGCCGCCAAGGCCGACATCATCAGTGGCAAGATCAAGATCTACGGCAAGTATTCGGAAGCTCTGGCTGCCGGTGCCGTTCCTCAGGGTCTCGCCGCGAAGGACGACTGATTCCTTGTGTTCGCGAGAAGGCGGCGTGCGGTTGCATGCCGCCCTTTTATCTAAGGTATTCGTCGAGTGCCTTACGTAGAAGGAGCTCAGTTTGGCAGAAACATACGCGATTGAAATGAACGGGATCACCAAGACCTTCCCGGGCATCGTCGCCAATGACCACGTGACGCTTGACGTGCGGCAGGGTGAGGTGTTGGCATTGCTCGGAGAGAACGGCGCGGGAAAATCCACGTTGATGTCGATTCTCTTCGGCGCTTACAGCGCTGATGCGGGAACCATCAGGATCTACGGGGAGGAAGTCCAGATCAAGAACCCGAACGTAGCCACCGAACTGGGTATCGGTATGGTGCATCAGCATTTCAAGCTGGTGCACAACTATACGGTCACCCAGAACATCGTCCTCGGCATGGAGCCGAGGAACAAGTTCGGCCTGCTTGACCTGGAAAGCGCGGAAAAGCGCGTGCGGGACCTGACCGGCAGGTATGGCCTGAATGTCGACTGCGACGCCGTCATCGATGACATCACGGTCGGCCAGCAGCAGCGCGTCGAGATCCTGAAGGTGTTGTACCGTAACGCCAACATCATTATTTTCGATGAGCCGACCGCGGTGCTGACCCCCCAGGAAATCGACGAACTGATGGACATCATCCGCCTGTTGAAGAACGAGGGCAAGACGATTGTCCTGATTACCCATAAGTTGAAGGAAATCAAGGCGGTAGCGGACCGTTGCACGGTCCTGCGCCGCGGAAAGGTGATTGGTACCGTCGATGTCGGCAAGGTGACCGAGGAGGACCTTGCCGAGATGATGGTTGGTCGCGCGGTCAAGTTCGAGTTGGAAAAGACGCCTTGCAAGCCCGGGAAGGTGATGCTTTCGGTCAAGGATTTGGAAATCCATGACAGCCTGGGGAACAAGAAGGTCCACGACCTTTCCTTCGACGTGCGGGAAGGAGAGATCCTCGGTATCGCCGGTGTCGACGGCAACGGCCAGAGCGAGCTGCTGTACGGTCTGACCGGCCTGCTGCCGGTGCAAGGCGGCACCATCACCCTTGACGGCAGGGATATCACCCGCATGACGATCAGGGAGCGCATCGAGTGCGGTCTGGGCCATATTCCCGAGGACCGCCAGAAGCACGGCATCGTCCAGCAGTTCACCATCAGCGAGAACGGCGCCCTGAAGGACTACTACAAGCGTTACGCAGGCAAGATGGGGGTTCTGGATTACCACGCGATGACGGAGAACGCCGCAAGCCTGATCAAGCAGTTCGACATCCGTGCCGGCGAGGGAGCCCAGACTCCCGCCGGATCCCTGTCCGGTGGCAACCAGCAGAAGGTGATTGTCGCTCGCGAGATCAGCCTGTCTCCGAAGGTGCTGCTCGTCGCCCAACCTACCCGTGGTCTGGATGTGGGGGCGATCGAGTATATCCGGCGCCGCCTGCTTGACGAGCGCGACAAGGGTCGTGCCATCCTGCTCGTCTCCTTCGAGCTGGACGAGATCATGAACCTGTGCGACCGCATCGCCACCATCAGCAAGGGCACCTTGGTCGGCACCTATCGGGCTGGCGAGGTTTCCGAGCGCGATATCGGCATGATGATGGCTGGTTCCCGCAAGAAGGAGGACGCGTGATGCAGAAAAGTGATCGAAATCAGAAGGACCTGGCACTCCGCCTCCTTGAATCCAACGGGTTCATCTCGGTCCTTGTCGTCATCCTGGGCTTTTTGGCCGGTACCATCCTGGTGCTCTTGGTCGGAAGGAACCCGGGGAACATGTACAAGGCCATCTTGCAGGCGCTCAGCGGCTACAACATGGACAACGGGAAGATGAATGTCCGCTATGTCTTCGAGACCTTCAACTATGCTGTCCCCTACATCCTTTGCGGACTCTCGATGGGCTTTGCCGAGCGTGTCGGCCTTTTCAACATCGGTGGCGAGGGCCAGTACATCATGGGCATGACCGTCGCCGAGGTCTTCGCCTTGCTCGGGCCGCAGGTTCCAGGGTTGCACTGGTTTGCCTGCCTGGTCCTGGCAACCCTTGCCGGCGCGCTGTGGGGTGGGGTGGTCGGCGTCCTGAAGGCGAAGTACGAGGTCAGCGAGGTTGTCGGCACGATCATGCTGAACTATACCGCCCTGTACCTTTCCCGCATCATCTGCCTGCGCCTGCCTGGCGCCAACACCTACAAGACCGCCAACTACCCGGAGACGGCAACGCTGTTCAACTCCCTGTTCGACAAGTGGACCAACCACTCGATGCTGAACAATGGCCTTTTCTTCATGTTCTTCTGCGTGCTGCTGTATTGGTTCGTCATGGAGAAGACCTCGCTTGGCTATGGTATGAGAGCCACCGGCTTCAACCGGGAGGCGGCAAGGGCGAGCGGTATCCCCGTCACCCGGAGCATCGCCCTCTCGATGGCGATTGCCGGAGCTTTCGCCGGGCTTGCCGGAGGCATCGTCGCCCTCGGCTCGTTCCGCTATGGCCGTGTCATCAGCGGCATGGACAACTACGGCTTCGACGGCATCGCCGTCGCCCTTGTCGGAAACTGCCATGCGCTGGGGACGATGGTGGCAGGCTACCTCTTCGGCTTGCTGAAGAACGCCCAGCCGCTGATGCAGTCCCGCAATATCCCGAAGGAAATCACCTTCATCATCCAGGGCCTGATCGTCGTCTTTATCGCCCTGCGCAGCGGCGTCGTCCTGATCCGCCAGAATCTGGAGAAACGCAGACTGGCAAAGGAGATTGCATCCGAATGAGCCTTATCCTTGGTATGATTCCCATGATTCTGATGATGGTGGCGCCGATTCTGATCTGCGCCATCGGCGGCATGATCAGCGAGCGCAGTGGTGTCACCAACATCGCCCTCGAGGGTCTGCTCTGTTTCGGTGGTTGCTCGGCCGCGATCGCCCACAAGCTGTTCGAGCTTGCCGGTGTCAGCCACAGTCTTTCCATCGTGGTCTCCCTTTGTATCGGTTCGGTCATTGCCGGCCTGATCAGCCTGATCCATGCCTATACCGCCATCGACCTGGGCGCCGACCAGACGATCAGCGGTACCGGCATCAACCTTCTTGCCAACGGCGCGACGATTTTCGCCAGCCAGATCTTCTTCAAGGCCGACCGCACCAAGGAGTTCCAGATGGGTATGCAGACAGACCGTCTGGGCATCTATCCGACTGCCTATATCGCCATCGCCGTGGTGTTGCTCGCCTGGTTCGTCCTCTACAAGCTGCCCTATGGCATGCACTTGCGCGCCTGTGGCGAGCATCCTGCCGCCGCTGAGTCGGTAGGCATCAACGTGCGCCGCATCCGCTACCAGGCGGTCCTGGTCAGTGGAATCCTTGGCGGACTTGCCGGTGGCTGCTGCGTGCTGACCCAGACCATCCAGTACACCTCGAACACGATCAACGGCAAGGGCTTCATCGCGCTGGCCGCTGTCAGCTTCGGCCGCTGGACTCCGCTTGGCGTCACGTTGGCTTCCCTGCTCTTCGGGGCGGCCCAGGCGTTCAGCGTCATCGCCACCAACTTCGGGGCGCTGCGCGTGCTGCCAAGCGATTTCTTCAACATCCTTCCCTATGTCATCACGCTCGTCGCGCTGATTTTCACCAGCGGCAAGAACTATGCGCCGCTTGATGTCGGCAAACCCTATACCAAAGGAGCATCCTGATGACACCGCACAACCGTGCAGAGGCAGGGGCGTTCGCCCCTGTCGTTTTGGCCCCGGGGGACCCCCAGCGGGCCAAATTTGTATCCGAGCAATACCTGGCTGACGCCAGGCTTGTCACCGACGTGCGTGGGATGCCGGGCTACACTGGTTCCTACAAGGGGCGTCCGGTGTCGGTCATGGCCACCGGCATGGGAGAGGGCTCGATCGGCATCTACTCCTACGAGCTCTACGCTTTTTACGGCGTCCAGGCGATTATCCGCATCGGCACCTCCGGAGGCCTGCGGAAGGAACTGCATGTCGGAGACCTGGTTGGGGCGATGAGCGCCTCGACCGATGGCGGGTACGCCAGACAGTATGGCCTGGATGGAAGCTTCAGTCCCTGCGCCGATTACCAGATGCTGTCGATGGCAATGGACGCGGCCCGCAAGCTTGGTTATCCGATGGTGGCCGGCCAGGTCTTCTCCAGCGAGTATTTTTCCCAATACAATGCCCGGGGACCGGAGAGCTGGAAGGATTGGGCGAGGGTGGGGGCGCTGGTCCAGGACATGGAAACCTATGCCCTGTATTGCAACGCCGCCTTCCTCGGGCGTCGCGCCCTCTCGATCCTGACCATGACCGACAACGTGGCCACCGGGGAGAGCTTCAAGGACGAGGAGCGGATGGAAGGGAACCGGCGCATGATTGAGGTAGCCCTGGAGGTCGCACATGACCTTTTCTGAGGCGATGGAGCACCGGTTCGCGTGCCGCTCCTACCAGGACAAGCAGATTCCCAAGGAAGACTTGGAGCAGATCCTGGAGTGGGGGAGGTTGACCCCGACTTCCTTTGGGTGGGAAGCGTGGAGTTTCCATGTGGTGGAAGGAAAGAGGCGCGTGGCGCTTTGCCAGGCGTCCTTTGGACAGGAGAGTGTCCTGCAGGCTCCTGTTTCCATCGTCCTGCTTGCCCGTACCGCCTCTTTTTACGATCCTGACGGTCCCTTTATCCACCAGCGGGCCAGCCGTATGTGGGACGAGCAGGCGGCCATCGAGGATTTCCGCGGGTTCTACCAGATGCTCCGCGACAAGGGGGAGTTGGACGCCTGGTCGCGCAGCCAGTGCTATATCGCCGCTGGCAACATGACGACGGGAGCGAAGACGATCGGTATCGATAGCGTGATTCTCGAGGGCTTTGACGCGGAAGCCGTGCTCAAGGTGCTGGGGCTGGATGGGAACGAGTGGATTCCCGCTCTGGTCATTCCTTTCGGGTATGCCGCCTGTCCCGAGGCTCCCAAGATCCGGGAGCCCAGGAGCCGGCTGGTGGTCTTCGATTAGGCGAGATTCCTGACGGCTTGCTCCACCAGAGGCCAGAAACGGGACTGGTCGGCATGCAGCATCACCAGCGTGTTGCCTTCTTTGCCCGTGTCCACCGTCTCGCCGTAGCGCTCGCTTTTTCGATCAGTCACACAACAGAGGCTCTTCCAGCTTCCGCTGAACATGAGCGGGTCGAGCAGGTAGGCGATGCAGCACGGGTCGTGCATCGCGGGGCACTCGCGGACCACGCTGGTGCAGCTTTGGTAATAGGTCTCCATGCAGTGGCCGAAGAGCTTCGCGGCCTTGCCGCCAAAGGTTTTCAGCTTGTCCAGTTCCTGCCGGCCCAGGGTGACCTGGGTCGTCACATCCAGCGGCATCAGGATTGTCCTGACCCCGCTGCGGAACACATAGTCCGCGGCTTCCGGGTCGTCGAAGCTGTTGAACTCGGCGTATGGGGTGACGTTCCCCCCGGCCAGGCTGCCTCCCATGACGACCAGCTCGCCTACGGAATCTTTCCAGGCGGGTTCTTCCTGCATCACTCGGGCGATGTCGGTCAACGGGCCGGTGGCGACCACGGTAATCTGGCCAGGATGTTCCAAAACATGCTGTTTCAGAAAGGCGATGCCGTCTCCCTTGCTGGTGTTGTCCTGGTAGTGCGGGAAGGGAAAGCAGGCCATTCCGTCGGCTCCGTGGATGTTCCCTCCGACGACCGGTTCCCGCTTGAGGGGCCGGTGGCTGCCTTCGTACACCGGGACATCCCTTCCCAGGTACCGGACTACGTTGAGCGTGTTGGGAAGCGTATGCTCGATCAGCTTGTTCCCATAGGTGGCGACAATCCCGTCCACCTGGACTTCCTTGCTTCCGAACGCGATAAGTTCGGCGACCATGTCGTCAAGCCCCGTATCCACGTCCATCACCAAGCGTTTCATATCGGTTGTCCTCCAATAGGTACCATACACGAAAAGGAAGGGCTCTGACAAAGGGGAGCGCTTACGCTATACTAGCTTCCGAATGGAGGATTCGTCATGGCTCTTGTGCGTGTGCATGGTGTGGTGAAGGATTACGAGTGGGGGACTGGCGACACGATCCCCGAGTTGCTTGGATACCCTGCGGACGGGAAGCCCCAGGCTGAATATTGGATGGGGACCCACCCGTCAGGAGAAGCAAGGCTGGACGACGGGACCAGGCTTTCCGAATTTCTGGAGAAGCGCGCGCCGGTCTGGCTGGGGGAAGGACATATCAGGCGCTTCGGGGCGAAGCTCCCCTTCCTGTTCAAGATCCTTGCCATCGCCAAGCCTCTCTCCATCCAATGCCATCCGACCACGGAGCAAGCCCGGGCGGGGTGGAAGAAAGAGGCGCGGCTGCGCCTTGATGATCCCGACCCAAGCCATTGGGACTACCAGGATGACAACCGGAAAGCCGAAGTGCTCTACGCCCTTTCCCCGGTGACCGCCATGTGCTCGTTCCGTCCATTCGAGGAAATCCGCAGGGATTTTGAGCGATTGATGCCGGATGGCTATCGGAAGTACCTGCACCCCGAGCATCAGGGAGATGCAGGGCTCTCGGAGCTTTTCTCCCGTCTCTACACGTTGGACAAGGAATCGCTGAAGCTTTGCATCGGCGAGTATCTGGCCAACTTGGCAGAGAGCGACCTGCCCTTGCAGAACGGCCCCTTCCTGGAGCCGAAGGGCATCGTCCTGGAGGCCGCGAAGACATATCCTGTCGACCCAGGCCTCTTCTGCCCCTTCCTGTTGCATGTCCTGCACCTCGCTCCCGGCGAGGCGGTCTTTCTGAGGCCGGACACGCTGCATGCCTATACCCGTGGCGTGGGCCTGGAGCTGATGAGCGCCAGCGACAACGTCCTGCGTGGTGGCTTGACCCACAAGAAGGTCGACGTGCCGGAACTGCTCAGCCTGCTGGAGATTGCCGGCGGAGAACAGAAGCTCTGCGAGGAACAGGTGGTGGCGGACGGCCGGGTTCGGGTCGTGACTCCGACCGAGGAATTCGCCCTGTATGTCCTCCCGGCAGGACTGTATCACGTGGACCAACCGAGCGTGGAGATTTTCTTCTGCACGGAAGGAAAGGCGAAAATCTCCAGCGGGGCCGAGTGGCAGACCATCCGCAAGGGGGAGTGCTGGGTCAAGAGCGCCTCGACCGGCCGCTATCAGGTCAAGGTCGAGGGGACGCTTTTCAGCGCCACCACGGGCGCGTGATGGAATACGTCGCGTTGGATTTCGAGACGGCGAACCGGCAAAGCGGTGGCGCTTGCGCCATCGGCATGGTCCGCTTCGACATGGACGGCAACCCGCTGGACAGCTTCTATTCGCTCTTGCACCCGCGGGTCGCCTATTTCGACCCTTGGATGAGCAGGGTCCACAAGCTCCGCAGCGAGGAATGCCTTGCCGCCCCCACCTTTCCCGAACTCTGGGACTCCATCCGTGGTTTCATCCGCGGCGATTTGGTCTGCGCCCACAATGCCGCCTTCGATATGGGCGTGCTGGCCCGGACGCTCGAGGTCTATGGCCTCTCCTCCGACCCGATCACCTATGTCTGCACCTGCAATCTCGCCCGCCGTCTCTGGCGTGGCCTGTCCAGCTATTCGCTTTCCTCTCTGGTCTCTTATCTGGAGCTGCAGGATTTACGCCACCACCATGCGCTGGACGACGCGTCGATGTGCGGGAAGCTGCTGTACCGGGAGTGCGGAGGCCATTTGTCCGATGCCCGGGACTTCGGAAGGTTCCTTGTCTCGAAAGGGTATCTTCCCAAACAAATGGTTGTTGGCTAGCTTGCTTAGAAAAGCCGGAGCTTCCTCCCGCACAGCGGCCATAGGAAGGTCGCCCAGAGCCCGAGCAGCAGGTAACGGACGATCTTGCCCAGCGCGTAGAATTCCACGGGCAGGAGTTTCTTCAAGGCCATGATCGACAGGATTCCGGCAATTCCTCCCAGATATCGGAGAAGCTTGGTCGTGGTCCCGCAGTCGCAGGTGTAGTCCACATGCCGGCTCTCCAGATAGAATCCCAGATAGAAACCGGAGAACAGGTTGAAGGTGGAGACCAGGTCTCCGAAGGCGACCGGGTCGACTACGTTCGCCTGCAACAGGGTTCCTGAGACAAGGCCGATGGCAAGGGTCCCGAGACCGATGGCCAGGGTGAAATGTTCCAGCGGCTTTCCTTCCAGGACCGAGAATATCCGGTAGCAGAACAGGACTGTTCCTAGGCCGATGATCAGGCCGCCTATGACGTCGATGGGCCAGTGGACTCCCAGATAGACGCGGCTGAGGGGAACAAGGATGACGAGCAGGAGGCTGAGGATGATGGAAGCCGGACGCGGAAAAGCGCAAGCGGTCGCGCCATAGAAGGCGCTTGCCGCGGTGCTGTGGCCGCTGGGAAAGGAATAGCCGGTAGCGGTCCCGACACGCTTGCCTTGGATGGAGGAGAGCACTTGGAATGGGCGCGGGTGGCGTACAATCGCCTTGACGACCATGCTGCAGGAAAGGGAGAAGAGCAGGCAACTGGCGATGGAGAAGCCACGCCGCTTGTCGACGCACCAGTAGATGGCAAGGGCTATCAGGAGGATGACTCCCTCCTCGCCGAACATGGTGACCAATTCAAAGACCCGGTCCAGGAACGGGTTCGCGTGTTCCTGGAAGAACAGAAGGATGGACGCTTGCATGGTGACAGTATCGACCGTGATGGCAAGAACGGTCAAGTTGGAGTACGATACTCCCTATGAGCGATGAAAATCTGATCGAGGCTTTGGTGGATGGCGATTGGGATGATGACGACGAGCTGGAGGGCGAGCTTGCCTCCAGCCGTGTCTGGAAGGTCGAGCAACTGCTTTCCTGGTTCAGCGACGCGACGGGAACCGTACGCCAGGAATGGTCTTCCTTTCCGCCCTTGCAACAGGCATTCCTTGCCGACCAGTGCGAGAGCGTGGGCAGGGTCTGCAGCCATGCCGCCCTTGCCGGTTACCTTTCCCATATCGGCGAGGGCGAGCCCTCGTTGTTCCCCTATCTTGCCTATCTGAACGATCCCTGCCGGTATCAGGAGACGGAAATCGGGGAATCCTTGGAGGGAGAGGAGAACGTTTCCCTCAATTGAGCAAGGAACCGCTCGGCAATCGGCGTGAAGGATTGATACCGCTTCCATGCGATAGAGAGCCTGCTTTCCAGCCGTGGAGCGAGCGGCCGGAAGGCAAGTCCGCTTCCTTTCGCGGTGTCGACGAGCCTGTCGAAGGTAAGCAGGTAGCCAAGCCCCTCCTTGACGAAGACCGAGCCGTTGTACGAAAGACGGAAGGTGCCCTCGAGCTGGAGGGAAGGGAAGCCGCTTCCCGCCCATCGTCTCACATCGCCGGTCCATGCCTGTTCGGAGCAGAAAAGGGGAAGTCCGGCCAAGTCGTCTACGGTGATGGCATCCTTGCGCGCGAGCGGGTCGTTTTCGGGCATCACCAGGCCCCAGGTGTCTGCCTGCGGGAAATCGAGGTACTCGTACGAATGGCTGTCCGGGCATTCTGCCAGGACAAGGAAATCCAACAGGCCTTTCTGCAACTTTTCCTCGATCTGCTCGGTATCGCCGCTGGTGATATGATAATGCAGGCTAGGATATTTGGCCTTACAGGCCTTGATGGCCCGCGCAAGATGCTTGATCTGGGCTGATTCCGCAAGCCCGAGGTACAGGTCTCCCCCGGTGATGTCGTCAAGCAGGGAGAATTCCTTTTCAATCTTGTCAGCCATGCCGACCAGATCCTGCGCGCGGTTGCGCAGGAGGATGCCTTCCTCCGTCAGGCTGATGCTGCGGCTGTGCCGGACGAACAGCAGTTTTCCCAACTCGTCCTCCAGGATCTTGATTTGTTTGGAGAGCGTCGGTTGCGAGACATGCAGGAAAGCCGCCGCCCGGCTCATGTTCTCTTCCCTCGCCACCGCAAGAAAGTACCGAAGCGTCTTGATTTCCATACCCAGCCTCCTTGATTGAAACTATTCTAGAAAAGAATATCACGATATGCATTATTGCTGGTAGTAACATCTTGGACAAGCGTCTATCGTAAGGGGTGGCAGGTTGGGACGATGGCTGCCCAGGAGGAAGAAACCGTATGATGAAAACGGAAGCATTGCAGTTGGTCAAAGGGTGGGACAAGACATTCCCCAAGAGTGAAAAGGTCGATCACCGGAAGGTGACCTTCGTGAACCGCTACGGCATCACGCTTGCCGCCGACATGTACACGCCCAAGGGGGCGTCCGGCAGGATGCCGGCCATTGCCGTCTGCGGTCCCTTCGGAGCGGTCAAGGAACAATGCTCGGGCCTGTATGCGCAGGCGATGGCGGAACGGGGATGGGTCACGGTTGCCTTCGACCCTTCCTATACCGGGGAGAGCGGCGGGAACCCGCGCAATATGGCCTCTCCTGACATCAACACGGAGGACTTCATGGCGGCAGTGGATTTCCTTTCGGTGCAGGAAACCGTCGACCCCCGGAGCATCGGCATCATCGGTATCTGCGGCTGGGGAGGCATGGCCTTGAACGCCGCCGCGTTGGACACCCGCATCAAGGCCACGGTCGCCTCCACCATGTACGACATGTCGCGGGTCAACGCCAACGGCTATTTCGATTCCGAGGACAACGAGGAGGCCCGGTACCGGAAACGGGCTGCCATGTGCGCCCAGCGTACCGCCGACTATCAGGCCGGTTCCTACAAGCTCGCCGGCGGCGTGGTCGATCCGCTTCCTGCCGATGCCCCGTTCTTCGTGAAGGACTACTATGACTACTACAAGACTCCCCGCGGCTACCATCCCCGTTCGTTGAACTCGAATGGCGGCTGGAACGTGACGGGTTGCGAGTCCTTCCTGAACCAGCCCATCCTCGCGTACAGTGACGAGATCCGCAGCGCCGTGCTGCTGGTCCATGGCGACAAGGCCCACTCCTGCTACTTCTCGAAGGACGCCTATGCGGCGATGGTCAAGGATGGCAAGTATGCGAAAAACAAGGAGTTGCTGCTCATCCCTGGCGCAGTCCATACAGACCTGTATGATGGTGGCGGCAAAAACGCGATTCCTTTCGACAAGTTCGAAGCGTTTTTCCACCAATACCTGAGATAAGCGTATGAAAAAACGTGCTGCCGTTCTTGTTTCCTTTTTGTTGGCGGGTTTTCTGGGTGCGTCGGGAGGAGCGCCGGGCATCCTGCCGTGAAGTCTAAGGGCGGAGACTGGCTGGAAGGAATGCGCTTTGGCGGGGGAGTGCCGGAAGAGGATCTGCGCAGATGGAGGGAAGGACTGCGCTGGGAATCCTACCGGAACCGGAGTATTCCGGTCCTTTGAGCCAACAGAAGTCCATCAGTACACGGAAAGCGCGACCACGACGGTCGACGTGTACTCTCCGTTGGGCGCGGTCGCGAAAGAATCGTCAGGAAGCCTGAAGTCGAGGCGCTTCACATCCACATCTCCGGCTGAAGAGTTCTTCAACGTGTATGTGAGAAGCCCCGAACTATCTTCCTCATACGTACTGTCCGTCACGACGCTGCCCGTGCTGGTGTCAGGAACCAGGGAAAGCAGATAGCTGTACAGGTGTTCGTTCTGGGCGTCATGAAGTTTGTCATGCAGGATTTCCACAAGAAGGTTCTTGGTCATCCCGGTGTTTCCGTTCGACGCGTCGAACGACACCCGCAGGTACAGCAGGCTTACTCCGCTTTGCAGTTCGGATAGGGACGCCGGCAACTGGATTGCCGGATCGTTTCCCAGCACTGTCCTCCCAGGGTGGCTGAGCAAAGCAAGCGACGCGTTCAATGCCGGAGGCTGCGTGGGACCCTCGGTGTTGGTGAAAGGATCCATGAACCCCGAGGTGAATGGATTGTTGGAAATGTTGATGAGCTCTCCCGTGATGGAGTTGCCTCCGGCAGTCTCCTCATGCAGCTCGAACCGGTAATCGGCAAGGTTGGAAACAAGGTACGGGGTGCCTGGCACCATTCGCACGGGATTGGCGATAACCAGCCAGATGGTCATGGTGAGGGAGGTTTTCTTGTATTCGGGGTAGAGATGGATTTCCGAGTTCCCGGCATGTGTCAGGTCAATCAGCGTCCTTTGGCCGTTATATGGGAAATACTCGGCTAGGAGCCTGATGTCGGTCGGTTGCCGGCCAGGGAACAATCCCGTGATCGAGATGGGGGAGCCGCTTGTCACCAGCATGATGGTGGTTCCGTTGTCCTGGTTCGTCGTCATTCCGTCAATCTGTAGCGTCCCGACCTTGAGCATCTTCACCAGGTCTTGGGAAACATCCGGGCTTCCCGGGTCGAAGTAGTTCCCTTGGTCTTTCCCGTTCACCCATGTCATCGGGTTTTCCGGGGTATATCCGTAGGTAATCTCCCCTGCCGCGGAGGACAGACAGAAAAACAGTATGGCGAGGACGGCACCGATTCTTTGCATATACAACTAGATGATATCGTATTAAGACTATCTAGTAAACCTACGTATTTTGGATTGCATCCTATAGCAGAAAAGAGAGAGGGTTTTGGGACTGGTTTGTGCCAAGGCTGATCACGGCATTCCTGTTCCACTGCACAGCGGCGCTCCGGCCTTCGGCTGGTGCAGGGTATCTGCGAGGGCGAAGTATCTTGACGGAGATTGCAGATTCTGAACGCGCTCGAGCATTCGCTGGCGTAAGACAATGATCATTATGATGTCCAAGGAAGGTTTGGGCGCAAGTCCACCGGCAGATACGCTACCGTCGTGCTCAATCCGGTGTCGGGCACAGTGGTGACGTGCTATCCAACGAGAAGTCGTCAACTGAGGAAGGCATTGTCTCAAAAAGGAGGCAAATGATGTATACATTTTCCGAGAAAGAGAAAAGTCTTATTGACCGACTGATAAAAAATGTGATTGACAAGAACATACCATGTCGTACGCCGGCCTTTGCGAGCTGCTATAACTAGGTTCTCGAAAAGTGGAGGCAAGGCAAGCTTGACTATTCACACTTGACGGAATATGACGAGCTAGGTGTAGAGGAGATCGTGGAAGACCGGATCATCTCCCTCGACACCGGCTACGGCCCCTACTCCGACGAGCTCAAGACCTGTTATTCGATTATCTACAAGTTCCCTGACTGACATAAGGTTCCAGTCTGCAATCCCCTGTCCCTCCAGGGATTTTTCATGCTCATGCAAAAACAAGCCATATCTGTATGTGGACAAATGTGTTGCATTACGCAAGCGTGGCATACTATGTATGCAGGGATTGAAGCAATCAAAACGCATCAAGGAGGGTCGTTTCCCGGTATGGTTGACGAAGAAAAAGAAGAAGAGGCTGAGCGCGCGGCATTTCTAGAGCCTGAGGAGGAGGAAGAGGAAGAGAGTACAGCCGACTCCATGTGGATGTTGGCCCTGTACGACTTCTTGAATGATGAAGCGAATACGCAAGGTGGGCATGGGATATGAAGTTCCAGGATTGCCACACGCAGAGAGGTCCGTGTCCCTTTGCGTGACCGTCATGGCAAGCTTTCCGTCCATGCACGGACGGGGTTCGGACACGCCGTTGCTGAGGTACATGGTCAAAGCCACACGAAGAACCGCTTACGGTTTCAGGGACATCCCGTACTTCTTCTCCCAGATCTACGGGAACTCCCGCAAGCCCTCTCAAATCTGGCTATCCCACACAATTCTGATTTGAACCAAAGAAAAAGCCAGCCCCTCGAAGGAACTGGCTCTTGTGCGGCTGATAAGGATTGAACTTATGACCCCCACGATGTCAACGTGATGCTCTCCCACTGAGCTACAACCGCAAATCCGAAGCTGTCTTGCAACAGCAAGAGTGATACTACTGGAAATTCCCAACCGTGTCTAGTCCTTTCCCCGTTTTTATTGCTTGGGGAGCGCAGAAACAGGAAACGTTCCCAATTGGATCCAAACGGGCAGTAAGGCGTCAATGTCCGTCGGATGGCATTTTCCTGATTGTTTGTTCCTTGGGTGTTGAAAAAATTTTTTCAAGAGAGTTGACAAAGAAACCGAATATCTGTAAATTCCTCTCTGTAACTCACGGGGGAGTAGCGAAGCTGGTTTATCGCGCTGGCCTGTCACGCCGGAGGTCACGGGTTCGAGTCCCGTCTCTCTCGCCTAGAGAATTTGGAGCCATCCTGTTTCCTGTAAAGGGTTTGAAGGATGGCTCCTTTCTTTTGGGTTCTTCACGGAACGTTGGGGGATGAGGAACATAGGGTACCGCAATAGTTGCAAAAAGAGCATGTTGTCTGGTTCCATTTTGGTTACCACTCACAAAAGGAAAACCATACAGACATGCCCGCTTCACAAGATATCCGGATCCACCGTTCGTGTCGGCACTTCCAGTGCGACTCTTTGCGGTTAGACAAACAGAAAAGGCGCCTGGTCCTGCCATTCTCCAGCACAAGGCAGAAGGCCAGCCGCGTTTTCAGCCTCTTCAGCGTCTTTTCTTTCTCCGAATCCTTCTACTGCTTCGGAAAGGCATCATAACGCAGACCGACTATCTCGCCTATGGCGATGGAGACCTCCATTTCCCGCTTCAGATGCTCATTCCCGACTCTGCCGAGGAACGCTTCGCCTGCTGGAAGGGCGTTAGCAGCGCCCGTCCGACTATCGGCTTCATCGGTTTTTTCTTGACCCTGTTTGCCTGACCATCACATGCGTCACCGGAATCATGCCGCCAATGAAGCTGGTATTATCCCGGTATACCCTGGCCTTCAAAGGAGATGGATTTCTCCGGTTCCTCCACGTCGCGGATGCCACGAAGAAGGGAGAGCCAGAACTTTTGCCTTTTCCTCCCTCATAGTCCTTATCTTTCCCATTAGTCTCATCACTGAGGAGCGGAACAATAGTTCCGACAAGAGCCTGTTCCATCACCGCTTCGGGTGTGGATGGATGAAATGGTTTTCTTTTGGTCGAGAAAACCTTGAAATGGCGTGCTCATTTGCAGGTTTTTCCTTGTCACGAGTCCGAGTCCCGTCTCTCGCGCCTAGCGCAAAGAACCGAGTTGGTCGAAAGGCTGGCTCGGGTCTTTTATGCAACAGGGGAAAAGCCGTCTCTCCAAACATGGGCGTGGGGTTCTTTCCTGTCTGCGCAACTCTTGACAGTCCGCCTGTGCTGTTGTCGGCGTACAATCGTGAGAAAACCTTCAAAAACAACGAGTTACAATGAATGTTTCCTTGACGGTAGTCCGAAACGGCCTGTATTATATTCTTGATTATTTATAGGCAATTTTATCTCATATCGACAGGAGGGGCAACGTGGCGACCAAGCAGGATGCGGAGCAGGAAAAACTCCGGAAAGGCAAAGAAGACGAAAAATTGGCGCTTGAGGAACTTGATGACCAGGAAATACAGAATGAG
The DNA here is from genome assembly GCA_900315435.1 of uncultured Spirochaetaceae bacterium. GTDB lineage: Bacteria > Spirochaetota > Spirochaetia > Sphaerochaetales > Sphaerochaetaceae > RUG023. The sequence goes on from OMYY01000011.1 coordinate 66,981, forward strand.
CGCACAAGGGAAGTCTATCATCGCGTTCGTCACATCACCATGTCAAAACTGCTCTATCTTGCCCGCCAGACGGCCAAATCGTACGACCAAATCAAGGTGGAAGTAGACGGGATACAAAAAGAACTGGATGCGAAAAAGAAAGAAATCCGCTCTGCCAAGACCCCTGCTGACGCCACTGACGCGACTCGTGACGAGTACAACGACAAGCGCAAGGCGCTACGTGATGAACGCGATGCATTGGCCCGTCGCCTTACCATTGCCACCAGCAAGATCGACCCGATCGAGAGGCTGTGCGACATCTATGACGCTGTCGCATCTTGGAAGTTGGACAAAGCGGTTGGCTTCCGCAAACAGCCTCGTACCAAACCGGTCGACCCGGAACTGCAACAGGACATCGACGAACTGAAGCGTCTGCTGGAGGCGAAGGGCTACTATACGACCATTGCCGCCGATGAAGCGCCTGCGCCCAAGACAGAGGAAGCCAAACAGGCAAATCCTCTCCAGACGGAGCTTCCTGCCGATGAGCAGCTTCCACAGGTCGAGACCCGGAGCCAGGAGCCAGGGCGCCCGCAGGATGAACCCCGTCAGGAGGAACAAAAGCCTGAGGTCCCGCCCAAACCCACCGCCTTGCAAGGAGGGGACGGATCGGGGAAACGTGGCAGGATCCTGCCATGGGTTCTGCTTGCCGTCCTGATCCTCGTCATCATCATCGCCGCCCGCGGCTGCTCTGGCGGGAAAGCCGCGAAACCCGAAAAGCCGGTCGCTGAACCGGTGGCGGTCGCCGCTCCAGCCCCCGCTAAGGTGGCAAGCACACCGTCCGAGCCGCCGAAAGCCGCGCAACCAGCGGCCTCCGAACCTGCCCAAACGGCGGTCGCCGCTTCCACGGTGATGCAGGTGCGGCTTACCGCTACGGTAGCCAACGTGCAGTCTGAACCGAAGCAGGCGCAACCGGAAGCCCATGCGGCAATTCTGGGTGATGGCACGCAGAGCTACCAGTTCGCCAATGGTGTCAGGCTAGTCGTCTATCCCGATGGTTCGATGAAAACGTTCTTCGGCAACCTGTTGATCGAGGATGCCCAGGTGGTAGACCTGCAGAGGGGAGAGCAGGGGCAGGCGACGTTGGTCTATGCGGACGGCACCAAGGCGGACCTATCCCTTGCCGGCGCGGTCATCGACCTTGGTCATGGCTTTGTCGTCGTGGTGGACGCTGGCGGCTTCACGACCACCTGGCAAGGCAAGCTGGTCACCGACAGTCCGGTTGTCGGCTATTCGCTGGATGATGGGGTGAAGACCCTCCGCTATGCCGCCGGTCTTGTCATCGACGCGACCAAGCAGGCGACCTCGATCTCGATGCAGGGCATTTCTCTCGCAATCACCGATAGCGGCATGGTCACCTCTTTCATGGGCATGCCGGTCACTCGAGCCGCCCTGACGGGATTCGATTATGATGGCGCAGGTGTGACTCTGCGCTATGACGACGGCATGACGGCGACCATCGGCTTGTCTGGAGCCACCATAGCGTTGGATAACGGCATTTCCTTCGCGATGGATGCCGAGAATACGACGACCAGCTTCGCAGGCGTCGACCTGCTGGAGAGCCCGATTGCCTCCTATGAGCTGGACGACGAAGATGCCAAGCACCTTGTCTATGCCGACGGCAAGCAGTTGGATCTTTTCGCCAACGGCGACGTGACGGTCTCCCTGCCTGAAGGGCTGGAGATCGCCTTGAACGGCGAGGGCGCCAAGACCACGTACCTGGGCTTCACCATCAGTGAAAAGTCGATTGCCGATTTCGCCGTTGATGAAGGAGCCGTCGTCCTCACCTATCTGGATGGGGCTCGGGCGGTCATCGGCGACGGACTCGCAGGAGTGCAGCTTCCCAACGGACTTGGAGTGACGGTGTTCCCTGAGGGGATCGCGACGACAGTGAACGGCATGTTGCTGAACAACCAGCCGATCGACGGATACCGTTACGCCGAGGGCAAGCGCTATCTGAGCTATTCCGACGGCATGCGGGTGGAGAGCGATGACGCAGGTCCGATCACCGTGATCTTCGCCAACGGCCTTACCATCGCCGCCCAGAGCGCCAGCGACATGCGGACCTTCTGGCAGCAGTACACCTTGAGCGAAAGTCCCGTCGACATGGTCGTGATGGGGCAGGCTCAGGAGCATGCGCTGCGTTACGCCGACGGCATGGTCATGATTGTCCTTCCGGACGGAAGCACGGCTTTGGCGCTCACCAATGGCCTGGTCTTCGTGACCGATGGCGTCCACTTCGGCACCATGTACGGACAGGCTGTGGTCAGCGATGCCGCCTTTGCCAGCTATTCGTTTGACAAAGGTGCCCGCAGACTGACTTATGCCGATGGAACCGTGTTGGATATCGATGCCGCCGGATGGGTTGCCGTGACGCTGCCTGACGGAGTGCGGGTTGCCAGTACTCCGGATGGTTTCATCACGAAGTACAAGGACCTCGTGGTCAGCCGTAGCCCGATTGTGGACTTCAGCTATGATGCCGATGGGCGTACGATCGCCTATGCTGACGGCATGGTCGCCACGTTGGGCAATGACGGTTCCGCCTCTGTCTTCTATCCTGGCTATGCCGGAGTCAAGCTTGATGCCGCGGGCTTGGTCACCACGTATGGAGAGGAGACGGTCACCACCAGCGATATCGCCAGCTACCAGCTTGATCCGGATGGTTCCAAACAGTTGGTCTTTGCCGACGGGACTGTCCTCGCGCTGAATCCTGACGGCAGCAAGGTCGGCGATGAGCGGCCGGCTACGGTTGCCTCCGCTGGGACGGCGCGCCAAAAGGATCAAGGTGTCCCGGCAGCCACCGCCAAGGAAGGTCCGGTTGTCGCTTCTGCCGAGCCGCAAAGCCCTGTTGAAGAGATGTCTTCTGTTGCGAAGAAGGAGAGGGTTCCGTTCCGCTTCGGCCTGGGTGTCTATGGTTCGGCGAAGTACAACCTGGACGACGACTATCAGGTACTGCAGTCTGCCCACAGCTGGAAACCGGCTCTTGGTGGTCAGCTTCGCATGGAGAATATCCTTGCCGGTGAAATGCTTGGCCTGGGTCTTGACGTGAAGGTTGCCTGGGAACCCGAGACCGACCGGGGCTGGTCGAAAGCCTTCAAGTCCTCGACCAACTGGGACCATTGGATGGATGGTTCGGCCGAACTGAATGTCGACCTGAACTTCGGCAAAGCTCTCGTCACTTTGGGTGGCGGCATGTTCATGACGACCGATTTCGGCGACGCCGCCTATGGCATGCAGGCCAGTCTTGGACTTGGCTGTCACTTCACCGACCATCTCTATATGGGAGTCGAAGGACAGTACCGCTACAGCCTGCACGACCAGAAAAAGGCGCAGACGATTGGTGGTTTGGCGTCGTTGTTGGTCACATTCTGAAGAAACCTCCTACACCTCCGGAGATCCGTTCTGGGTCTCCGGAATTTTTTTCGTCGAGGAATTGCATTCTTTGCAAGCAGATACGAGTTTTTTGCGAGAAGGGGGAGGAAAAAAGTGGCGGGAAATGCTGGACAAGGAAGCGGGAAAGGCGTATAG
>OMYY01000012.1 GCA_900315435.1 uncultured Spirochaetaceae bacterium
AGGATACAGATAAAGCTAGGCTACCTTTCTCCATTGATTTTCAGAGAAAAGGTAGCCTAGGATTATTTCAGGTCCAACTCTGGGGGTTCACCTCACTGTCTTGACTCCCCGTATTCCTGTCTGGCCAGGTCAGTTTTGCTCGTAGCCGAGTTGCTTGGACAGGCTCATGCACTCGTCCATGATGGTCTTGGTGTATTTCTCCCGTTCGCCCGTGTCGAAGCGGAAGAGAGGCCATGACACGCTCATTGCCGCCACGACATGGCCGGAGTAATCCCGGATCGGTGCCGCGATGCAGAATGTGCCCATCTCATGCTCCTCGTCGTCACAGGCCCAGCCCTGCCGTTTGACCTGCTGGATTTCCGCCCTCAGGGCGTCGACCGTGCGGATGGTCTTGGGAGTGTAGGGCTTGAGCTTGACAATTTGCAGATAGGTTTCGACTTCCTTGCTGTTCATGCCGCTGAGCAGGATCTTGCCGATTCCTGTGCAGTACAGCGGAATCGATTTGCCGACCCGGCTGTACATGCGGATGGTATAGGAAGATTCCTTCTTCATGACATAGACCGCGTGGTAGTCGTCCAAGATTCCCATGTGGACCGTCTCGCCGAAAGTGTCACAGAGTCGCTGTGCGACAGGACTCGCGCTATCCATCAGGTCGAGATGCTCCAGGGAGTGGGATCCCACCGAGAACATCTTCAAGGTCAGGTTGTACTGGTCGGCCGAGTCGCGATTCACGTAACCCAGGCCGATCAGCGTGTTCAAGAACCGAAGCAACGTCGCTTTGGGCAAGCCGGTCTGACGGGACAACTGCTCCAGATTCGTCCTTGGCAGGTGGGCCAAGGCCTCAAGGATAGCGATAGTGCGTACGACTCCGCTTGTCTGCTGCTTCTCGTTCTCGACCATCATTTCCCCTCGAAGTACTGCTTGGCGTTGTTGAAGCTGATGTCGCTCATCATGCCTCCCACCAAGTCCATGTCTGCCGGGAACTCGCCATTCTCGATCCAGGTCCCGACCACGTTGCAGAGGATCCTCCTAAAATACTCATGGCGGGAATAGGAGAGGAAGGAGCGGCTGTCGGTCAGCATGCCGACGAAGCGGCTGAGCATGCCGGTGTTTGCCAGCGTCTTGATCTGATACTCCATACCGTCGCGATGGTCGATGAACCACCAGGCGGATCCAAGCTGCATCTTGCCCGGGATGTCACCTTGGTAGGCGCCCATGATGGTGGCGAGCGAATAGAAGTCGCCCGGATTCAGGCTGTACAGGATGGTCTTCGGGACGCTATGGCTGGCGGAAAGGTTCCGCAGGAAAGCGACAAGGTCGGATGCCTGGTTGACATCGTGGCTGGCGTCGAAACCGGTATCCGGTCCCAGCTTCTCGAACATCGGCTGGTTCAGGTCCCTGATCGAGTTGAGGTGCAGCTGCATGGCGATGCCCCGTTTGGCCAAGGCTTTGGCAAGCTCGGTCATGACGTAGGTCTTGTAGGCGTCGACCTCCTCGGCGTTCAGCTCCGCTCCCTCCATCTTTTTCTGGAAGATCGCGTTGACTTCCTTGACGCTCTTGAAGGTATGCGGCGCGCTGATCAGGGCATGGTCGCTGGCGCGGCAGCCCATCTCGACGAAGAAGTCCAGCCTCTTGACCAAGGCCTCCACCATGTCCTCGGCATTCTTGATTTCCATATGGGCCGCTTGGGCGAGCGTGGGGACATAGCCGGCAAAGGTAGGTTTCTCGATCTGCACGGCCTTGTCCGGACGGTAGGAGGGAATCACCTTGGCCGGGCATTTGCCCTGCTTGCGGATGATTGCATGGTACTGCAAGTCGTCCGCCGGGTCATCGGTCGTGCCGACGGCGTAGACCTTGAACTTTTTCATGATGCCGTAGACATCCAGTGAGGGATCGTTCTTGAACTTCTCGTTCGCCTCGTCGTAGATGGCTTTGGCGTTTTTGGTGTTCAGCGGCTTGTCGATGCCGAAGTAGCGCTTCAGCTCAAGGTGGGTCCAGTGATGGACCGGGTTGCCGATGGCTTCCTCCATCGTCTTGGCCCAAGCCTGGAACTTGTCCCACGGGTCGGCATCGCCGGTGATCAGCGCCTCGTCGAAGCCCATGGCCCGCATCAGTCTCCACTTGTAGTGGTCGCCGCCAAGCCAGGCGTCGGTGATGGTGGAAAAGCGCTTGTTCTCAGCGATCTGCTGGGGAATCAGGTGGCAGTGATAGTCGAAAATCGGCATATCCTTGGCGTACTCAAAGAACAAGGTTTTCGCCGTGTCGTTGTTCAGCATGAAATCCTTGTCGTCCATAAATCTTTTCATAGGATGACTCCATCTTTGAACAGAGAGATCTCCGCGTATCCGTTCTGTTCGTTCTTCGTGCGATATGTGCCGTTGGCACACTCCTCAACCAGTTTCAGCAAGTCTTTGGTGACCACATCCGCGTCTTCCTCCAACAGGCGGCCGGCATTGAAATCAATCCAGTTGGCCTTATGGATTGCCAGCGGGGTGTTGGTGGCGACCTTCATGGTCGGAACCGGAGCTCCGAGCGGGGTTCCGCGTCCCGTGGTGAACAGGATCAGGTTGCAGCCCGCCGCTGTCAGGGCAGTAGTGCTGACGATGTCGTTGCCCGGCCCGGTAAGCAGGTTCAGACCTGGAGTGGAGACGCGCTCCCCATAGGCAAGCACTCCCTTGACCACCGCCTGTCCGCCCTTCTGCACGCAACCGAGGCTCTTGTCTTCGAGCGTGGTGATGCCACCGGCCTTGTTGCCAGGGGAGGGGTTCTCGTAGACCACTTGTCCATGCTTGACGAAATATTCCTTGAACCCGTTGATCATGCCTACCGTCTTGTCGAAGATGTCCTTCGAATCGGCGCGGTCCATCAGCACCTGCTCGGCCCCGAACATCTCCGGAACCTCGGTCAGGATGGCGGTGCCGCCCATGGCGGTAAGCGCGTCGCAGAAACGGCCTACCAGCGGGTTGGCGGTAATGCCGGAAAGCCCGTCGGATCCACCGCACTTGAAGCCCACGGTAAGCCTGCTCATCGGGACTTCCTGACGCTGGTCTTTCGCCATGACGCCGGCAATCTCGCCAAGCAACCGCTTTCCCGTAGCAAGCTCGTCGTCCACGTCCTGGCAGACCAGGAACTTCACACGGTTCTCATCGACTTTGCCGACCAGCTCCCGGAAGGATGCGGGGGTATTGTTCTCGCAGCCCAGCGAAAGGACCAGGACGCCACCGGCGTTGGGATGGTGGACCAGGTCGGCGAGGATGGTGCGGGTAGCCTGATGGTCTTCGCCCAGCTGGGAGCAACCGTAGGGGTGGCTCCAGATATGGACGCCGTCGACCTTCAGGTTCTTCTCCGCCCAGTCGACCAGCTTCATGCCGATACGGTTGACACATCCGACGGTGGGCACGATCCACAGCTCGTTGCGGATGCCGATGCGTCCGTCGGAACGGACATAGGCCTTGATGGAGGGCACTTTCCCCTTGTAGGAGTCGGCCAGCTTCGCCGCCTTCTCCTTGAAGCCTTCCGCGATTTCCGGATGGTAGGTGTAGGCGGCCTGCTCTGAGAGCAGGGTGTGCAGGTTGTCCGTATGGACATGCTCGCCCTGCCTGATCTCATGTTTGGCAGCTCCAATCTGGTATCCGTACTTGATGACGGGTTCTCCCTCGCGGATGTCCTTGAGGGCGATCTTGTGCCCGGCGGGAATATCCTCCAGCGCGGTGACGGTCACGCCACCGACGCTGAGTGTCTCGCCCTTGGCCACCGGCTGGATGGCGACAGCGACGCTGTCCAGAGGAGAAATTCTCAGGAGTTTGTTTGCCATCGCTTACTTCACCAAATCGGCAATCGCCTGCTTCATGCCTTTCTTCTGGATGGCGTCAAGGCTCGACGCAACCGCTTCTTCCAGACCGGCGAGCCTGGTCAGGTCCTGTCCCCAGAAGGCGGGGTGGGCCAGCGTCTCATGGGCAAGCGCCTTCGGGTCGCTGGTCTTCTTGTAGAGGTCCTCGAAGAAATGGAGGGCGCTTTCGTCATCCTGGATCGAGTAGGGCTTGCCGTCGCGCATGCCGGTCATCTGTCTGTCGTGGACGTCCTTGCCATTGTAGAAAGCGATCAGGCCGGCGATGGAGAAGGAGAGCACGGCCGGAGCCTTGCCGAACTTCTGCTCATAGCCAAGCACGGAGGGAAGGTCACGGGTCTTGAACTTGCTGGTGCTGTTCAGCGTGATGGAGAGCAGCATATGGTCGACGAACGGGTTGTCGAAGCGGGCGAGCACGTCCTCGGCGTACTCCTTCAGCATGTTGGTATCGCCATCCATCGAGGGAATGATTTCCTCGAACAGGCCCTTGCGGATGAACTTGATCAGGGTCGGGTCCTCGATGCAGTTTCGGACGATATCCTGTCCTGCAAGGAAGCTGGAGGGGACGAACATGGTATGCGTGCCGTTCAGGATGCGGACCTTGCGGGTACGGTAGAAGCTCTGGTCCTCGGTCCAGACCACCTTCAGGCCGGCTTTGTTGAACGGCAGCTCGTTCTCGTAGCTATGCGGCGCCTTGTGGCACTCGATGACCCACAGGTGGAAAATCTCGGCGGAGTCGAGCAGGTTGTCCTTGTATCCGAGTTTCTCGCAGATTTCCTCTGCCTCGGCTTTCGGGTAGCCCGGGACGATGCGGTCGACGAGGGTGCAGCAGAAGTCACAGGAATCCTCGACCCACTTCACGAAGGAGTCTTCGAGCTTCCACTCGGCGGCGTACTGGAGGATGATTCGTTTCAGGTTGTCGCCATTGGCCTCGATCAACTCGCACGGGATGAAGACCAGGCCCTTCTTCGGGTCGCCACCGAAGTGCTTGTAGCGGCGGTACAGGAACTGGCAGGCCTTGGCCGGATAGGATGCGGGTGGCGTGTCGGTCAGCTTGCAACCCTCGGCGTAGGAAATGCCGGCTTCGGTCGTGTTGGAGATCACGAAGCGGAGCGTGTCCAGGTCGGCGTAGGCCATGTACTTCTGGTACTGCTCGGCGTCATACGGGTTCAGGCACTCCTTGACGCTGGTGATGATGCGGGTCTCCACCGTCGGCTTGCCGTCCTGCATGCCGCGAAGGACGGTGGTATACAGGCCTTTCTGGTTGTTGATGAAATCACCCATGCCTCGGGCAAGGGGCTGTACCAGGACGATGTTGCCATTGAAGTCGGTCTTTTCGTTGAGAATGTCGAAGTGCCAATCGACGAATGCCCTCAGGAAGTTGCCCTCTCCGTACTGCAGGACGCGGACGGGACGGTCAACGGGTTTCTGAACATCAAGAATGTTTTTCATATGCATTTCTCCTCAAAACACTATGTGCGTAATTTTCTTTGGAAGCAGTAAAAGTATACACGAAGCGTACATTTTTTGAAACAATATTTCATTGTCAAAACCAAGCCATGGGCGTGCGTGCGCCTTCTTTTGGATAAAAAACACTTATGATTATGGATAACCATTTCTGATGGAACAAGTTATCCCTTTTCGTCCGCTTCGGAGATGAAGGCGGATTCCCCTGGATTTACACACCTTGTTTGAATCGGTTCTCCCCTGGCGAATCTTTTGTAGGAACCGCCTCTTGTGATAAACTGGATAAAACCGTACTCATTTTGGATTTAAGGGGTTTGTGCATGGATAGGAAAATTGGACTGGTCTTGGCATCGATTCACGCCGGACTCTCCCGAAGGGTGTGGCGGCAGATTGCCGCAATCGCCCAGAGCCAAGGGGATACGTTGTTGGTCTTCCCTGGGGGAAGGCTTTCAAGTCCGGAGAACTACGAGTATCTGCGCCAGATCGTCTATCCGCTTGCCTCGTCCACCAACATCCAGGGCTTGATCAGCTGGAGCTCGACCCTTGGAGGTTTCGTACCCCTTGCCGAGGTGGTTTCCTTCCACCGGTCTTTCGATGTCCCGTTTGTCACGTTCGGCCTTGAAGTGCCAGGCCACCCCTATGTGGGGTTTGATTCCTATCATGGGGTCATGGGGGGAGTGGAGCACTGCATCAAGGTCCACGGGGCGAAGCATATCGCTTTCATCCGCGGACCCCAGAACCATCCGGGGGCGCAGGAGCGCTACGACGGCTTTGTCCAATGTTTGAAGGACAACGGCATCTCCTTTGAGGAGCGTCTGGTCTCCTCGCCCCATTCCTGGTCCGAGGGAAAGCAGGCGATCCTGGAGCTGCTGGATGCCCGCCATCTGGTCCCGGGCAAGGATTTCGACACGCTGGTCTCTTCGAGCGACATGATGAGCTTCGAGGCGGGAAAGGTGCTTGAGGAACGTGGGTACCGTATTCCTCAGGATGTCCACATGGTGGGCTTCAACGACACCGCCGAGAGCCTGTTCCTCCGTTGCCCCTTGACCACCGTCCATATGCCGGTCGAAGCAATCTGCACGTATGCGACGGAGGATATCACCCGCCTGATGGATGGCGCTCCGGTGGAGAAACAGCATGTCGTGCTCCCCATGCCCTTGGTCATCCGCCACTCCTGCGGATGCCAGCATCCCTTTGGGGAAGATGCCGGACGTCTTGCCCGCAACCTGCCCGCTTTTCAGTCGTGGCTAGGGGAGCGGTTCCCCCGAGAGCTGGTCGACCGCTTGGTGAAGGACCTGCAGGCGGGAGAGGATGCCGAGGATGTGCTGTACACTTACTTGAAGGATCATGAGGGAGATAGCCTGTTCGTCGAGGAATCGATTTCCCTCTATGACCAGCTCTATCAGGATTCCAAGACTGTCCGTACGCTCGAGGTGGCGCTCCTGCGGGCCAAGGTCCGCCTGGACAACGAGGACCGGTACGAGAACCAGCAGCGCAGCGAGCAGTTGAACATGTTGAAGAACCGCCTGCTCTGCAGTCGTTCCTTAGGGGAAATCATGCCTATTTGCCAGCGGACGCTGCCGGCCTTGGGTGTCCCTGGCATGTACCTGGTGCTCCGCGACAACTCCGACAGCCTGTTCATCGGCGGTTTCGAGCGTGGCGTCCTCTACGACCAGCAGGAACACTTTCCATCGGAACGGGTGCTTCCCGAGGCGATGGGGGCCACCCTTTCCAAAGGCACCTATATCGTCGAGCCGCTTTTCATGGAGAACCAGCCGCTCGGCTATGCGGTATTGAAGGTTGAGGCCAACCGGTGCGAAGGGGTTTTCCTTGAGGAGTTGCGCACCGCGCTTTCCTCGGCGGTCAAGGGAACTCTCCTGTTTGAGGAGGCACGTACGGCGAAGGACAACGCGGAACGGAGCGAGCGGCTACGTGGCGAGTTCCTTGCCAATGTCAACGACAACATCAGCGGGCCTTTCTTCGAGCTGATCCAAAGCGCCACCGACCCGGAGCAGAAGCGCAAAATGCGCAAGATCATGCACCTGTTCGAGCTGACGCTGACCCACGTGGATGTGGACGAGATGAACTACCTGCTGACCAGCTATGATTCCTTGCCGCCGGTCTTCGTCGACGAGGAGACGACAAAGCGGATGCTGGATACGCTGGAAGAGTGCATGCCAGGCAAGGTGATGGCAAAAAGCTATCGGGCTACCCTGGATGGTATGGAAATGACGGTGGGAACCACCGATGGCACGTGGAACCCGGACGAGTGGAAGGGGGAGCTCGCCATGGGCCTGGTCGAGCGTCTCTGCCTGAACCAAGCGGGGTCGCTGAGCTTGCACGAGCACACCGTCACCATCTTGTTTCCCTGGCCGACGTTGCGGGCAACTTCGCCGATGGTCGCCCCTCATCGTAAAGGGGGGGTCTGGTATCTGGGAGAGGATGGGGACAAGCTTCCCGGCCTGCTCAAAGGGGAGCGCTTTGTCAACGTGAAGGATTTTGGCGCGGTCCTGCCGATGGTCGGGGAATGCGCGGCAGTGGAGATTGATGCGGACAAGCATTCCTACGAATACCTGCTTGCCATCCATCTGCTGGAGAAACAGCCTTCGGCCGACAAGCTTCCGGTGCTTTGCCTGCACTATCCTTCGGGGTGCAAGACGATTCTTGACGCGTTGAAGGAGGGAGATTCCATGGCAGACGGCCAGGCGATCGCCGTGCTCGGGGCTTTGCCTTCCGGATTGGAGAAACTTGCCATTCCCAGCGATTTCCACCAGTTCCAGGATATCGCCTCGTTCGAGAGCCTCGAGACCAAGGCGAAGCCGGCCCTTTGCGTGATGGACCGGATCGACAAGGATCTGGTTTCCGCCATCAGGCGCAGGAGCCAGGTGCCGATTTTGGTCTTGCAGGAGAAATTCAGCGACGGGGAGGTCGAGGCCCTTTCCTCGGTTCCAGGCCTTTCAATCGCCAACACCTGTATCGCCCAGAGCGACGATTTCCTGCATCGTTTGCAGGAAATCATCAGCGGGGCGGAGATGCTCGCCCCACTGACCGGGGTGCTGGTCAAGCGAGGGGTCGTCTTCCTGAATGATCATGCCACCGAGGCGATCAGCCGCTGGCAACTTGCCGAGGCGATCAACGTCAGCGAGGATTACCTGACCAGAATCTTCCGCAAGGACCTTGGTCTTTCCCCATGGGACTATCTGACCAGGCTCCGCATCGACATCGCCAAGAAGCTGTTGCGCCAGACCACCTTGACGGTGGGCGAGGTCGCCAGCCGTTCCGGCTTCCAGGACCAGGCCTATTTCTGCCGCGTCTTCAAGAAGGCGACAGGAGTGAATCCCGGCAAGCTCAGGCAACGATGAGTGTCGATTGACGAAACGGAAAGGAATACGTATCTTTGCAGTAGGTTAGGCTTTTCTAACCATTGGAGTTGCCTATGGGAACCGCGGTTGTGCTTCTCGTTCTATTGCTGGTGGTGCTGTTTGCCGTTCGGGGCACGGTGAGAAAGATGCTCTATGGTGGGGGTTGCTGTGGAGAAAAGGACCGGGTCAAGCGTCTCAAGGTTGACGACCAGGATTCCGCCCACTATCCCTACCATTACGTCTTGTCCATCGAAGGCATGACCTGCTCGAACTGCAAGCGCCACGTCGAGAACGCGCTGAACAGGATGGACGGTGTCTGGGCCAGGGTCGACCTTGGCAAACGTAGCGCCGATGTCCGGACCAAGCAGCCCCAGCATGAGCAGGCTTTCCGCAAGGCTGTCTGGGAAGCCGGATACCAGATGACGGGTTGCGAACAGCAAAAGGCGTAATCCGCTACATTGTTCTGCCAAATCAAACATCTTGGCATAACGGAAATAGAAGTACGGAAAAGAACAAACGGATCAAAAAATCCCTAACTTGTTGTGAAAAACTGATGTACACTGCAAGAACAGGTACATCACAGATATGAAGAGCAGGCGTCGGCCGCCCGTCAACGTTTGAATGGACGCGACTATGTGTTGGGCTTAGTTATCGTTCTTTGATATGATTACACACCACTCCCATAAGGGTACACGGTGTAAGCAAATGGACGAGCATGGCTACAGGAAAAGGGGACGGTGACGTCCCTTTTTCTGTCTTTGGATATCTGTTTTTCCCTGTCTATGGTATGATGTGGGCGAGGATTTTGCTATGGAACAATTGATGACTAAGCTGAAGGCTTCCGCCGAGGCTATCCGTGCGCGTATTGGTGACCAGCCGGTTGAGATTGGTATCGTCCTGGGCAGCGGGCTTGGCGAACTTGGGGATGAGATTGATGACGCGGTGGTTATTCCGTACCGGACCATTCCCCATTTCCCTATTTCCACCGTGCCTGGCCACAAAGGCCAGTTCGTATTCGGGAAACTGCAAGGACGGCGTGTCGCCTGCATGCAGGGGCGTTTTCACTTTTACGAGGGCTATGGCATGGACCAGGTCGTCTATCCGATCCAGACCATGAAAATGCTTGGCATCAACAATCTGCTGCTGACCAATGCGGCGGGATGCGTGAACACCGGATGGAAGCCAGGGGACCTGATGCTGATCAAGGACCAGATCAAGCTGATTCCCGATAGTCCGTTGCGTGGACCCAATCCTGATGAGCTGGGGGAGCGCTTTTTCGACATGTCCAATGCCTACGACAAGCACCTTCGCGCCTATGCCAGACAGTGTGCGGAAAAGCTCGGGATTCCCCTCCATGAAGGAGTATACCAGTTGTTTACCGGACCGAACTTCGAGACCCCCGCCGAGGTACGCGTGGCACGCTTGCTTGGAGCCGATGCGGTGGGTATGTCTACCGTTCCCGAGGCAATTGCCGCAAGCCACATGCAGATGCGCACCTTGGGCATCTCCTGTCTGACCAACATGGCGGCCGGTATCCTCGACCAACCCTTGAACCATCAGGAAGTGCTGGAGACCGGCGAGCGGGTGAAGAAAAGCTTCCAGCTCTTGGTGAAGGAAATTGTCCACGGATGGCCGATGTGACAATCACGCGCCTGATCGACCGGCTCGGTCTTGAGCCGCTCAAGGAGGGGGGGATGGGAGTGAAGGTCTATACGCACCGTTCTGGCTCATCCCTGCTCGGCACTACCAGCTACGTCTTGGTGACGGATTCTTGCCGTCAAGTGCTGCACCGGCTTTCCTCCGAACAGACATGGTGCTATCTTGAGGGCAGTGATGCCCGCCAGTTGGTGTTGCTGCCCGATGGTGGATGGCGCCACTACGACCTTGGGTTGGCGTCCGAGGGAAAGAAGGCAATCTCCATCGTCCCCGCTGGATGCTGGCAGGCGGTGGAGAGCGACGGATGGGCGCTTTTCTCAGTGCTCAGCGTTCCTCCTGCCAGGCTGGAGGAAACCCAGTTGTGGGATAAGACGCTTGCCCCAGGTTGGGATTGCAAGGAGCTTGCTGGTTTTGGGGGGTGAGAAATGAAAATCCTTTGTATTTCCGACCAGGTGGATCCCCTCGTCTATTCCAAGTACATCAAGCAGGAATACAAGGATGTCGACCTCGTCATCTCGGCCGGCGACCTCCCCTTGAAATACTATGAGTACATCATCTCCACCTTGAACAAGGAGCTCGTCTTTGTCTTCGGCAACCACAATCTCGAGCGGCTAAGCCAGTTCGTCAATGACGGACGCTCGCTCCTTCCTGGGTATGCGCCCGTGACGTTGCTTCCCGAGTATGACGGGGAGTGCCTGGAGGGGAAGATCTTCTACGACAAGAAACACGACCTGATCATCGGAGGACTCGGGGGATGCAAGCGGTACAACCTTGGCAGACACCAGTACACGGAGCGGGAAATGCGGTGGAGGATATTCCGCATGCTTCCCAGGCTCTACTGGAACAAACTGGTCCACGGTCGCTATATCGACATTCTGGTCACCCACGCCGCTCCCTTCGGGATCAACGACGAATCCGACCCCTGCCACGAAGGGTTTCATGCCCTTCTCGATTTCATGCACAAGTTCAAACCTGCGTACCTTTTGCATGGCCATATCCATTTGACTGATTTCAATGCCCCTCGGGCCGCGACATTTGAACAGACAAGGGTGATCAATGTCTATCAGAAATACTTGCTCGAGGATGACAAGCTTGGAGGGAAACGGTGAACCAGTTTTTCAACTTGGCCAACGACGATTTTGAAAAGGCGAAACGGCGTGGCCAGATGCAGGCGCTCCTGTCCGGCCTCCGCTGGAAAAATACCAACCTGCTCTCGTTGTATGACGTGACCCGGCTGATCAAACCCAAAGGGGAGACCTATCGGGGCATGCAGACCATCCCCGTCAAGAACATCATCGGCAGCGAGGGCCGCTACCATGACTTTTCCCTTGCTTTCTATCCGAAGAAGGAGATGTTGCGTGCCCGTTGGCGTTCGATTGACGAGCTGAACCGGGAGGACGTGATCCTTCCCCCGATTTCCGTCTACAAGGTGGGAGACAACTATTTCGTGCGTGACGGGAACCACCGTGTCTCGGTGGCGAAGATGATGGGTATCGACTATATCGACGCCGAGGTGGTCGAGCTGGACAGCGAGATCAAGCTGAAGCCCGGCATGACCCTGAAGGAACTGCAGGCCGAGGTCTGCGCCTACGAACGGAACCGGTTCATCTCCCAGTACAAGGCCGACACCTTCCTGCCGATGGACAGGATCACCAGCAACTCCCCTGGCTTTTACGCCGAGCTGGTCAACCATATCCAGGTCCACAAGTACTTCATCAACCAGGGCGTGGAAGGGGAGATCAGCTTCGCCGACGCAGCGAGAAGCTGGTACCAGCACGTCTATGAGCCGATTGTCGAGGAAATCCGCAAAGAGCACATCCTCTCCAAGTTTCCGGGCAAGACAGAAGGGGACCTCTACATGTGGATTGTCCGCCACTGGGACGAGATGAAACGCCAGGAGGGGCAGAACGTCACCATCGCCGAAGCTGCCAGCGACTACAAGAAGCGCTTCAGCAAGGGCTGGTTCTGGCGCTTGCGGGAACGTGTCAAAGTGTTGGTCGGACGGAGCTGATTATTCCTGCAGGTAGGATGCGAGCGTATCCGCGTAACAGCTCATCAGCTCTCCAAGCTGCTGGCTGGGGCGGAACACGCCATCCAGACCACCGAGATGGACAATGCCGCTGGCGGGCTGGTTCTCCAGGTTGCTGGGACTGACATGGATTCCGAACGGGATGTGGATCATCCCTTGGGACTGGGCCCAATAGACCATGTTGTCAAGCGCGTGGATTCCTTCGTTGGTCGAATGCAGACAGCTGGTGAAACAGGCGAACAGCTTGCCGGCAAGCTGCTGGCTTTCTCCCATCTCGAACGAGGTGTCAAGAAACGCCTTCATTTCCGCCGTCACGTTTCCGAAACGGGTCGGACAACCGAGGATGACCATGTCGCTTTTGTGGAGCGTCTCCAGACCAGCCTCGGGCAGGGCAAGGATTTCCTCGTAGTACTCGTTGGTCGTGTCCAGCCGTTCCGCCCAGATATGCAGGTCGTCGTCCTTGACCCGGTACAGCCGCGCGTCGACACCACGGTCCTTGAGCAATTCCTGGAAGTAGGAACCCAGAATGTAACAATTTCCGCCGATGGAATGCATGATGATGGAACACCTCTTCATCGCTTTTCCTCCAGTTACCTTTAGCTTACCTCTGAAATTCCTCTTTGTAATGGACAAAAACAGACAAGAATGGCGCCATCGCTGGCGCCACAGGTGTACGGGTGTTTCGTCCTTTCCGTTACAGGTCGAGTTTCTCGATCTTGTCCTTGATGTTGGTCAGGTTGACCAGCGTAAGGGCTACGGCGAGGTCGGTCTGTCCGTGCTCTTCGGCCTCGACCAGATAGTTGTACTCGTTGACCTTCTTCTTCATCTCGGTGAAAGTCTCGGTGGTCTTGTCCAAAACAGAATAGAGCTGCGGGGCCAGATTCTCATAGATGGAGTTGAGGATCATGTTGTCGTTCGACTTGATCAGCGTGGAGTGGAAGTCGAAGTCGGCCTGCTTGAACTGCTGGAGCGCCTCGGCGTTCATCCCGTCCTCGAGCAGAGGCAGCAGTTCCTGAAGGCGGCTGGTGCACTTGGCCAGCTGACGGACGACCGACATGCGGTTCGGGTCTCTGGAGAGCTCACGGCTCGCGGAAACCTCGATGGTGGTACGGACCTGGAGCAGATCGCTGATCAGCTTCTTGTCCGGCGCCTGTTTGCTGATCATGGAAATGGACAAGGATTCGACGAACTGGTCGAGGTTGTTGCTCTTGACCACCGCCTTGCGGCCCTGGCTGACCTGGATCAGCCCCTTGGCCTCCAGATTCTTGAACGCCTCGCGCACCGAGCGGGAAGAAGCGTTGAACTGGAGCGCCAGTTCCTTCTGGCTGGGCAAAAGCTCGCCAGCCTTGAACTGTTTGGAAAGGATCATCTCTTCCAGCTTGTTGGCGATGGTGGTGGATTTGGTCTCTGTACTCAAAGGACTAAACATGCGGCCCCTCCCTCAAGGGTTTCTCAACTCTGTCCATCATACCATCAAACGCTTGGTCTTGCATAGGTATCTTCTTACAAAATGTACGAAGTGTCGTGAATATGTTTGCAAAAAAGACATATTTATACCGAGGTGTTCCCTGGAAAACGGCTGATAAAATAGGTGTATCACAAGGTATGGCAAGAGTTTGATGGGTGATGTTCCCGTTTTTCGTTCTTTTTCGTAGGTAGTTATTTCTTTTATACTCAATAGTTGCTCATTGACACAAAGATGGGTTGTGCATATATTTGAACAGGAACTTTGGACATAGGAGCTTGCACATGAAACGATTGGCATGCCTTGGGATCATCGGGCTGCTTTCCCTTTTGCCGGCCACGGCTGAGACGGTACTGTCGGGTACGCCGTATCTGTATCTCGACGCGTCAGTTTCCGGCTATTTGCTGCACGGTTTTCTGAACGATACCAAGACTGCGCTGCGCGACACCTATTCGGTGGATGACGCGCTCGGCGTTGACGGCGTCGATCTTCCCTACACGATTGAGACGAACAAGAAGGCAAGCCTGACGGTCTATGCGGTCGTCACTCCATTCGTCCAGCAGAATGTCGCCAACCCCTCTTCGATCGCGGTTGCCAGCCTGCAGGTCGACGGCAAGGAAATCTATCCGGAAACCAGCCGCATGATGACCAACAGCAACGCTGCCAGCGACGAGGTCAATACCGTCGTCAGAAGGGACTACGGTACCGAGTCCATCTATTCCCTGTTCTCTTTGGATACTGTCCTTGGCAAGACCCAATACGACTACACGATTCATGTGACCGCCAACCAGAACGACGTCGCGACGGCTCCCGCCGGACACTACGTCTCGTCAGTGACCCTGTCGATCGAGACAAGGAACTAAGGAGGGCGCTATGAGAAAACTTCTGATTGTGCCGATGTTGCTGATTCCCCTTGCCCTGCATGCGGCGGTGACCAGCTCCGATCTTCCGGATGCGGTGACCGCCCGCCTGAACGGCACCATCGCCGAGGACGATATCTCCATCGCTTTCACCGATGAGTCTGGAATCACCGAGAAAGGCAATGACATCAACCTGGTCTTCGATTTTCCCGTCGACCAGGATGCCTGGGAAATCACCCACACGCTGCTCTTGAGCTGCTCGGGGAACCTGATGAACGCCAAGAGCGCCCGGGTCTCCTTCGACGTTTCCCCGCTGAAACACGATGACGACAACGTGGTGGACACTTCCATCTCGCTTACCAGCGAGGGCGACAATATTTCAGTGGACGGGGACTCGTTCGTGCTCGATGTTCCCGCCGGTTACCAGAACAGCGTCAATTTCGGGATGCTCAGCATCACGGTCAAGAAAGGGGAAGGCCAAAAGTTGGCCGCCGGTTCCTACAATGGTTCCGTGGTGGTGAACATGAACGCCACGTGAGTGCACAAAAGAAGATAGGAAAAAATCCATTTGACAGAAGGCAAAAACGTGAAATAATAAATACCGTCGTTGTTTTTTCGTTTTGCCTAAGTGATTTTTCCAGCACTTAAGCCTAGGAGGTTGCCGCTATTCTCTTCGTGGGGAGTAGCGGTTTTCTTATGTCCGGAACCGTGCCAGCAGGGATTGCCGGAAAATGTAGCGGTCGAGAGCAACGGCGACCGGGCCCATCTGCCTCGCCTTATCACCGAGCGGGGATCGGACGATTTCCGCTTCCTGCAGGAACGGGGGCAGGGAGCTCCGCATGGCGAGCGTGACCCGCTCCACCAGGGAAGGTAGCAGCGTGGGGATGTTGCCGGAAAGGACGACCTTCTTCTGTCCGGTGATGGCCACGGCTTGGGCGATTTCCATGCCAAGGGCGAGGGCTGCGGTATCCATGGCCCTGTCGAAGCCGGCCGGTCTTGCTTGGGCAAGTTCCCGCAACGACTTCCCTCCGAAGTTCCTCTCGACCGCCCAGCCGGCGCTGACTGTTTCCAGACAGCCGGTCCCTCCGCAGACGCAGGAGCCCTCATTGGCGATCCGCGCGTGGCCGAGGTCGCTCCTGTCCTCCTGGCTGCCACGGACCGAAGTGGCTCCGATATGCTCGCCCCAATTGACATAGAGGAAGGAGTCGGGGCGTTCTTTTGCCAAAAGGCGCTCGGCGCTGACCATAGCCTCGGTTTCGTCGACCAACGAGCAGATGCAGCCCATGTTGTTGGTGAAGGGAAGTGTGAGATGGACATCCTTCCATCCCCATTCGGATAGCTCCTCCACGGAGGTGTTGTTTTCGGAAATCCGGCCGCTCAGGCTGACCACGCAGCCGGCAAGCTTCTTTTCGCCTCCGTGATACATGTGGAGGAAATCCTTCAGGAGCAGGATGCAGAGCTCCTTCGGAGTTGGATGTTGGGGAGTGGGGACCTGCTTGTAGCCGAGCACGTTTCCTTCCAGGTCGCTGATGGCGATCGAACAGAGTCGAAGCCCGATCGAGATCCCGACGACCAGATGTCCGTTCTTGGCGATCATCAGCGGGGTGGGCCGGCGGCCGCTTGCCGTCTCGGTCTTCTCCCCCTCGGTGACGAGGCCTTCTCCGATAAGGTCGTTGACAATCTCCGAGCAGGAGGGCTTGTTGAGCCCCAGCTCCTTGGAGATGTCGGCACGGGAAAGACCACGTTGCGAGCGGATCAGGTTGAGGACGCGGAGACGGTTGATGGTGCGGATGTCTGAAGGTTGGTGTAACAGCATGTCCTTAGCATACCCTTGCGGCCGGCTCTTTGGAAGTTGCCGTTTTGCAAATTCATGTCTATCTTAGGCACGAGTCGGAGGTATTTTCATGGCAGAAATGCAATTCAAGACAGAGGTCAACGACCTGCTGCATTTGATTATTCATTCTCTTTATTCGAATAAGGAGATTTTCCTCAGGGAGTTGATTTCCAACGCGAGCGACGCGCTCGACAAACTCAAGTATCTGACGCTCACCGACGAGAAGCTGAAAGGTCTGGCGTTCGATCCCCGGATCGATATCAGTTTCACCGAGGGTGACAAGCGCACCCTTGTCATTACGGATAATGGTATCGGCATGAACGAGGACGACCTGAACACCAACCTCGGCACGATCGCCTCTTCGGGCACCAAGCGATTCCTCGCCTCGCTGACCGACGAGCAGAAGAAGGATTCCAACCTGATCGGCCAATTCGGTGTCGGGTTCTACTCGGCCTTCATGGTCGCCGACCGGATCGAGGTAGTCAGCCGCAAGGCGGGAGAGAAGCAGGCATACAAGTGGTCCAGTGACGGCAAAGGGTCCTATTCGATCGACCCGGCGGAACGTGATGGGCAGGGAACCACGATCACCCTGTATCTGAACGAGGATGGCGGGGACTATGCCAACCGCTGGGAACTGGAACAGCTGGTCAAGAAGTACAGCGACAACATTTCCTTCCCGATTTTCCTTGCCTACGACGATGTCACCTATGACGACAAGGAAAAGGACAAGGATGGCAACGCGAAGAAAGTGGTCACCCATAAAGTGGAGCAGATCAACAGCTGCCAGGCGCTGTGGAAGCGTTCGAAGAGCGAGCTGAAACCGGAAGACTACCAGAACTTCTACAAGAACACGTTCCATGATACGGATGACGCGATGTTCTACCTGCACACCAAGGCGGAAGGTTCGATCGAGTACACCACCTTGTTCTATGTGCCCAAGACGGCGCCGTTCGACATGTATTATGCCGATTACAAGCCGGGTGTCCGTTTGTACGTGAAGCGTGTCTTCATCACCGATGACGACAAGCAGTTGCTTCCCACCTATCTGCGCTTCGTGCGTGGCATCATCGACAGCGAGGACCTCCCGCTGAACGTCAGCCGTGAGATCCTGCAGCAGAACAGGATCATGAGCTCGATCCGCAGCAATTCCGTGAAGAAGCTGCTTGCCGAGTTCAAGCGGATCAGCGAGCAGGAACCGGAGAAGTATATCGAGTTCATCAAACAGTACAACCGCCCGTTGAAGGAGGGTCTGTACAGCGACTGGGAGAATCGTGACGAGTTGATGGAGCTGGTACGCTTCAAGAGTTCGAAGGTGGACGGCTACGTCAGCTTGAAGGACTACAAGAGCCGCATGCCCAAGGACCAGAAGAGCATCTATTACATCTCCGGCGGCAAGGAAGAGACCCTGAAGGCCAGTCCGCTGATCGAGGCCTATACCAAGAAGGGCTACGAGGTGCTGGTCCTGGACGAGGAGATCGACGAGTTCGTCGCCAGTTCGATTGGCTCCTACCAGAGTCTCCCGCTCAAGGCGATCAACAAGAGCGGCAGCATGGATGACCTGAAGGACGAGGCGTCCAAGCAGAAGGAAGAGGCGGGCAAGGGCGTGGTCGAGAAAATCAAGGCCAGCCTGAAGGACCAGGTCAAGGATGTCGTGGTCTCCAGCCGCCTTACCGATACTCCTGCCGTCATCGTCGTCGACGATTCCGCCCCCACGGTCCAGATGCAGCAGATCCTGAAGCAGATGGGCCAGCCAGTGGTGGAGTCCAAGCCGATTCTCGAGATCAACGCGGACGACCCGATGATCAAGAAGATCGGGTCGGAGAGCGACCAGAAACTGGTCGACACCTGGTGTGGTGTGCTTCTGGACCAGGCGTTGCTTGCCCAGGGAGTGATGCCGAAGGATCCGGTGGCCTTCACCAGACGCCTTCACGAGCTGCTTTCCAGGTAACAGCCTTGATATCGGAAGGCAAGGGGTGGACGCCCCTTGCCTTTCCGCTGTCTGCCTGATACTTTCAATGGCGGGTTCGAGGAAAGAACCTGCACAACAACGAAAGAGGAATTACGAATGATGTTCTTTGATGCCGAAGTCTCTCCTGATGAGGTGGAGAGCTTCTCCCAGCAACTGATGAATGGGGTGATGTCCTTCTCCAAGCTGAACTGGTCTACCATCTGTGCCAAGTTGCTTTCAGGTCTGATTGGTGTTTTGGTCATGTACTGCCTGGTCAAATGGCTCGACATGCTGATTGGGAGGGCGCTGAACCGGAACAATCGCATGGGTCTGCTTGGCAACTTCCTGCGCAAGCTGGTACGATGGCTCTGCTTTGTCTGCATCGGTATCTGGTTTGTCAGCCATCTTGGCCTGGACATGAAGCCGTTGCTCGCCGGCATCGGAGTCACTGGTGTCGTCTTGGGCTTCGCGTTGCAGGAGACGATTGGCAACTTCTTCAGCGGCCTGATGATCATCATCAACCATCCGTTCAATATCGGCGACTATATCGAGAGCGGTTCCTTCAGCGGTACCGTCACCGACATGGATATGAACCGTGTCGAGCTGCTTACCCCGGACAACAAGCGCATCACCATGAGCAACAAGCTCGTGTGGGGCAACCCGGTGGTCAACTATTCCGCCATGGACAAGAGACGAGTCGACATGACCGCTTCTGCCGCCTATGGCAGCGACATCTCCAAGGCGAAGAAGATTCTTTCCGACTTGGTCTTGAGCTATCCTGAGGTGCTTCCGACGCCGGCTCCGACGGTGGAAGTCGGTTCATTGGGTGACAGCGAGATCAATTTCATCGTCCGCCCGTGGGTCAAGCCTTCCGACTACTGGAAAGTCCTTTGGAGATTCCAGGGAGAGTGGTATGACGCTCTTACCAAGGCAGGAGTTGATGTGCCGTTCGACCAGCTCGACGTCCATATCGTCTCGCAGGACAAGGCGTGAAGAGATTCGCACGAATACTGCAAAGACCGCTCGAGAGGGCGGCCTTTGTCATTTCCAGTCATTCCTTCTTGTCCAGTCCCACAAGGTAGATCTCGAAGGAATCCTCCCGGCAGGCCTGTGGCTTGAAAGGCTTCACCTTTGCGAAGAGCTCGCGCATTTTCTGGATGATTTCCACCTGCCCGCCCCCTTGGAAGATCTTCAGGACCATGTTCCCGTGCGGCTTGAGCTGCTCGGCGGAGAGGTAGACTACCTGTTCGGCGAGCCACTCGCTGCGGCTGGTGTCCACGCTCCGGTTGCCCGTTGTCATCGGAGCCGCGTCGCTGATAATGGCGTCATAGGGACCGAGCTCGACCAGCTTTGCCCTGATTTCCTTGCTGAAGGCATCTCCGACGAAGGAGGTGACTGTCGGCGGAATGGGGGAGATGTTCAGGGGATTCAAGTCTACGGAGACGATCGACCCGTTGCCCTTGAGCAGCACACGGTCGCAGAACAACGTCCAGGAACCGGGCGCCGCCCCGACGTCCAGCACGTGGTTGCCCTGGTGGATCAGGTGGAATTTCTCCTGGAGTTCCTCGAGCTTGTAGACGCTTCGTGCCGGATATCCCTCACGGTGGGCCCGCTGGGTGTAACGGTCGGCCTTGTCCCTTCTGCTGTTGATGTTCGCCATGCCTCCATCCTAGCAGAAAGCATGCGGGGATGGTAAGATGCCCGTATGATTGATTGCCGTCTGGTGCTGAGCGACGTCGACGGGACGCTCGCCTATGAGAAGTCGTTGGTTTCCGAGGAAAACAGGAAATGGATTGCCAAGCTGGTGAACGAGAAGCACATCCCCTTCGCGTTGGTCAGCGGGAGGATGCGTAGCGGGATTGCCACCATCGCCTCCCAGATTCCCGCCCCGGTGGCGATCTGCGCCTTCAACGGCAGCTACGTCGAGGTTGACGGCAAGCCGATCCACCAGGAGCTCATGGACTACGACCTCGCCCTCGAGGTAGTCCGCATCTCCCACCGCCATGGCGTCGAATGTGTGCTTTTCGACCTGGACGAGTGGTATGCGGAGAAGGGCGGCCGCCTTTACGACATCCAAGCCTCCCTGTACGGCTTCGGCGGACATGCGGTCGACCTGGAGGAAACACTCGGTGAATGGAAGCGGACCCGCCACCCCCTGTACAAGTGCATCCCCAAGACGTTGGACCCCGAAAAGGCCACGATGCTCCGCGATGTGGTCCGAAAGGAGATGGGGGACCGGATTTCTGTCTACAATTCCTCGCCCTTCGTGATCGAGACGGTCAAGAAAGGAGTCGACAAGGCCAATGTGGTCCGGATTCTTTCCGACTACTACCATATTGCCCCAGGCCAGGTGATGGCTTTCGGGGACTATGACAACGATATCGGGATGCTCAAGGCGTCCGGCTATGGGGTGGCCATGGGCAACGGGCTCGATGCCGTGAAGCAGGTGGCCCGCTTCGTGACCGATACCAACACGAATGACGGAGTCGCAAAGGCAATCCGGAAATATCTGTTCGAGGAATAGGAATATGGACGTATGCACCTATCGGTACCCTTCTCGGAGAAATGTGGTTTTCGGCATGAACGGGATGGTCTGCACCTCGCAGCCCTTGGCAGCCCAGGCAGGGCTGGAAGTGTTGCGCAAAGGCGGGAACGCCATGGACGCGGCGGTCGCCACCGCCGCTTGCATGACAGTCCTGGAGCCGACGAGCAACGGATTGGGCAGCGACGCTTTCGCGATCATCTACAGCGCCACGGACCACAAGCTCCACGGACTGAATGCCAGCGGACCGGCACCGATGGCGCTCGACATGGAAAGGATCCGCGCATGGGGGACGATTCCCAAACGGGGCTGGATTCCGGTCACGGTACCAGGTGCTCCGGGCGCTTGGGCCGCCATCTCCTCCCGCTTCGGCCACCTGCCTTTCCAGGAACTTTTCTCCGGTGCGATCGATTACGCCAGGAATGGATATCCCTTACAGCCGGTGACCAGCCAGCTCTGGAAGGAATCCTTTGACGAATTCCAGAGAACGTTGACCGACCCCTGTTTCCAGTTCTGGTTCGAGACCTTCGCCACGGAGAGTGGAGCGCCCCGGGCGGGAAGTGTTGTCAGGCTTCCTGACCACGCACGTTCCTTATCCATGATCGCCGAAAGCAATGGCGAGTCGTTCTACCGGGGTGAACTCGCCAAGCGCATCGATGCCTTCTCCCGGGAAAGCGGCGGGTACCTCCGCTACGAGGACCTGGCGGCATACCATCCACAGTGGGTCGACCCGATTTCCGCGGATTACCGTGGCTGCAAGGTCTGGGAAATTCCGCCCAACGGCCATGGCATCGTCGCCTTGATGGCTCTACGGATGCTTTCCGGTTTCCCCTTTGGGGAGCGGGATACCGTCGATACCCTGCACTGGCAGATCGAGGCGTTGAAGCTTGCCTTCAGCGACGCCAAGCGGTATGTGGCCGATCCGCGGTACATGAAGGTGCGGGTGGAAGAGCTGCTTGGCGACGACTATATGTCCCGAAGGAGAAGACTGATCGGCCAACAGGCCCTGGATCCCAAGCCAGGCAATCCGGCCAGCGGGGATACCATCTACCTGTGCACGGCGGACGGCGAGGGCAACATGGTCAGCTACATCCAGTCCAACTACATGGGCTTCGGCAGCGGCCTGGTCGTTCCCCATACCGGCATCGCCCTGCAGAACCGTGGACACAACTTCACCCTTGATCCGGCCATGGAGAACTGCATGGCCCCCGGCAAGAGGCCCTACCACACAATCATTCCCGGTTTCCTGACCAAGAACGGGATTCCGGTGGGCCCCTTCGGGGTGATGGGGGGATTCATGCAGCCGCAGGGGCACCTGCAGGTGGTGACCAATATGGTCGACTTCGCGATGAACCCTCAGGAAGCGTTGGACGCCCCGTGCTGGCAGTGGACTGGAGGCAGACGGGTGGAGGTGGAAAAGGCTTTCCGCTCCGAAATCATCGAAGGGCTTCGCGGAAGGGGACACGACATCGTGGTCGTCCCCCATGGCAGGGAGATGGGTCGGGGCCAGATCATCATGCGCTATGGCGGGAGCCTGATGGGAGCGACCGAGCCACGGGCGGACGGAATGGTCGCGGCCTATTGAGGGATGGGCGAGGCCGGATACACAAGAACAAGCGCCGGCCCTATGGGGGAGAACCGGCGCTTGCCAGAATTTTCATTCTAAAGGAGGTTGTTGATGAAAAAACTTTTGCTTTGCTCTGACAAATACTATGCAAGAGCCGTGCCAACTTCCTTGAAAGGTACCTACAACCGGGGAAAAGGGGGTTGTGGACCAAGTTTGGAGGGAGGATCGGGCCTCCACGCCAGGCTGGAGGTGTGCAAGATATGCCTGTTTGGATGAAAATGGGTGTGCAGAAATTGCACAAACGGAAAGTTTTTCACACTCGGGGCTCGCATATCCGTATCATGTTGGTATGAAATTGTTCCTCTACAGCCTGCGGGCCTACGACGAGAAACCCATCTGTGAGGAGCTCGCCATCCGGTATGGATGGTCGGTCGGCTCCAGCAGCGAGGCGCCTTCCTTGCAGAACGCCATCCTCGCGGCGGGCTACGACGCGATCAGCTTCACCGTCAGCACGATGGACAAGACGTTGCTTGAGACTTTTGCCCGCTTGGGGGTGCGCGCCATCATCTGCCGGTCGATTGGGTACGACCATGTCGACCTGAAGGCGGCTGAAGCCTTGGAACTTGCCGTCTATCACGCCGCCTACCCGCCCGAGGGAGTGGCGGACTACGCGATCATGCTGGCGATGATGGGACTGAGGAAGATGCCCTTGGTCATGAAGAAGAGCGCGGAAGGGGACTTCACCCTCCGTGGCCGCATCGGCCGGGCGCTGGGCGATGTCTCTGTCGGCGTGGTCGGCACCGGACGGATCGGATTGACCGTCCTTCGCCACCTTTCCGGCTTCGGTTCCAAGCTGTTCTATTGGAACCGGAAGCCGAATCCGGAGGCGGACAAGCTTGCCACATACCTGGCGCTCGACAAGCTGTTGGCTGCCAGCGACGTGGTGACGCTCCACCTCTCTTCCCATCCTGAGACCTTCCACCTGCTGGATGCCCGCCGCCTGGGACTGATGAAGCAAGACTCCGTCCTGGTCAATACCGCCCGGGGCCAGCTGGTCGACACCAGCGCGCTGATTGCCTCCTTGCAGGACGGCCGTCCTGGCTTTGCCCTGCTGGACGTACAGGAAGAGGAGGACGGACTCTACTACTTTGACCACAGGGGCGAAACGATTCCCTATCCGGAGTACCGGAAGCTGCAGGCGATGGAGCAGGTGCTGCTCTCTCCCCATATCGCCTTCTACACAGAAGGCGATCTCCGGGCCGAGATCCAGAGCAACTTCGACGCCGCTCTCGCCTTCAGCCGTGGGGAGGAATCTCCTTACCGGGTCCGTTCCTGATTGACCTTTCTCGGGGTGGTGCCTACCTTTAGGACATGAACTGGTTCCGAAATACTCCAAGGTCCATGAGGACCCTTCGCTACACCCAGACGGGCATGACCGAGAAACTGATTGTCGCCAACTTGGCGGTCTTTGTGCTTTGCGCGGCAATGCCCCGCTTGGAATACTACCTTGCCATGATTCCCGGCTTTGTGCTCCATGGGTGGGTCTGGCAGCTCTTCACCTACATGTTCGTCCATGGAGGAGTGTCCCACATCTTCTTCAACATGCTTTCCCTCTACATCTTCGGACGGGCGGTAGAGTACAAGCTGGGCTCGAACGAGTTCCTGCTCTTCTACTTGGCCGTCGGCCTCGGCAGCGGGATTTTCTCTTTCCTGGTCTATGTGCTGATGGGGTGGAACGTGATCCTTGTGGGCGCATCGGGGGCGATTTACGGGGTGTTGCTGCTCTTCGCGGTCTTCTATCCTTACGCCCGGATCTTTGTCTTCGGCCTGTTGCCGGTACGGGCTCCGGTGTTGGTCGTGGTCTACACGGCCATCGAGCTGTACAGCGAGGTCTTCGGGGTCCGTGGAGGAATCAGCCATCTGACCCATTTGGGCGGATTGCTGGTCGCCTACCTCTACTGTCTGGTCAGGCTCCGGATCGATCCGATTCAGGTTTTCCGCGATTCCCGATGAAGTTGTGGGGAAGAAAAAGTACTATTTTTCCCAATTTATTTGTATACTGGAATTGGCCCCTTCCGGGAGCAAGGAGAGAGAAAGATGGCTAAGAGTGTTGAGAGTCTGAACAAGGAATTGTTGAAGAAGGTTGTTTCCGCGACCAAGGGTTCTGAGATCAAGGCACTGCTGAAAGAGGGTGCCGACGTACATGCCCAGAACGAATGGGGCATGACCCCTGTCATGCTTGCCGCCCAGTACAATCCGAACGTCAGCGTGCTGAAGGCCTTGCTGGAAGCTGGCGCCGACATTTTCGAGACGGAGCCCAAGTACCGCTCCAACGCCTTGCATTTGGCGGCGAACAAATCCTCCAGTCCGAAGATCATCGATACGCTGCTCGCCGCCGGCGCCGACCTGAACGCCCGCAACTACCTTGGCGAGACCCCGTTGATCATGGCGGTCAACACCAACCCGGAGACCAGGATTGTCAGCGAGCTGATCAAGAAGGGCGCGGACATCAACGCCAGGGACTACCAGGGACACTCGGTTCTTGAATATGCCAAGAGCCAGCAGCGTACCTATATCGTCAAGGAATTGAAGAAGCTCGGGGCCAACTGAGCGTTCAACTTCACAATTTTGCATCCAGGACCAGCTGTGTATGGTCCTGGTTGTTTTGTATACTGGAAAAATGCGACACTTCCTGAAGTCCATGCTGTCCTGTTTCCTGGAAATGCTGGTACTGGCTGCGAGCGCGTTCGTCTATGCTCTGGCTTTCCCCAATTTCCTGAACGTCCAAGGATGGGGTTTCCTCGCCTTTTTTGCCTGGATTCCGGTGTTCCGGGTAATCAACCGGGCAACCTGGAAGACGGTCTGGTTCGAGGGGATGGCTTACGGCTTTGGCTTCTACCTGGTCTACAATTACTGGCTGAAGACCTTCCACCCGCTGGCGATCCTGCTCGCTCCGACGCTGGAATCCTTCCAGTACGTGCTGCTGTTCCTCGCGCTGAAGCTGGCGGGAACGGTGGGGGAGAAGCGTGGTTATCTTGTCCAGTCGTTGGTGTTCGTGGCCTACGAATACCTGACCCAGCAGGGCTTCCTCGCCTATCCGTACGGGAACATGGCCACCGCCATCTGGGCGTACCGTCCGCTGATCCAGATTGCCTCGATCGGAGGCGTGTGGGTCATCTGCTTCCTGATGATCCTGCCGCAGGCATTCCTTGCCCAGAAACACAAGGAATGGAGCGGCTGCCGGGTCGATATCGGCCTGTATCTTGCAGTGGTTTTCGCTTCGTTGCTCTTTGGTTTCGCCTCAATCGCCTATTACGATGCCAAGGTACCGAAGCGGGTAGTCCGTATCGCGGCCGTCCAGCATTCCGCCGACAGCTGGAAGGGCGGGTACGAGACCTACAAGGAGAACTACGAGACACTGCGTGGATTCAGCCTGGAGGCGATGGCGGGAAATCCCAAGCCCGACATGGTTCTCTGGAGCGAGACCGCCTTCGTGCCCAGCGTCAGCTGGCACCTTGCCCATCCGACCGACTGGCGGACCCGTGCCCTGGTCGACGACTTCGTCAACTTCGGCAAGACGCTTGGCGTTCCTCTGATCACTGGCAATCCCGAGGGGTTGGTCAAGGACGAGACGCTACCTGCAGTTCTCCGCGACGGGACTTGGAACTGGAAGACCTACAACACCGTCATCCTTTTCGGCCAGGGACGGATCCTTGGCACCTACCGCAAGCAGCACCTGGTTCCCTTCACCGAGTACTTTCCCTACGAGAAGCAGTTCCCCAGGCTCTACAACCTGCTTGTTGCCAACGACTACAAATGGTGGGAGCCGGGGACCGAGGCGACTGTCTTCCGGTATGACGGAATCGATTTCTCCACCCCGATCTGCTTCGAGGATATCTTCGGCTACCTGTCGGCCGGTTTTGTCAAGAACGGAGCCGACATGCTGGTCAACCTGACCAACGACAGCTGGTCGGGGAGCGTGTGCGCCGAGATGCAGCACATGAGCCAGGCAGTTTTCCGGGCCATCGAGAACCGCCGTCCGCTGATCCGCGGTACCAACAGCGGCATGACCACGATGGTGGACGTGACCGGCAGGCCCCATCAGACCATGGAGCCGTTCACCAAGGGGTGGCGTCTGTACGAAGTGCCCCTCGGACAGAAGGAAGGGACGACCTTCTATACCTTGCTGCCCGATTTCTTCGGCAAGCTCCTGCTTGTCCTCGCCGTCTGCGCATTGGCCGGCTACGGACGGTCCTTTTTCCTGGTCTGGCGCGAGCGTCGCAGGTGCTGGAAACGTTGGGGCCACCTGTTCGATGCTTTGGACGAGGAGATGTACGAGTAGAAGTGGATGCGCCCCATGTCGAAGCAGTCTTGGGAAAGATGGCTCTCGGCGGGATAGCCGATGGCGGGCGGGGCAAGAGGTCTGAGTTCCTGCGGTCCAAGCACCTGCGCGACCTTGTCGATTCTTTCCTTGGCCTTCTCGCAGGGGACGATCACCAGCGGGGCCTTGGCGGCCCTGAGCGGTTTGGTGACGAGTGCCTTGCTGACAGGCTCTGCCCTGAATTTCCGGATACTGGTGCGATGATAGATGGGCAGTATCCACGTTTTTCGAGAAAAACGCATGCAGCTCACTCGTGGAATGTGGTACAACCGAGCCATGGATATTCGTTTGGCGAGACTGATGGAAGCGATGGTCGTCTACGACAGGGGCGACGCGCGCAGGATCGAGCACTTCGTGAAAGTGCACGACTTCGCCGCGACAATCGGGACTCTCGAGGGCCTTCCCGCCCATGACGTGGCCGTCCTTGAGGAAGCTGCAATCCTCCATGACGTCGGCATCCACGTCAGCGAGCGCGAGCACGGCGGCAACAACGGGAAGCATCAAGAGCTGTACGGTCCCGACGAGGCCGAGAAGGTCATGCGGTCGGTGGGCTGCTTCAGTCAGGATGAGATCGAGCAGGTCCGCTTCCTGATTGCCCACCACCATACCTATACCCATATCTCCACGCTCTCTTGGCAGATCCTTGTCGAGGCGGACTTTCTCGTGAACCTCTATGAGGATGGCGCGCCGGAGGAGGAGATCCGTGCGGTACGTCAGAAGATGGTCAAGACCTCCACCGGACAGCGTCTGTTCGACGCGATCTTCCAGGATACCCGGACGCAAAAGCTCCAAGGCCTGCAGTTTACTTCTCAGGACGGCTATATCAGACGGCCTCGGTAAGTTTTCCAGCCAGTGTCGAACCAAGGACGATGACTGCTCCGATGCATTGGGTGGCGGTCATGGGCTCTTGTAAGACCAGTGCGCCGAGCATAAGGGTAGTGATTGGGTCGATATAGCTGAGGATGGCGACCATGGGGGCCGACAGATTCTGCTTGTCTTGGCGCAAGGCAAGCTGCCGGCGGCCGACACCACTGACTGGGGATTTCTCGGTGGAGTTGTGAGTATTTTTATGTCAAGAGTGACATGATTATTGCTTTTTATCTCTTTTTATTATTCAGAATCATTACAAATATATGTATTTATCTATGGGATAAATCGTAACCTATGGAATAAGTTGTCTCATGGAGAAATGATGAAGAATTTGAAATGTAATTCCAATTATTACGTGAGTTATATAGTTTTTTAGAAGACGCTTTCGTTTTCTCTTTTCGGAAGTATTGAGATTTTTGCAAATGTTATGACATATGTCTTGTAACACTCGTGCATTTTTCTATATTGGAGCTGGGATACGAGATACGAGTGCCCATTTGGAGTTGAGATGAGCATACGCTTGCACCTGTTTTCTGTTCGATGTCTGGGATGGCTTCTCCTGCTGGCCTTGCCTTTGCCGGCACTAGGGGCATTGGACAATACCGCCATCTCGCTTGGCTGGAACTACCAGCAGAAAGGACTGTCCGAGTGGAGGATCATGGATGTCTCCGGTGCCTCCGTGCTCACCGAGGCGGCGGTCGAGCTGAAGAATTCCACACAGGAAGTCGCCCATATGGTCGCCTTCATGAACGAGACCAAGACGCACAATTTCCATTTCTCCTACACTCCGCTTGAGCAGTACGATACCGATAGCGGGACAGTGCTCGATGCTATCGACTACACCCTGATCATCGGCTACAAGACTTCCCGTGGTGACGCTACGACGACATTACCAGAAGGGAGGGAGAGCGATGCGATTCCCATTTATTTCAACCGGGAGCAGTCCGGCAGCCAAGTCTGTACCTTCTATGTGCGGGTAGGGGATAGCTCGGCAGCCTGCGCAGGCACCTACGTCTCGACGGTCCAGATTACGGAGAGTGCCACATGAAACACCTTCTTTTCCATTCTCTCGTCCTCGCGTTGGTGTTCGTTGCGTCCCCATTGTGTGCCGACCCCATTGTCTCCACCCAAAGCTATGAGATTGAAGGCAGCAACAAGCGTGGGTCGGACACACTCTCCTTCACCGGCTACATCGCCGAGAAGATCAGCGCGCTCGACAGCTTCGGCGCCTATTGGCAGGGAAGCGTGGCGGCAAGCAACGGGAGCACCTACTCCATCGCCAACCTGGGTACCATGGACGAGGTGAAGGGAACGTTGCTTACCTGGTCCGCAACGGGTACCCTCGGCAACTCCGAAAGCTCATCGTTGCATCTGCATTTCAGTCTTTCCATCTCCCCGCTGGTGGGCGAGGATGCCGAAACCTACGTGCCTGGTTCCGTCACGTTTACCCGGGAGAATACCGTCTATACCCGGAAAGGGGGGCGACGCTCTCCCACTCGGTGGAGGGCAACACCACCGTCTTCTCGTCCGACAAGGAAAAGATTGTCAGCGAGACAGTCACAGAGACCAAATCCGGCAACCTGGATTTCTCCTCTTTGGAGGATACCAAGGTCTGGGCTCTCGACTATACCGTGAAAGGCGGCGGGGACTCCTGCACTTGGAAGTGGGGAGGCTCGGTCGATATCGCTATGCAAACCGCCGGTCTGCCAGCCCAGAACTACAGCGGGACGATCATCCTCAGTGTGGCAACCAAATGAAGTACCTTTCTTGCATACGCGTATGGATGATGGTGCTTTTGGCCTCCAGGAGCCTTGGTGCCGTCAATGTCTACGGGAACGAGAGTGTCGACTTGTATGGTTTCCTTGACCCGAAGACGACACTGATCATCGGCCGGACCGCGGCGGCGTCCTCTTTTGACCTGACGGACAGCAGCGTGGCACCGAAGGACCAGATTGTCGGCCTGCAGATCGGTACCTGGACGCTGATGACCAACGCCTTGGTCAACGTCAAGGTGACCACCAAGCCGATGGTGAAGAGTTCGGACTCCCAGTCCGCCATCTCCTACCAGATCGGTATCCAATACCCGACAAATGCCGAGTCACCTTCTTCGACCAAGATCGCCTATATCAACAATACCGGCTCCGACGCCGATTGGAATCTTGGCAGCGGGGGCGTCTACACGCTGGGCAGCACGGACCGGATCATGACCTACACGGACAATCCCATCTATTTTCGCCTGTACCAGAAAGACGCGTCATCGTACGGATCGGGCTATTATACCGGTTCGATCCTGTTCACCCTGACCAACGGGGAATGAGGAGGCATCGCATGTTCCGCAAGTGTTCCATCCTGTTGTCGCTGTTCTCCTGGCTCCTTCTCGCGCCCCTTTTTGCAGAGCATGAGTTCTGGGTCGAGTTCATGTCCCAGACAGCAAGCAGCATCGATTTGACCGACCCCGAGTACAAATACCATGACTTTTCCACCAACTTGGCATGGGTTGGCACCACGACTCCGAACAACGGAAGGACCGCGTACAATGACTCGATGGGGTATTATGACGACACGATGATCGGCGTCTTCGGCGCCCTCGGAGTCTCAGGGACCACGACGGTCACCTTCTCGGGGGACTTTCAGTTCACCTCCCAGACCGACCATAGCAAGTACAAGAAGTATAAGATTGCCGTCAACGGCCGTCGCAGCACCAGCGGGAGTGGTGCAAACAAGAACGACACCACCATGACCAGCGATGCCACCAAGTACGGCAATTCCTCCTCATCGTTCTACGTGACCACCAATCCCGGCCAGTCCTATTCGTTTGTCATGCAGCCGAGCGACCGGACCGCGTCGGACCAAGCGAATGACCGTTGGGCCGATTTCATCATCATCCTCGAGGGGACCGACGAAGATCTGGCAGAGTACCATGATTACCGGAGCGACCTGCACATCACCATGACCACGACCGACCCCTCCGTCTCTCCCCAGACCCAGAGCTTCGATATGACCCTGTGGGGGTATGTCGGAGGCGAGAAACCCGACAAGGGCTCCAATTTCAGCTTCTTCGTGAACGCCACCGACGCTGCCAAGCAACTGGATATCGCTTCCCTCACGGCAAGCGCGGCGAACAATGGGGTGAAGATCGCCGATATCCAGGCGACCAACTACACGGTCTACCGGAGCAAGCCGGCGGCCACAAGCCTGACTCCCTACAAGCTCTATATTTCTGCCCAGCCCAACACGATCACCAACACGGAGAGCGTCTTCAAGCTCAGGAAGGTGGGAACGACGTACGAGAACGCCTACAATTCGATTCCCTTCACCATAACCTACAAGGGGAATGCGGCCGCCTCGTCGACCACCTTCGCCAGCTATGCCGACTATGCCTCGACGCAGGTGACCCATGTGTTCAAAGGCGACAATGCCGACTACCTCGTCGTTCCCTGCGCGGTGACGGACAAATCCAACAACGGATACTTTGCCCTGTACCGGCTCGAGGGGGACCTTGACTTCAGCTTCGAGGACATTGACGACGCCAACAGCTTGACCGCCGGTTGGTACAGCTCCTCGATCTACCTCAACCTCGTCGCCGACTAACGGTTTTGATGGGTGGACTGATAGAGTTCCTTGAAGGTCCGGATAAACTCCCGCTCGGCATTGGAGAGGTAGTAGTCCCTCCGGTGGGCGACTGTCAGCATCCACTCGTACCGGTGTCCGGCGGTGAAGAACACCACCTTCTGGGAGGGAACCACATAGGATTGGGGTACGAAACCCACGGCGATACCGTTTTCCACCACGCTGATGATGGTCTTGCTGGATGATGTCTCGAAGAGCACGTCCGGCTTGAGCCCTGCCTGCCGGTAGAGGTCGTCCACCATGTCCCGCATCAGCGTCTCTTGGGAGTTCAAGACGATTTTCTCTCCCGCGAGCCAAGCGGGGTCGAGCAGCGGCAGCCCCGGTCCTTTCGCCTCGTCGGCTTTTTCTGCCAACGGGTTGCCGCGTGGGACTGCCAGCACCATCTGCTCGCTGTCGATCCACTCATAGTCGAAGGCGGGCTGGGGTTGGCGGATGGAGATGTGGGCGATATCGACCGTGCCGTCAGCCAGGTGCTTCTCCATCTCCTTGACCCGTTCCTCATGGATGACAAAGGTGACATCGGGGTACTTCGCGTGAAAGACCGGGTAGGTCTTGGCGAACTGGTCCGCACCACGTTCCGGAGTATAGGCGATATGGATCTCGCCCCGCTTGCCATCGGCGATGTCACGGATGATGTGGTAGGTTTTCTTCTTTAGCTCGAGCATCTTCCGCGCAGATTCCAGATAGACGCGTCCGGCGTAGGTAGGCGTCATGCGGTGGCCTCCCCGGTCGAAGAGGGGAGTCCCCACGTCCTCCTCGAGTCTCAGCAATTGCTGGTTGAGGGCCGACTGGGTGATATAGAGCTTCTCCGCGGCCTTCGAGATGGTTCCCTGCTGGGCGATCATCGTTATGTTTTCGAGCAGATGCAGGTCCATAAGCCCTCCTTTTCTCTTAATTATTTTAAGACAAAATAGAATAAACTAAAAGTAGACAGATTACAAAGGGCCTTTACCATGAAAACCATAGTTTGGACAAACCAAAAAGGAGTGTTTGGTATGAGACTGATGAAACGGGTCGCATTGACCGCATTGACCATGGCGATGGCCGCCTCGCTGTTTGCCACCGGACAAGCTGAAAGCGCCGCCCAGAACGGTGGCGTCCTTCTTCCCAAGAGCATGGAGGTGCAGGTTCCCGCCAAGACGGGAGGCGGCACGGACGTGATGGCCCGTACGCTCGGGGCCCAGGTCGCCAGCGATGGCGGTTTCCATGTGACCATCGTCAACAACACCGATGGGGGTGGTGCGGTCGCCCTCGAGAAAGTCGCCAACGCCAAGGGCGATGGGTCCACGATTCTCCAGTTCCACACCACCATGCTGATCAAGACGGCAAGTGGTGTCTTCAAACGCTCCGCTGCAAACGACTACAAGGTGATTGCCGTCAGCCTGCAGAAGGATCCCGCAAGCTACACGCTGGTTGTCGATATGAGCTCGCCGTATCAGACGGTCGACGACTTGGTCGCCGCCGCAAAGGCAGCTCCCGGTTCCCTGAAGTTCGGTGTGGAGACTGGCGGTACCGCCCACATCATCACCGGCTTGTTCTCCAAGGCTGCCGGCATCCAGGTGAGGACCGTCGAGGCCGGAACCGATACCGAGAAGATGGCTGCTGTCGTCGGCAAGACCATCGACGCATGCTTCGTCAACCCGAACCAGGCAAAGCAGTATGTGGAGGCAGGCAAAGTCCGTGCCCTGGCTGTTGTCGCCCGTGATGAGGAGGGCGGCCGCTGCCCGGTCTTCCCCGACCTGGAGAGTTTCCCCGAACTCGGCTACAAGTTCGCCTGGGGCAATATCAACCTGTTCCTTGGCCCGAAGTCGATGAGCGACGACCTGGCCCGTGCCTTGCACGACCTGTACGCCAATGCCTATGCCAATCCAAAAGTCAGCGGCGATCTTGATCCGAAGGGTTTCGGCATGGTTTTCCTTTCCTACGAGGATGGCTTGAAGCGGGTACAGGATACCCAGGCTTCCTTGAACTCGGTCGTCGTCGATCTCGGCTTGAGAAAATAACTGCCATGCGGCGAAGGGGCTTCCGTGCGGAGTCCCTTCGCTCGCAAGAGAGGAGGATTCCCATGTTCCAAGTGAAACGTGACCAAATGGTCGGTATCGTGACCGTGATCCTTGGCATCGTGGTTTTCGCCATGATCCGTGACTATCCGGTACCGTTTACGATCGAATATCCCGGGCCTAAGGCCATGCCGGGACTTGCCGCGTTCGGTTTCGTCGTCTGTGGCCTCGGCATCTTTTTGCAGAGCACCTTCAGCAAAAAGGAGCAGAAACTGTTCCTCGTCAAAGAGGGATGGGTCAGGGTCGGCATCGTGTTCCTGGTGCTTTCCGCCTACGTGTTCCTGATGAAATACCTGGGTTTCCTCATCATGACCCCGATTGTCTGCTATGTGCTTTCCACGCTCTTTTCCAAGGGTTGGAAGTCTGCCACCAAGGGCCGGATCCTTTTCAGCGTGTTGTTCACGCTCTTCGTCTACTTCTTGTACACGAAGGCCTTTTCGCTTCCGATGCCAGATCCGGTTTGGATGTAAGGAGCATGCGCTATGGAACAGTATCTTCCCTTTGTCTTTTCCAACCTTTTCAATGGCTACAACCTGGTCCTGACGCTTGCAGGCACCATCATTGGCATCATCTTCGGCGCCATCCCGGGTCTCTCGGGGTCGCTGGCGATGATGCTGTTCATGCCTCTTACCTATCATATGGCCCTCGGTCCCGGCGTCATGTTCCTGATTTCGCTCTGGGTCGGCGGCTGTTCCGGGGCTTTCATCGGCAGCGTCCTGCTCGGCATTCCTGGTTCTCCCTCGTCGGTGGCCACCGTCTTCGATGGGTATCCGATGGCAAAGAAGGGACAGGCGAGCCATGCTTTGGCCATCGGCATGGTTGCCAGTTTCATCGGGACGTTCTTCTCGGCGATCCTTGGCGCCCTCCTGGCCCAGTCGATTGCCGCGATTGCCTTCAAGCTCGGTCCGTGGGAGTATTTTTCCCTCTGCATGGTCGCCATCACGATGGTCATCGCCATCAGCAAGGGCGATATGTGCAAGGGTTTGACCTCAGCCTGTATCGGCCTGTTGTTCGCTTCGGTCGGTTTCAGTCCGATCGATGCTCAGGAACGCTTCGTCTTCGGGAACATGTACCTGATGAGCGGGCTTTCCCTGACGGTGGTCCTGATTTCCATCTTCGGCATTTCCCGTATCGCTTTGGAGTACGGACGTGGCTTTGACAAGTTGCCGGACGTGGATGACTCCTCCCTGAAGGGATTCGGCTTGCACTGGCTTGAAATCTTCGAACAGGGTGTCAATATCATCCGTTCCTTTCTGATTGGTCTTGTGATCGGTTTCCTTCCGGGTATGGGCGCCGGCCTTTCCAACTTGGTGGCCTACTCGACCTGCAAGAACCACAGCAAGCGTGCGGGCGAGTTCGGTACCGGGGTGCCTGACGGCATCTGGGCCAGCGAGGTCTCCAACAACGCCGCCATCGGTGGCGCCATGATTCCGATGGTTTCCCTCGGTATCCCGGGCGATACCTCGACCGCCTTGCTGATCGGGGCGCTTTCCATCCAGGGTCTCGAGATGGGTCCGATGGTGTTCCGGAACTCCGGCAACCTGGTCTACATGATGTTCGCCGCGGTGGCCTTCGATGCGATTCTCGTCTTGCTGATCCAGATGGCATCCAAGCGCTGGTTCCCCTATATCCTGAAGGTCCCCTACCACTACATGTATCCGGCGCTCCTGGTCATTTCCCTGGTTTCCGCCTATGTCGAGTCCGGTTCGTTGTACAAGTGCGGCATGATGATTGTCTTTGCCATCATCGGGCTACTGATGCTGTTCGCCGGGCTTCCATCGGCTCCTATGATGCTTGCCTTCATCCTCGGGCCTACTTTGGAGAGCAACATGCTCAAGGGCTTCCAGAGTAGCGATAACGGCATCGCGACCTTCTTCACGCGTCCGGTTTCCTGTTGCTTCCTAGTTGTCGCCATCGGCTGTATCTTCTCACCGGTTTTGCGCATGCTCTTTCAGAGAAGACGAGAGGTAGCGGATGAAGCATGTGATTGAGCCGGGTGCAAGGCGCCGCCAGATCACCGTGGTGGATGACCTGGTCTTCGGCCACGTGGCTGACCTGGACGGAAATCCGCTCGAGCTGAAGATGACCTTGCTGTATGCGGCGGGCAACAGCGAGATGCGGCTCGTCCTCGGACGGGATGATGAGGCGGGTGGCTTCCGCCAGCCGGTGATTGTCTGGATCAACGGGAATGGATGGCGCGCGGTGCCTTGCCGGACGTACCAGGCTGCCGAGTCCGTCTATCTGGCGGAGGCTGGGTACGCGGTGGCGGTGGTCGACTACCGCGACAGCGGCAAGGGACATTTCCCCGCGCAGGTCGAGGATGTGAAGACGGCGATCCGGTTCCTTCGGGCAAACGCCGACAGCTATCACCTCGACCCGGACCGGGTGGGAACGATCGGACGCTCTGCCGGCGGACATCTTTCCTCGTTCTGCGCCCTGAACGACGACCAATACCGGAGCAGTGAATGGAGCTCGTTCAGCGACCATGTCCAGGCGGCGGTGGATTTCTACGGTCCGGTGGACCTTTGGTCCATACATATGGCCAACGTCTATCACGGGGATGATCCTACCAGGACCCGCGAAGGACTGATGATCGGAGGGGATGCAGCCTATATCGCCAAGATGGCGAAAGCGGCCAGCCCGATCGGCTTCATCTCCCGGAAGATGTGTCCAGTCGCCATCTTCCATGGGGATCTTGACCCGCTGGTTCCCGTTTCCCAGAGCGAACACTTCTACGAAGCGCTCCAGAAGAAAGGAATTCCCAGCGAGCTGTATATCGTCCGTGGTGCGGGCCACGGTACGCACGAGTTCGTCCAAGACGCGACAAGAAAGGCAGTCCTGGCATTCTTCGACACATACCTGCGACAAGGAGAGGAGGAAACATGTCGAAACTGAGAATCGCTTATGACCGGTATGAGCAGGAACGGAAACGCTGGTTCTCCAATCCGATGGTGCCAACATATTTTTCCAATCAGGAGCGACGCTATGTCCACCCGTTCCAGATGTACGGAAACGTCTGGTACGTGGGTGACAGCTGGGTCTGCGTGCATTTGATTGATACGGGAAACGGATTATTGCTGATTGATGCCGGCAACTGCGGTGCGACAGCGATGTTGGTCAACGCCATTTGGGAGGCCGGCTTCAACCCCGCCAACGTGCGATGGATCATTCTTTCCCATGGACATCTGGACCATATTGGCGGAGCCCTCTTTTTCAGACGGATGTTCGGAACCAAACTCTATCTGGGGAGACCGGATGCTGAGGATTTCCAGCATCACCCGGAATTTTCGGCAATCCAAGATACAGGCAACCTGGCCGACGAGCTCTTTGTGGTCGACCATGCGATCGACGACAAGGAACACATCGATTTTGGAGGAATGGATTTCTTCTTCCGTCTTTGTCCCGGCCACACTGCCGGTGTCATCGCCACCTTCTTCGACGTGAAGGGGAACGAAGGCGTCAAGCGTGCCGGCTACTACGGTGGCTTCGGATTCAATACCTTGCAGAAAGCCTATCTGGACGATATCGGCGACGTGAAGCACGCCATGCGTCAGACGTATCTGGATTCCTTGAGAAAGGTGAGGGACGAGAAGGTGGAGCTCTTCCTTGCCAACCACTGCATCAACAACGACACGCTGGGTAGGATGGAGCGGCTTCAGAAAGATCCTTCGCGCAACCCCTTCCTGGACGACAAGCTCTGGGGCGAATACCTGGACTTCAAGCGGGATGAGTTGCTGAAACTGATGGCGGATCCGGCCCAGAACTGATCAAGACCTCTCCAAATCCGCTTTTTTTCGGTATACTAGCGGTAGGAGAACGGAATGTTGAAGGACCGAGTCGGAGCCTATTATCTGGAGAAAAACTACAACTGCGCAGAGACGTTGATCCACGCCATCAACGACGAATACCATCTTGCTCTCGGCGAAGAGGAGATGAAACTTGCCGGTGGCTTTGGCGGAGGCATGGGCTGTGGTCTCACCTGTGGTGCCCTGTCCGCCGCGATCGCCGCCTTGGGGAAGCTGTTCATCGGAACGAAAGCCCATGAGACGGCCGGCTTCAAGGAGCTTTGCGCGGACTACGTGGATGCCTTCCGCAAGCGGGAGGGAGCAGTGGACTGCTCGGCATTGAAACCGAAATACTTCGTCCCCGGGGTACGCTGTCTGCAGACGGTCGAGCTTGCCGCCGACCTGTTCGATGAGTTTGTGAAAGAGCATCAACTGGCATAGCCATCAACTCCTCCCATTGTGCCATGGCTATATCTTTGTTATTCTAAGAACAGCTTTACCACAAAGGGAGGTAACTGATGAAA
This sequence comes from uncultured Spirochaetaceae bacterium, assembly GCA_900315435.1. Lineage (GTDB taxonomy): Bacteria > Spirochaetota > Spirochaetia > Sphaerochaetales > Sphaerochaetaceae > RUG023. Next base: position 37,828 of record OMYY01000012.1, read on the forward strand.
AAATTCAGGAATGTATTGCTGGTACTGCTTGTCGCTCTTGGTTCCCTGTTCGCGCAGCCGATCACCGAGAAGCAGAACAGCGTCGTGGTGCTGTACACCAACGATGTGCACTGCGCGATTCGTTCCTCGCTCGGGTACGAGTCGCTGGTGGCCCTGAAACAGGAGGTGTTGAAAAAAACACCGTATGTGGTCTTGGTGGATAATGGCGATTCCATCCAAGGCGAGGCGATGGGAACCATTTCCAAGGGCGAGTACCCGGTGGAAATCATGAACAAGGTCGGATATGACTATGCCGCCATCGGCAACCATGAGTTCGACTATGGCATGGACCGTCTTTCCCAACTGATCGGCAAGGCCGATTGCCAGTATCTGGCCTGTAATATCAAGTACACGGGAAGCAAGGGAAACCTGCTCGGAGACGTGAAGCCCTACGAGGTCGCGACCTATGACGCCCTCAAGGTGGGTTTCGTTGGCGTTTCCACTCCGGAGAGCATCGCCAAGTCCACTCCGACCTATTTCAAGGAAGGGAATGAGTTCGCCTACGATTTTTATGGTGACGACCCTCAGGCTTTTTATAGCGTCGTCCAGGAGAATGTCGACAAGGCCCGTTCCGAGGGGGCCCAGTATGTCGTCGTGCTTGCCCACCTGGGTACTGACGAGTCTTCCGCCCCGTTCCGCTCCACCGACCTGATTGCCAATACGACCGGTATCGATGTGGTGCTTGACGGCCATTCCCACAGTGTCATTCCCTGCGAAGTGGTCGCCGCCAAGGATGGCGGGAAAGTCCTGCTTTCCTCGACCGGGACGAAGTTCGCCAATATCGGCATGCTCCTGATCGGACCGGATGGGGTGATGGAGACGGGATTGATCGGAACATATCCTGACAAGGATCCCGATATCGCAGCGTTCGTCGACTCGATCGAGGCGAAGTACAAGGAGAGCCTTGCGGAGGTCATCGGCAAGACCGATGTCGACCTGACGATTGCCGATACGAACGGCGTGCGTCTGGTCCGTACCCGTGAGACCAACCTTGGCGACCTGTGCGCTGATGCCTACCGCACGGTTGCCGACGCTGATATCGCCTTCGTCAATGGTGGCGGCATCCGCGCTCCCCTGAAGAAGGGACCGATCACCTATGGAGACCTGATCAAAGTCCATCCGTACGGCAACACGCTGACCATGGTCAAGGCCACCGGGCAGCAGATTCTTGACGCTCTGGAACTGGCAAGCCGCTCCACCCAGAAGCACACCAGTGACGGCAAGAACGCCACCGGAGAGTGTGGCGGGTTCCTGCAGGTTTCCGGCTTGAAGTACACCATCGACACCAGCATCCCGACCTCGGTCGAGCTGGACGGCAAGAACATGTTCGTCGCCGTCAAGGGCGAGCGCAGGGTCAAGGATGTCGTGGTGGAAAAAGCGGGTCAGTGGACGCCGATCGACCCTGATGCCACCTACAAGCTGGCCAGCCACAACTACATGCTCAAGGACGCTGGTGACGGCTTCACGATGTTCCAGAACGACGAGCTGTTGATCAACGAAGGCATGCTGGACAACCAGGTGCTGATGACCTACGTGATCGAGAAACTTGGCAACGAGGTCACCGCCGAATACGCGGAACCTCAAGGACGCATCACGATTCTCTGAGAGCAGGAACATGCACATGAGCCGTCTCGGTTTTCGGGACGGCTTTCTTATGGGGAAATTAGAGGAAATTAGAGGAAATTTCCCCTAATTTGATTGCCTGCTCGGAGATGTAATGGTATCATGCCCACATGATGGAAAAACCTCCTCGCGCAGCAGGGCAATCTGCAGTGCAGATTCTCTCAGACCCCGCATATGCATCGGTGATTGACAAGATCAACGACGAGTATCTGTATTGGGACAAGGTCAAATACCATGTGCCGGAAGGTCTGGATGCGGCGGATTTCTGGAATGCGGTGAAACTGTCAAGGAAGATCGGGAGCGTGAAGTGTTCCTTTTGTTCCGGTACCTTCACCTACAAGGAAACACGGCGCATGCAGGAAATCCTCCATGGATTCGATACGCTTTCTTTCCAGAGCCCGCAAAAGTATCTCGCAACTTCCCTCATGGAAGAAGCAATCGCATCGAGTCGGATGGAGGGCGCAGCCACCACGAGAGTCGTCGCCAAGGAGATGTTGCTCCGACAGGCAAAACCAAAAGATACAAGCCAGCAGATGATTGTGAACAATTACCAGACCATCCGCTTCCTCGTATCCCATACCCATGAGGATTTTTCCCCGGAGTTGTTGCTTGAAATCCATAAACGGATTACCGAGAAGACCTTGGATGACCCTCGGGATGAAGGCAGGTTCCGGACAGACAACACAATTCATGTGGTGGATGGAATCAGTGGGGAAATCTTCCATGAACCTCCCCCCTGTTCCATGATTCCCGAAGCGGTCGCCCAGCTCGGGACCTTCATCAATTCGGATTCCGGCCCTTTCATGCATCCCATCATCAAGGCCATCCTCGTTCATTTCATGGTTTCCTATCTCCATCCCTTCGTAGATGGAAACGGGCGGACCGCACGCGCGCTTTTCTATTGGTACATGCTGAAACAAGGATATTGGATGACGCAATACCTCTCCATCTCCCGTATCATCTATCGGAGCAAGAGCATGTACGAGAAAGCATTTCTCGCGACCGAGAACGATGAGCTTGATGTAGGATATTTCATCCAGTATCACCTGCAAGTACTCTGGCAGGCGCTTGAAGCATTCCAGGACTATCTGGAGCGAAAGGCCCAGGAAACGAATGCATGCTTGGAATACCGGATACCCGGGTTGAATGAAAGGCAGGCAGAACTCATACGTCTCTATGCCGAACAACCTTCCGCTCTTTTTTCCAGCAAGGAACTGGTGACGAGATTCGCCGTCTCCGTGAAGACCATCCGCTCCGACCTGGAAACACTCGTAAGGAAAGGCCTGCTGGAACCCGTGCCCCTCAACAAGCGACTTGTCGGGTATGCCCGCAGCAAGGAATTCTCCTCTATCCTGGCAACCTTGAGAGCGTAGGATACAAGAAAGACGCCGGAGGGTTGCTCCGGCGTCCTTCATGGTGGTGGGAAACGGTCAATTCACGTTCTTGATCCAGGTTTTGTCCTGGATCTTGTCGTAGACCCTCTTGGTCATCTTGGCGACCAGGTCCTTGACCTCGCCGGTCAGGTTGTCCAGGTCGAACATCATCGTCTCGTCCAGGTTGTCTCTGGTCTTGACTTCGGCCTTGCCCTCCTTCAGGGAGCGGTTGCCGACGGTGATGCGTACCGGGATGCCGATCAGGTCCGCGTCAGCGAACTTGACTCCCGCCGTCTCCTTGCGGTCGTCGTAGAGCACCTCGATGCCGCTCTTGGTGAGCTCGTCGTAGAGTTTCTCGCCGACTTCCGGATCTTTGACAAGACTGACCAGCTCGACCTGGTAGGGGGCGACGGTGATGGGGAGCTTCAGGCCCTTGTCGTCGTGGTATTCCTCGGCCAGACAGGCGAGCAGACGGCCGACACCGATGCCATAGGAGCCCATGATGACCGGCTTGCGGACACCGCTCTCATCCTGGAAGGCCAGATTCATGGCCTCGGAGTAGCGGGTTCCCAGCTGGAAGATGTTGCCGGCCTCGATACCCTTGTCGGAGTGCATCGGCTTTCCGCACTTCGGGCAGAGATACCCTTCCTGCGCGCTGGCGATGTCGGCTACCAAGCCGTCATAATCACGGCCGTAGTTGGTATTCAGATAGTGGTAGCCTTCCTCGTTGGCACCCGCGACGAAGTTGTTGCTCTTGGCGACGCTGTCGTCGATGACCTTGACGACTCCTTCCTTGGCGCCGATCGGACTGCCGAAGCCAGGAACCATACCGCCAGCAAGGATTTCTTCCTCTCTGGCGGGACGCAGGCTGTTGGCCTTCACGGCGTTCTGCAGCTTGCTTTCCTCGACATCCATGTCGCCACGGATGATCGCGACAATCAGCTTGTCCTCTTCCTTGCCGTTCTTGTCGTTGATGAAGGCGCCGACCATGAAGACCGCCTTGGCAGTCCGTTTCGCATCAATCTTCAGAAATGCGCACAGCTCCTCGATTGTCTTGCAGTCGGGAGTCTTGACCTTTTCCAGTGGCTTCGGCTCCTCGGGCAGGTACTCCTTCTGGAACTTGGCGACCTGGCGGTTGGCGGTGTAGCCGCACGCGTCGCAGTGGATGATCGTGTCTTCGCCAATCGGAGAGAGGTACATGTACTCGTGGCTGATCTTGCCGCCCATCATGCCACTGTCGGCGCCGACAGCGATGACGGGGAGCCCACAACGACCGTAGATGCGGAAATAGGCCTTGTAGTGGTCACCATAGACCTTGTCCAGGCCCTCTTGGTCCTTGTCGAAACTGTAGGAGTCGAGCATGGTGAACTCGCGTACGCGGATCAGGCCTGCGCGCGGACGGGGGTCGTCCCTCCACTTGGTCTGGATCTGGTAGACCAGGACAGGAAGTTTCTTGTAGGAATCAAGCTCGTCCAACGCGGCGTCGGTGACTGCCTCTTCATGGGTCATGGCAAGCACCATGTCGCGTCCGACACGGTCCTGGAAGCGGGTCATCTCCTTGTCGATCGAGTAGAAACGTCCCGTCTTCTTCCAGATGTCTGCGGTGTTGACTACCGGCATCTGCATTTCCTGGGCTCCGATGGCATCCATTTCCTCACGGATGATCGTCTCGATCTTCGTGTTGGAACGGAAGCCGAGAGGAAGCAGGCTGAAGAGCCCGGCTCCCATCTGATTGATGAATCCCGCCCGCAGAAGATACTCATATCCCTTGGAGTCTGCGCCGCTGGGTGCCTCGCGAAGGGTCTTGGAAAACAGTTTGGACATTCGCATGATTGCCTCTCCTTAGAACCATGGACATTGTAGCGATTTGTCTCGTTTGGGAAAAGATTCCCTTACGATGCACGTTCACAGTTTCCTATGGTATACTCCGTACTATGGAAGATGCATTGGCGCAAGCGCGCTCAAAGGTGGCCGAGACAATGGCGCGTCTGTATCGGCGCGGCCTGACCACCAGTTTGGGTGGGAATGTCAGCGTACGGGTGGACGGGAACAGCTTTCTGATCACTCCGAGCGGGCTGGACAAGAGTTCACTTTCGGGCGACCAGATCGCCCAGGTGACGATGGAGGGGGAGAACCTATCCTCATGGAAGCTTTCCATCGAGACCGGGATGCACCGCCTGATCTATATGGCCAGGCCGGATGTGCGGGCCATCGTGCACGCCCATCCAATCTATGTCTCTGCCTTCAGCGCCTTGGAGGAGTGCCCGGTTGACACCCGACTGACCGCCGAGGCCTGGTGGCAACTGGGAGAGGTCGCCATCGTGCCGTATGCGAGGATGGGAACGGAGGAGCTGGCGCGGAAAGTAGCGGAAAAGTCCTTGCGTTCCGATGTACTGGTGATGGAGAATCATGGCGTGACCTGCTTGGGCAGGAGCCTGCTTGAGGCCTTCGAGAAAATCGACGTGCTCGAGAGGTGCTGCCAGATGACGGTCATCGCATGGCAAGCAACACAGAAGGGAATTGCGGTACGGGGCCTGGACCAGGCCCGGTGCGATGCCCTGAGAACATAGGGAGGAACAACGTATGCTGGAAGATCTCCAGACTTTGAAACTGAAAGCGTTGGAGATCCGGAAACTGACAATCGAGGAGATTGGGAATTTTGGTTCCGGACATATCGGAGGAAGCATGTCGATCGTCGAGATGCTGACCTATCTGTACTATCATGAGATGCATGTCGACCCGAAGAACCCTCAGAAGGAGGACCGCGACCGCTTTGTCTGCTCCAAGGGCCACGCCGGCCCGGCGGTCTATGCTACTCTGGCCAGCAAAGGATACTTCCCCGTCGAGATGCTGATGACGCTCAACCAAGGCGGCACCAAGCTGCCCAGCCATTGCGACATGACCAAGACTCCGGGCGTCGACTTTACCGGCGGGTCGCTTGGACAGGGCTTCAGCGCCGCCGTTGGCATCGCGCTCGGACAGAAGATCCGCCATTTCGACCAGAGCCGCACGTTCGCCGTCATCGGCGACGGCGAGAGCCAGGAGGGCGAAATCTGGGAGGCTGCCGAGACGGCTGCCATGTGGAAGCTGGACAACCTGATCGCCTTTACCGATTTCAACCGCCTGCAACTGGATGGCAGGACCGAGGACATCATCTGCATGGATGGAATCGAGACCCGCTGGCAGGGTTTCGGGTGGCACGTGCAGAGAATCTGCGGCCATAACTTCGAAATGATCGATGATGCCGTGCAGAGGGCCAAGAAGACACCGGGACGTCCCCACATGATCATCATGGACACGCAGAAATCCCATGGCTTCATCCCGGGCGAGAAGACCGAAAAGAACCACAGCATGGCATTCAACCTTGAGCAGGCGAAGGAAGCCGTCAAGGAGCTGTACGAGCGCGAGGGGGTGCAGGCATGAGAGACACCAAAGATTTCAAATTCATGAGAGACGTGATGATGGCGGCGATCAACGACTTGGCCGCCATCCATGAGGATGTCGTCTACCTTGATGCGGACCTTTCCTCCTGCATCGGGGCTGGATCTTTCCAGAAGCTCTATCCAGACCGCTTCTACAACTGCGGTATCGCCGAGGGCAACATGGTCGCTGTCGCCGCAGGTCTTTCTTCGGCCGGCCTGACCCCGTTCGCCCACAGTTTTGGCGTCTTCGCCAGCCGCAGGGCGTATGACCAGGCGTTCCTCAGTGTCGGTTACGCCAAACGCTGCGTGCATCTGCTCGGCTCCGATCCCGGTGTCAACGCCACCTATAACGGCGGCACCCATATGCCGTTCGAGGACATCGCCCTGATGCGCCAGATTCCGGGCATGATCGTGATCGAGCCCAGCGACGCGCAGAGCCTGTACGAGCTGACCCTGCAGGTCTATGACAGCGGAAAGGCCAGCTATACCCGCTTCCCGCGCAAGACCATCGCCCACCGCTATCCGCTCGGCACCAAGGTCGAGCTGGGCAAGGGCATCGAGCTCGCCGATGGCGGTGACTTGGCGATTGTCGCGACCGGCCAGGTGATGGTGGACGCGGCGACCAAAGCGGTCGAGCTGCTTGCCCAAAAGGGAATCAAGGCGACGTTGGTCGACCTGCACACAATCCGTCCGCTGGACACTGCCTTGATCGACAAGGTGGCCAAGCGGACCGGGCACGTCCTGGTCTGTGAGAACGGCCGCTATGCCGGCGGCGTGGGCGAGATGGTTGCCGGATACCTTGCCAAGACCAACCCGGTCAAGATGGATTTTGTCAATGTCGGCGAACGCTTCGGCGAGGTCGGCAACCTGGACTATCTGACAAAGGCGTTCGGTTTCACTCCAGAGCATATCGCCGAGGTGGGCGAAGCACTGGCGAAACGCTGAACAGAGAACCAGACAAGATTTCCTTGGGGGGACCGCACCACGGTCCCCTTTGCTTTGTCCGGGAAAGAGTGCGATACTTGCCCAAAGGGGGTACGTACCATGCGCGTTCAGCTGGATACCATTGCCGTGTGGGACGCCATCAAGTCCGGAGGGGAGTGTTTCCTCTGCAGCCTGAAGAAGCAAGCCGAGACCCGGTCGGTCAAGTTCTACCTCGGCCCATCGGTCATGAACCCTGAGACGCGGGTCAAGGTCAACCAATCATGGTTCTGCCATGACCATGTACAGCAATTGCTCGCGGCAGGGAAGGTCCAGGGAATGGCGCTGATGAGCGACACCTACCTGCACGAGACCCGCGAGAGCCTGGAAAAGGCGATGAAAGGGATTCTTGACGCCAAGGCGGGACGAAAAGTCGACAAGGCGGTCGCCGCTTTCCAGCAGGCGGTCGAGAAGCGCCAACCCCAGTGTCTGGTCTGCCGGCAGGAGGAGGAACACGATATCCGCTATACCTACACGACAGCCTTCCTCTATGGCCATGATCCCGATTTCCAGAAAGCGTTGCAGGAGGGCAAGGGCTTCTGCCTCCCCCATTACCAGATGCTCCTTGTGTGGAGCAAAGAGGCTCTCGACGCCGAGAACCGCAAGCGTTTCGTGACCGACCTTACCGAGGTGGAACTGCGGAACCTGGAACGGTTGCAGGATGACGTCCTCTGGCAGACCCAGAAGTTCAAGGCAGAGAACTTCGACAAGCCATGGAACGGCTGCGAAGATGCCCAGAAACGGGTGGTGGGAAAGCTGGGTGGTTTCTGACCCTGCCTTCTTGACTTGCCGGCGAAGTCGTCCGACCATGGGGCGTGAAGGAGCAGCATATGAGTATCATTGATTCCCTTGAGAAGCGCAGAAGCATCTATCAGATCGACAAGCATCTCCCCGTCCCCCAAGAACAGGTGGTCTCCATGGTGGAGCAGGCTACGGCGCTAGTGCCGGATGCCTTCAACATGAAGAGCGCCCGGGTGGTGGTTGCCCTGGGAGCCCAGCAGGACAGGCTCTGGGATACCATCTACGAAGTGTTCGGGGGCAAGGTTCCCCGGGAAAAGGTCAATGGGTTCAAGAACGGCGCGGGAACCATCCTGTATTTCATCGACATGGCGGTGGTGGAGGGAATGCAGAAGCAATTTCCCCTCTATGCCGCCAACTTCCCCATCTGGGCCCAGCAGGCGAACGGCATGCTCCAGCTTTCCATCTGGTCGGCGTTGCGCGACATGGACATCGGCGCCAACCTGCAGCACTATAACCCTGTCATCGACCAGAAGGTAAAGGAACTCTTCAAGGTGCCGGAAAACTACCAGCTGGTCGCCCAGATGCCGTTTGGAGGCATCGTCGCCTTGCCCGACGCGAAACCTGCCGAGGACATTGCCCTCAGGGTCTCGGTGAAAGCATAGGAGGTTGCTCTCCTGTTCTCGCCGCGTGCGTTTCCAACATCTTCTGAAGCCTGCGGAAACAGTGCAGGACGGCGGGAATCAGGAAGCAGTCGGCCAAAATCCAGGCGAACGGGCTTGCGAAGCATGCAGCCACATAGCCCCAGAGGGGGACCAGGACGATACCGTCAAAGGCCCTTGCCACCATCTCGAAGACTCCGGAGAGAATGGCGAAGACCCCGAAGCCCATGCCTTGGATCATGAATCTGATGATATTGACCAGGGCGAGCGGGAAATAGAAGGAACTCTGGATGGTCAGGAACAAGTGCGCGTTGCGGATCAAGGCCTCTTGGCTGGGGTCGACGAAGAGCGTGCTGAGCTTGCCGCCGAAGAGGAAAAGCACCACGAAAGCGACCACCGAGTAGCAGAGACCGATGAAGCAGCAGGAAAGAAGACCTTTCCTGAGACGGGGAATGTCGCCCGCTCCGGTATTCTGCCCGCCGTAGGTGGCCATCGTGGTTCCCATGGCGTCGTACGGGCAGCAGAAGAACATGCCGATGCGGTTGCCGGCAGTGACGCAGGCCACAGCCTCGGAGCCCAGCGTGTTGACCGAGGTCTGCAGGATGACGCTGCCAATGGCGGTGATCGAGTACTGCAACCCCATCGGGACCCCGTTGTACAGCAGCACGCTCCACTTGGACATCTGCACCTTCCGTTCCGAAGGCTGCATGCGAAGGATCGGGTAGTGGCCGATCATGTAGAACAGGCTGATGAATCCGGCAATCGCCTGGCTGATTACCGTCGCCAGCGAGGCTCCCGCGACCCCCATGGGGATTACCAGGATGAGGAAAAGGTCAAGGAAGATGTTCAGCACCGAGGAAAGCAGGAGGAAATAGACCGGCGTCTTGCTGTCGCCGAGGGCGCGGAGAATGGCGGAGACCATGTTGTAGAGGATGGTGAAAGGGATGCCCAAGAAGAGTATGCGCATGTAGGCAACTGCTCCGTCGATGATGTCCTCCGGGGTCAGCATGGCCTGGAAGATCTGTTGGCAGAAGATGGTGGTCAGCGTGGTGAAGACCGCGGCGAAGAGCAGGCAGAGAGGAATGATGTTGTAGAGGTATTGGCGCAGTCCCGACTCGTCCTTTGCGCCAAATCGTTGACTGACTGGAATGGAGAAGCCGCTGGTCAGTCCCATGCAGAAACCGATGATCAGGAAGTTGACCGACCCGGTTGCCCCTACCGCCGCCAGGGCTTGGACCCCGAGGCATTTGGCGACAATGATGGTGTCGGTCACGGTATAGAACTGTTGGAACAGGTAGCCCACCAGCACGGGAAACATGAATGCGAGGATCAGCCGCATCGGGCTGCCTTGGGTAAGGTCCTTCGTCATGCTTTGGAAACTAATCGCTTATAAGGAAAAAGTCTAGAAGGGAGAAAGCACCAGCCGGGGGAAACCGGCTGGTGCTGGGAAATTAACCTACAATAGGTTCTGCCTGCTTGGAGAAGATCTTCTTGAAGCAGGAGACGGCTACGACGATTGCCAAGCCAATCAAGAGGATGGCCAGCGTGTTCTGCATGACCGGGGCAAGGGACGGGCCTTTGGCCGCGATCGTGCGGAAGTTCTTGACCACCGTCTGTGCCAGCGCGGTCAGGGTGACCGCCAGCATGAAGAACATCGGCAACAGCATCATCTTGTACTTCCGTCCGCTGCGGCGAAGGAACACCGCGGCCGCACTAAGCGCAAGTACGGACAAAAGCTGGTTGGAAGAGCCGAACAAGGCCCAAATGGAACCATACCCACCCAGCGAGAGCATATAGCCCGGAATCAGGACAAGGATGGTGGCGACCCATTTGTTGCTCAGGACGGTCGCGACCGGTCCTTTCTCCGGATGGTCGCTGTCAGTGAAGAGCTCCTGCCAGGAAAGGCGGCCGACACGGGCGACCGAGTCGAGGCTGGTCAGGGCAAAGGCGCTGACGGCCAGCGAGATTAGTTCGAAGGAAAGGTCGTTCGGCAGACCGATCTTCTGCAGGAAACCCGCGACAGCACCAGCGAAGATGACCTGCGGGGTCCCCTTGGGAAGCGCGCCGCTCGCAGAGGCGACGGAGCCGGCAGCGACAAGGCTGATGACACCGAGCACCACCTCGAGCAACATGGCGCCGTAGGAAACCGGGAGCATGTCGCTTTCTTTGGCGACCTGCTTGCTGGCCGTCTCGGAGGAGACCAGCGAATGGAATCCGCTGACAGCGCCACAGGCGACCGTCACGAAGAGGATCGGGAACAGGCTGCCGGTTGAGGCGGTGAAGCCGGTGAAGGCCGGCAGGTTCATCACCGGGCGGGCGACGAGGATGCCGAGCACCGCGGCCAGAATCATGATGACCAAAAGATAACTGTTCAGGTAGTCGCGGGGCTGGAGCAGGATCCAGACCGGGGCGACGCTGGCGATCAGGATGTAGAAGAAGACCAGGTTCCTCCAGCTCTCGACACTGACGTTCATCGGCAGGACATAGCCCAGTGCGATACACGCGACGAGCAGCACCAGGGAGATGACCGTGTTCTTCGCGGTGCTCAGGTTCGGCAGTTTCTTGAACAGCAGTCCAAGGAAGACTGCCGCGGCGATGAAGAGCACCGAGGTGGTCGCCACCTGCCCGTTGGAATGGTTGACTGCGGCGGTGAAACCAGCCGAAGTGCCGAAGCTCTTGGCGCAGATGTCGGCGAATGCCGCGACGACAAGGATGGAAAAGAGGTAGCAGAACAGCAGGAAAAGCCGCTTGCCGGTCTTGCCGACGTATTTCTCGATAATGAAGCCAATCGATTTGCCCTTGTTGTGCACCGAAGCGTACATTGCGCTATAGTCTTGGACGGCTCCAATGAAAATGCCGCCAATCAGACACCATAGCAGTACCGGTACCCAACCGAATACCGCGGCTTGAATCGGTCCATTGATCGGACCGGCACCGGCGATTGATGCGAACTGGTGGCCGAAGACGACCTGCCGTTTGGTCGGCATGTAATCCTGTCCGTCCTTGAGAGCGACAGCGGGAGTAGGACGTTTGTCGTCGATACCCCAGGTCTTCTCCAAGAACTTGCCATAGAACGCATACCCGGCGATTACTGCGACGATAGCAACGATCATGATTGCCATTCCGTTCATAACTTGCCTCCTGTATGCGGAACAATCTGCCCAGGCCTGTTTTTCTTTCCCCATCAAAACAACTGCCTGTAGCGTAATGCGAGCAAATATAGAGAAAACAAATAGTGTGTGTCAATCGAAAAACGAAACTTTTAGCATAAAAAATTAATTTTTATGCAGAAAACTGTATTGTATGTATAAACAGGGAAAAGAGTCAGCCTATTCAGCGAAAAATGCAAGAAAGAAACGAGGCACCTCGGAAAAGGTGCCGTCCTGTGGAGACAAAACCGACCTCTTCTCGGCCTTGCTGGCCACCGCAAGCGATGAAAGATAGTAGGTTAGGTGGTGGAGGGAGTTTTCTGTATCCGTCGCTTCCGCGGAGTCTTGAGCAGGGATAGCTGCTCCTTGTCATACCGTTCCATCCGGTTCTTCGACATCTTCAGGCTGGAAAGATTCTCCGCCAAGTTGTAGTGGTAGTAGTCGATCGTCTCTTTGCCGACCCGGTAGATCAGCAGGTAGTCTTTTCCTGAGAGAAAGGCGACAGCCAATGTCAGTACCGCTCCCTCGACCATGGTCCGCTTCAAAAGCTCGATTTCGCCCTTAGGTATGTAGTCATGGAAGACCATGATGGAGACAAGCACCTTTCCGGCCCGGTCGTGGAGCAGGATGTCGGTGTGGTTCAGCATCACGTCGAACGAGAAGCCCTCGTAGGAGAGTTGCTTGGCTCGCAGATGCGCTTCCATGTACATGGCCAGCTTGTGGCTGATGGCACCTTTGGTTTTCGGTTTGGAAAAAAGATAGGAGTCCCGCTCGTGCAGGTCTCCCAGCGCTTCCTGGAAGGCTTCGAACAGATTGATGGCGGCGGATTGTTTGTTTGACAGCAGATTCCTCATGGCATCACCTGCACCTACTATATCGCTTTTCTCCAATCATGAGGAGACAAAGAAATCCGCTTGGTCCTATAATCATGCCATGCCTCAAGATTCCCTGGATAGACGTTTTTTGACCGAACCCGTCCTGCCTTTGATCCTTGGGATGGCGTTTCCTGCCGTGGTGGCCCAGCTGGTCAACCTGCTGTACAGTATCGTCGACCGAATGTATATCGGCCATATTCCCGGAATCGGCTCCCGTGCCCTCGCGGGAGTCGGCATCTGCACGACGCTGGTCACCTTGGTCTCCGCTTTCCCCATGATTGTCGGAGGCGGGGGAGCGCCTCTTGCCTCGATTGCCATGGGCGCGGGACAAAAGGAGAAGGCGGAGAGGATTCTGGGAACCGGTAGCGCGATGCTGGCTTTCTTTTCGGTAGTGCTGGTTGCGGGAATCGGCACGAACCTGCAATCCCTGCTTTGTCTTTGCGGGGCGTCGGAAGAGACGCTTCCCTTCGCGGAGGAGTACTTTTCCTGCTACCTGCTTGGTACGCCGTTTGTCATGGTGACGGTGGCCCTCAATCCGTTTCTCAACGTTCAGGGCAAACCCAAAGCCGCCATGCTCTCCGTCGTCCTCGGCGCCATCCTGAACATCCTCCTCGATCCCCTTTTCCTGTTTGGCTTCGGGCTGGGTGTACGGGGTGCGGCGATCGCGACTGTGTCCAGCCAGGCTGCCAGTGCGGCTCTGATTCTGGTTCTGCTGGCCAGCCCGAAGGCCAGCCTGCGTCTGCTTCCGAGCCGGATGCGTTTCGACGGTGCCTTGGTCTGGCGGATCTTTTCCCTGGGGATTTCCCCGTTCGTCATGGCCTGTACCGAGAGTCTGGTGGGTTTCGTCCTCAACCGGGAGCTGGTACGCTACGGGGATATCTATGTCAGTGCGTTGGCGATCATGCAAAGTGCCATGCAGTTCACTTCGATTCCTTTGGCCGGCTTCTCCCAAGGAGCCAACCCGGTGATCAGCTACAACTACGGGCACAGGAATGCCGGCAGGGTGCGGGACGCATTTCGGGTGGTGCTCTGCGTCATGTGCTCCTTCACCTGCGTCCTGACCGGAGTGATGGTTCTCGCTCCGGAATCCGTTGCCCGGGTTTTCACCAGCGATCCTGAGCTGGTCGCCACCGTAGGGAAATGGATGCCGCTCTTTCTTTCCGGCTTCTTGATTTTCGGTTTGCAGAGAGCCTGCCAGCAGACCTTTGTGGCGCTTGGGCAGGCAGGTATTTCCCTCTTTATCGCATTGCTGCGAAAAGTAATCCTGCTGATTCCTCTGGTCATCTTGCTTTCCCGGTTGTTGGGGCCGAAAGGCGTCTTCATGGGGGAGGCGATAGCGGATGGACTGTGCGCCGTCCTTTGCTCGCTGATTTTCGCCTATCGATTCCCGAAAATCCTCAAGCGAATCCAGTGATGTGAAGCACGCTCCGCCGTCAGGCAGAGCGTGCGATATGTGTCCTCCCTTGGGTGGTTACCCTCTGACGAACAGGGAGAGGATGAACACGACAAGGATGGTGACGACGCCCATCACTCCGGTCACACCGGTCTGGCACTTGTATGCCTGTTCGGTCTTCATGTCGGAGAACTGGGAGACGACCCAGAAGTAGGAGTCGTTGGCGTGGCTGACGGTCATGGAACCGGCGCCGATGGCCATGATGACGAGCACCCTGGCGATCGGGCTGGTCATGCCCATCACTTCCAACATCGGGGCGACCATGGCGCTGGTCACGATCATGGCGACGGTGGAGGCGCCCATGGCGGTCTTCAGCAACGCGGCGATGATGAAGGGAATCAGGACGCCGATGTTCAGCGAGAGCAGCGAGTTCTGGAGCACGTCGGCGATTGGCAGCGATTTCAGGATTTCCCCGAAAGAGCCGCCGGCACCGGTGATGGCGAGAATCGAGGCGGAGTTCAGGATCCCTTCGCCCACCCAGTCGGGAACCTGTCCCTTGCTGGTGGCGGGCACCAGCGTGACGGCCAGCCCGACCCCCAGCATCAGGGCGATGACGGGGTTGCCGATGAAGGAACAGAACGCATGCAGGCCACCGTCTCCAAACGGGTGGGAAGGAAAGTCGCTGACCGACTTCAACGCGATCAGGATGATGGGAAGCAGGATCGGGCTGAACGAGTGCAGCGCTCCCGGAAGCTTCCCGTATTTTTCCGTCAGTTCCTCCACGGTGTATTCAGGATTAGCAGGAATGTCGATCTTGCTGGAAATATGCTTTGCATACCACAGGCCGGCCAATGTGGCGGGGATGGAGATGATGAGTCCGATACCGATTGTCAGGCCGAGGTCGGCGCCCAAAGTTCCTGCCATGGCGATCGGGCCGGGAGTGGGCGGGACAAGACAGTGGGTCGCATACAGGCCGGCGGAAAGCGCGGTCGCCATGACGGCGAGCGAGGTTCCGCTTTGGGCTGCCAGCGAGCGGCTGATGGGGGAGAGGATGACGAAACCGCTGTCGCAGAAGACCGGAATGCCGGTGATGTAGCCAGTAATCGCCATGGTCAGTACGGCACGCTTTTTGCCGACCGCCTTGAGAATCGTGTTGGCCATGGTCAGCGCCGCTCCGGTCTTCTCCAGGATGGTGCCGATGATGGTGCCGCAGAGGATGACGATACCGATGGAGGCGAGAATGCTTCCGAATCCGCCCTTCACCTTGTTGATGACGGTTTCCGTGTCCATTCCACAGGCAAGACCGACCAGAACCGCGATGATGATCATCGTGATGAACGGGTTGATCTTCCATTTGCTGATGGCGACGATCATCAGCACGACCGCCAGGATGATGACGGTAAACATGTACAAGCCAGACATACAAGAACCTCCTTTTTGTTCTAACTGTCTATCCCTTCTCTATCTCTGCTCATGCCGGAGCATGAGCGTTATGCAGGTACCAGGCGTAGCGTAGGAAGAACATCCGGCTCTCCATCCGCGCGTCTTCCAGTCCCAGCTCCTTCCAGATCCGGTGCATCCGGTAGAGACTGGTGTTCTTATGGATTCCCAGGTGCTTCGTCAGCGCCTGCTGGTTGCCATCGTCCTGCAGGTAGGCTTGCACGGTCTCCGGAACCCATGCTCCCGCCATCGTCTCCAATCGCGAGGCATACCGCTGGGCTGCCTGGGAGACAACGGGCGCCCCGTCAGGAAGAAAGTTGAGCAGGTAGAGGTCGTCAGGGTTTTCCATGTCGGCAGTCCGGTTCGGGCTTGCCGTGGCAAGCATCTGTATCTCCCTGACGGCGGTCTCTGCCATACCGTGCGAATCCACCGGCCTGCCTTTGATGACCTTGGATACTCCAGGCAGGCTGACAAGTTGCTGAATGGACGAAGAAGCTTTCTGTTGCAGAAGCAGATAGCCATCGGTGCATTCGACGACAAGGTCGAGTCTGGAGTCCATCAGGTGATGGTCGGCGAGACGGTGGCTGAAGCTGTCGGCGTCCCGGTCGGAGAGGTCGGCCATGACGATCAAAATGGGCGTGTAGGGGAAGTGAAGTTCCTTGCCCAGCATCGACCAGAGCTGATTGATGCGGGAGGCCTCGCCGCCGGAGAGGAGCAATTCGTACAGGATTCTCCGGTTTTCCCTTCGCTGGCCTTTCCGTTCTGTCCGATCCGCCTGTTTCAAATACAGACCGACACAGACGGACAGCAGGGCTGCGGTGTCCCGTACCTCGTCCGGGACGCCGTAGATGCCGACTACCCCGACAATGGCTCCGTCCTGGACGACCGGTGAGTTGATTCCCTGTTTGGCTCCTGCATAGCGGGAGACTTCTTCCGGCTTGATTTCGACGGTTTTGCCGGTTTTGATGGCTTCGGCGGCTCCCGCATGCCAGGTTCCGATCCTGCTGTGGTCGGAGGAGGCGATGATGATGCCCTCGGTATCCATGATGTTGATCGTGCGTGTGCGGACGAAGATGCTGGTGGCATCCACGATGTCTTGGGCGATGCGGGAGAGTTCGCTTCTCATAGGACCACCGTGTCTCCGGTATGGACGACGCTGATGGCAA
Source organism: uncultured Spirochaetaceae bacterium (assembly GCA_900315435.1). Classification (GTDB taxonomy): domain Bacteria; phylum Spirochaetota; class Spirochaetia; order Sphaerochaetales; family Sphaerochaetaceae; genus RUG023. The sequence goes on from OMYY01000012.1 coordinate 54,689, forward strand.
ATTGATGTCCGTTACAGGCCATGTCGACTGCATGGGAACCTGAACAGTGGCACATGCCGAGCGTCTGCACCTGGCAGGAGGCTAGTTCAGACAAGGTGGAGGCAATCGTCTTGTCGTCGGAGGAGCCGAGGTGGAAACCCCCATACAGCTTGGTCACCGGGCTGCCAAAAAGCTGCTCGACCCGGGCTACCATGCTCGCCACTCCGACATGGGAGCAGCCTACCAGCATGCTGAGCGAGTCTTTGTGGTCGACGACCAGGCACACCTCGTCCTCGAACCGGTCGGGGACGATTCCTTTTCCCGTTTGTTTGACAAAGCGGGAGGGGATCTGCTCGTAGGGATGGGATGACTGGAACCCTCCGACTACCCAGAGTCCTTTGGCGATCTCCACCCGAAGCGGGACCTCCTCCACGAGGATATCCTTTTTTCGAAGGAAGGCTGTATCGAAACCACAGCCAAGATAGGTGAGCACTTCGCCGTTTTTCGCATATTTGGGTTCAAAGAAATGAGGACCCGTATAGAGCCTTTGGACTGGCGCCTTCCCGACAAGGAAAGGGAAGCCGCCGGCATGGTCATAGTGGCTGTGGCTGAGTACGACGGTCCTGACCGTACAAAGGTCGATTCCCATCAGCGGCGCGTTGTACAGAAGCGTCGCGTCAGGACCGCAGTCGAAAAGCAAGGCTCCTTCCTCACTGTGGATGAAACAGGATAAGCCATGCACGATATGCGTGGAAAGCAACTCCGATTGTCCGTTTTCGACGAGCCATGTACACGTAACCATCTGCGAACCTTCCCTGTGCTTGTCTCTAAGTCTAATGGAGAAAACAGGAAAAACAATTGTGTTGAAGCACAAATAAAATGGATTGGGTTTTGTGACGATGCACGTACGCACAGTTCCCGAACGCGGATGCTTCCTCCTGCCTGGGGATACAAGCAGGACGGGAAACGGATACGTCTCGATATGGAGTTTAGACTGTGTAGACCTTCACGTTCATTTCCTTAAGTTTGATGATGAGGTCGGAAGGAGCTTCCGTGTCAGTGACTAGGATGTCCACCATGTTGAAGGGGAACGCGAGCGAAAAAGCTTTTCTTCCAAATTTTGAGCTGTCCATCAGGACAATGCGTTCCCGTGATTGTCTGAGCATCAGTCTTTTCAGGCTTGCTTCGCTTGGAATGGCTGCATAACAACCATGGTCGAGGTCGGCACCGGAAACACCGATGATGCTTTTGTCTACAAAGAAGTGTGCAAGGTGTTCTTCCGCCTCGGGCCCTGAGACCGTAAAAGTGTTTCGTTGCATTTCGCCACCTAGTTGCACCACTTTTGCATCGTCTGTATCGAGCAAGATTTTTGCAATATCTGGAGAGTTCGTGACAGCGAGAAGATCCCTTTTTTCCTTCAGATTGTAAGCCATAAGCTGGGTGGTGCTGCCACCGTCAATCATGATGGAATCATTATCATCGACCAGTGATGCGGCAAACTGGGCTATTCGCGTCTTTTGCTCGCGATTCTTCTGAAGCCGTTCAGTTACCGAAGTGATTTGCCAGACGAGTTTCTGGTTTTCCGTCCGTTTTGCCCCTCCATGAGTCCTGGTGATGAGGTTTTCCTGCTCGAGAAAGGCAAGATCCCGACGAATGGTGTATTCGGTTGCGTTGGTGAGTTTGGCGAGGGTGTGAATGTCCACCTTTTCCTGTTGGCTGACGAAGGTGGCGATCTTTTTCCTCCGTTCTTCGATTACAGTTCGTTGGGCCATGTCTGCAGTATGGAAGAAGTTGACATTAGGGTCAATGGGAAATGGGCAGAAAACGGGTATAAACCGAATAAATGAGCATAATATTGGAAATTTTATACATTAAATGAGCATAAAATTGATAAAATTTTCCTTTACAAATCCTGAAACTGCCCGTACCCTGACCACAAGAGGAGAAATACGAACATGTATCTGGTATCGGCGAAAGAGATGCTCCAGGAAGCGGAACGGGGCCGCTATGCGGTAGGTCATTTCAATTTGAACAATATGGAGAGCGTGCGGGCTTTCCTGCTGGCGGCCCAGGAAACCCACACACCTATCATTCTCGGAGTTTCTGGAGGGACGGCCAAATACATGGGTGGGTACCGGACAATCACCGACATGGTGCAGGATTTCATGCATTACCTGGACATCAACGTTCCGGTAGCGTTGCATGTGGACCATGGCAAATATGAGGAGGCGTTAGCCGCAATCGAGCAAGGGTTCAGTTCGGTCATGTTTGACGGATCCTCTTACCCGATAGAAGAGAATATTGCGAAGACCAAAGAGGTGGTCAGGCTGGCACATGCCAAGGGCATTTCTGTCGAAGCGGAAGTCGGTGGCATCGGTGGCGAGGAGGACGGCAAGATCAGCATGGGGGAATGTGCCGACCCGGCTCAGTGCGAGCAGATGGCTTCTTTGGGTATTGATTTTTTGGCTGCCGGCATCGGTAACATCCACGGAAAATATCCTGCTGACTGGAAAGGCCTGAACTTCTCGTTGCTTGGGGAGATCAAGCGGAGGACGGGAGACATGCCGCTGGTTCTGCATGGAGGGTCCTGTATCCCGGATGACCAGATCCGTAAGGCAATCAGCCTGGGGGTGGGCAAGATCAATGTCAACACAGAGTGCCAGATGGCCTTTACCGAGGCCGTGAGGAAGTACATCGAGGAAGGCAGGGACCTTACCAGCAAAGGATTCGCTCCGAGAGCGTTGCTTGCGGGGGGGCTTGATGCCACCAAGGCGATGTGTATCAAGAAAATGACCCTGTTTGGTTGCCTCGGAAAGGCGTGAGGAGTTGTATGGAAACCAATCTTGCGGAGAAAGCTCGTCAGATACGCAAAGACGTACTTGCCATGGTGCTTGAAGCAGGCTCTGGACATCTTGGTGGCTCTTTCTCTGCAACAGACATTCTTGTTGCACTGTATTACCATCAGATGAGGCTGTTTCCAGATCCTAACGATCCGCGGCGTGACAGGTTTGTGTTGAGCAAAGGACATGCAGCCCCGGCACTCTATGCGATTCTTGCCGACAAGGGATATGTGGACAAGAAGGAACTGCACCGGCTCCGAAGATTGGGAAGTTTGTTTCAAGGACATCCTGACACTGCGAAATGCCCTGGATTGGATTGTACTACAGGTTCTCTTGGTCAAGGGTTGTCTGTTGCCGGCGGATTGGCTTATGGGCTCAGATACCAGCATGCAGATGCAAAGGTATATGTCCTGACTGGAGACGGCGAGCTGGATGAAGGCATTTGCTGGGAGGCTTTCATGTCTTCCGCAAATTTCAAGTTGGACAATCTGACCATCATTATCGACCGTAACGGTCTTCAACTTTCCAAGCCTACGGAAGAACTGATGAAACTGGAGAACCTCCATGCGAAACTGGAAGCGTTTGGATTGGCTGTCGATGAAATCGATGGGCATGACTTTGAAGCCATTGTTTCTGCGTTGGACAAACAGTACGAAGGGAAACCTCATGTGATTATTGCCCATACCGTCAAAGGGAAGGGGGTTTCGTTTATGGAACATGAGGTTGCTTGGCATGGCGGTATCCCGAAAGGGGAACAAATTGATCGCGCATATGCGGAACTGGGGGGTAGGATGAATGGCTGAGAAACTTGCCTCTCGCTTTGGGTTCTATCAGGGGTTGATTGAAGTTGCCGCCACTCATCCGGATGTGGTGGTTGTCGATGCTGATTTGGCGAAGACTACTGGTAGCTATGCCTTTGAGAAAGCCTATCCCGACCGTTTCATAGATGTTGGGATCGCGGAGCAGAACATGATTGGGTTTTCCGCAGGACTTGCCCGTTCTGGGCTTGTGCCTTTTTGCGGAAGCATGGCAGTCTTTTCTGCCGGGCGTGGATTTGAGCTGATTCGCAATGCAGTAGCCTATTCCTCCATCAATGTGAAGATTATTGGCAGTCATGGAGGTATCACTGCGGCGGGAGATGGGGGGTCCCATCAGTGCATCGAGGATATCGCGATCATGCGTGCGCTTCCCAATATGGTGGTGCTTTCTCCATGTGATAGCGAGCAGGCAAGGAAACTTGCGCATCTGATGTATGGGTACAAAGGTCCGATGTACCTCCGCACTTCGCGTGAGCCTGTCGAAGCTGTCACAACCCAGTACGATGAGATCTTGATTGGTAAAGCGCAGAAACTCCGTTCTGGAAAAGATGTCTGCATCATTGCAACCGGGATGATGACTCCGCTTGCTGTCCAAGCGGCCAAGGAGCTTGCAGCAGAAGGTGTCGAATCGACCTTATTGAATATCCATACGATCAAGCCATTGGATGAAGAAGAAATCCTCAAGGAGAGTATGGCTTGCCAGGGAAGAGTGCTGGTATGCGAAGAAGCCAACGACATGGGTGGCCTGACCGACGCTGTTGCTCGTGTTTTGGTTGGTAAGCCTGTACAGTTCGACTTTGTCTCTGTCCATGACCGCTTCGGTCAGTCGGGAGCAACGGAAGAACTTTTGCATGCGTATGGAATCACCAGCGACCATATTGCAGAAAAGGCGAAAGCCCTCGTGCAGAAGGGATGCCTATGAAACGATGGGACGTGGTGGGAGTCGGCCATAGTTGTGTGGATAGGATCTGCCAGGTCGAAAACTATCCTGCAGAGGATGGATCAACGCATATTACATCCATCTCCATACAAGGCGGCGGCGCTGTGGCTACCGCATTAGTCGCCTTATCACGTCTTGGCTCGCGGACAGCATTTCTCGGAAACGTGGGATTTGATGCGATTTCCGACGAGGCAATCCGGTTGTTCGAAAACGATGGTGTTTCCACAGAGTTCATGCAGAGACGTCAGGATTGTCATGGATTGGAATCATTCGTGATGGTGAATCCCCGTAATGGGTCACGTACCAAGTTCCCCGAGCGAGACACAAATCCGCCAGTCGTATGGACTGATGCATTGGACGATGTCATTGCGGACAGCAAGGTTGTACATCTCGACGGCACCAACTGGCAGAATGCCATGGAAGCAGCCAGACGCGGAAAGGCGCATGGGTGCTTTGTTTCGCTTGATGGATGTTCCATGCAGCCGGACAACCGGAAGAACTTGGAACTTGTCAGTCGTGTTGACTCTTTGATCATGAACAAAAAATACCCGTTGCAGGTGAGTGGGAAACGGACTTACGAAGAAGCTCTCGAGTTCTTTGCGGCACTTGGGCCACACATTGTCATGTGCACATTGGGAGAAAAAGGCGTGTTGGCATATATGGATGGCAAAGTCGTCTCATTTCCTGCCTTTCCTGTTGCCGCAGTAGATACGACTGGTGCCGGCGATGTGTTTCATGGCGCTTTTCTCCATGCATTCCTCCATGGCGCGAAAACCGCGGATGCGATTCGTTTTGCATCCGCGGTGGCAGCCATCAAATGTACGAGGATTGGTGGTCGTGCCGGAATTCCCCATCAAGAAGAAGTTGACCAGTTTTTACAGAGAAAAGAATAGCCGTAAGGCGAAAAAAGGAGAGAAACATGAGAAGAGCGGTAAGTTTGATGCTTATGGCAGCACTTGCAACAGCGAGTGTGTTTGCGCAGGGAGCCAAGGAATCGGGAGCGAGGAAAGCGTCTGGAGATTTGATTCTGTACACGACGGTTGCCGATGCCCAGTATGACATGACGATTGCTGCATTCAACAAGCAGTATCCAGACATCAAGGTCTATTACACGTATGGTGGTGCTGGTGACTGCAAGGCAAGAATCCAGGCTGAGGCCGCCAATCCGCAGGCTGATGCCATGTATGGCGGTCTCCAGTATGCGGATATCGCTACCTATGGCGATTATCTCGAGTCCTATGTCAGCGTCAATGACAAGGATATGCAGGAAGGTTTCCATAACACTACCGGGAAGGTCACGTTCCATGACTCACAGATTCCGTGTTTGGTCGTTAACGACAAACTTGAGGCTGACCTTGGGGTGAAGGTTACAGGATGGAAATCCCTGCTTGATCCGAAGCTTAAAGGCAAGATTGCAAGTGCCAACCCGACGGCAAGTTCGTCTGCTTGGAATAACCTGCAATGCATGTTGACTGATTTTGGCGGATGGGAAAGCCAGGAAGCATGGGATTATATCGCCAAGCTGATGCAGAATGGGTTGGTGATTGTCAGTTCCTCCTCGACCCCTGCGAAGGCGACGTTTGCTGGTGAGTACGTGGTTGGTGTTTCGTATGAGCCGCTCGTAGTCCAGTTGCTCGACGGCGGCTCCTCTGGTGCCCACATGGTTTTCTGGGACGAAGGTGTCACTTCTGTCGGTTTTGGTTCCGCAATCATCAAAGGTGCCAAGAATCTGGAGAATGCGAAATTGTTCATGGATTTCTTGACGAGCGATGCTGGCCAGCAATGTTACTTGGATAGCGGTGCCCGTCCAGTCACAACCCACAAGCTTGTGGGTGGCAGCCCCAATATGGTCGACTTGGACACCATCAATGTGAAAGTTGCCGATACCGAGGCCTTTGCATCCCACAAGGCAGAAATCTGTGCGAAATGGAATGAGTATTGGGCAAAATACGGCAATAAATAACCTATTGCATCTTTCGAGTCGGTGGCTTTGGAGAGTCCAAAGCCAGCCGCTCTTTTCCTTCAACCGCGGAGGCTATTATGAGTGTTGGGATTACTATTTCACATGCAGTAAAAAAATATGGGGAATTCGTTGCGATTCCCGATTTGTCGTTGAGCATCAAGCCAGGGGAATTCTTCACGTTGCTTGGGCCTTCCGGGTGTGGGAAAACAACTTTGTTACGAATGATTGCAGGGTTCAATAGTATCGAAGGTGGAGACTTCTTCTTTGGTGACAAGCGGATTAATGAACTTGACCCAGCAAAGCGCAATATCGGTATGGTATTCCAGAACTATGCCATTTTCCCTCATTTGAATGTTCGTAAGAATGTTGAATTTGGGCTTCAAAATAGAAAGATGCCAAAGGAAGCCATTCGCGAGCAGGCAGACAAATTCATGAAACTTATGAAAATCGATGTGTATGCAGACAGGATGCCGGAAAAACTTTCTGGTGGCCAGCAGCAACGCATCGCTTTGGCTCGCGCCCTCGCCATCGAGCCGGATGTCCTGTTGATGGACGAACCTCTCTCGAATCTTGATGCCAAACTTCGGGTTGAGATGCGGGATGTTATCAAAGAAATCCAGAATCGTCTGGGAATTACTACTGTGTATGTAACCCATGATCAGGAAGAGGCGATGGCGGTTAGTGACCGAATTGCCGTAATGAGTCAGGGGGCCATCCAGCAAATCGGCACGCCGAAACAGCTGTATCAACGGCCTGGCAACCAGTTTGTTTCCACGTTTATTGGTCGAACCAACATACTAAAAGCCCATATCTCTTTGGCAGGCGATATTCCTTCTTTGGTGTTTCCTGGAGGATTCACTGAAAAAATGACGAATCTCAAGGATGTGCAGGAAGGCCAGGAGGTTGTTGTTTCCATTCGTCCCGAGGAATTTGTCATTGAAGAGAAGAACGCTCCACAGGATAGGCCATCCCTCCATGCAAAGATTGTCTATAGTACATTCTTAGGGCTCAATACCCATTACATCGTGGAATTGGAAGATGGGAATCGTGTCCAAATCATTCAGGAATCCATGATTCAGGAAATCCTGAATCCCGGAACGGAAATATCACTGGCTTTGAAGACAGAAAAGATAAACGTGTTCACAAGCGACGGCCTTCGTTCGCTGATTGCTTAGGAGGTGAGCATGAAACGACGCCATACTCAATGGGATTTCTGGGTTCTTGCCAGTCTGGTCATCCTTGTCCTTTATCTGCTTTTCATGGTGTATCCGTTGTACAAGGTGATGTCGCGTTCGGTTGTGGATGCAAAGACCGGAACTTTCACCCTCAAATATTTTGTCCAGTTTTTCTCGCAGGCTTACTACTCGAGCACATTGGCCAATTCTTTCAAGGTTGCCATCAGTACTGCCATCGTCTCGCTACTTATCGGCATTCCTCTTGCATACTTCTACAACATGTACGAGATGCATGGCAAAAAAACTTTGCAGATGCTGATTATTCTCAGTTGTATGAGCGCGCCATTTATCGGAGCCTACGCATGGATTCTCTTGCTGGGTAGGGCGGGAGTCCTCACAAAGTTTTTCGCAGACCATTTTGGGATCCATATTCCTTCGATTTATGGATTCTCCGGGATTCTTCTGGTTCTATCCACAAAGTTGTTCCCGCTGGTCTTTCTCTATGTTTCGGGTGCATTGAAGAATTTGGACAACTCGTTGTTGGAAGCTTCCGCCAATATGGGATGCTCTGGCATGAAACGGTTTTTCCGTGTGGTTCTTCCTCTGTGCATGCCTTCTATCTTGGCTGCGGCTTTGATGGTGTTCATGCGTGCTCTTGCCGACTTTGGTACGCCACTGATGATAGGAGAAGGGTATATGACGTTCCCTGTCATCATTTATAACGAGTATGTCGGTGAGGTCGGGACGAACCAGAACTTTGCGGCCGCAATTAGTGTCATCGCCATTTTGATCACGTTGTTCTTCTTCCTTGTCCAGAGGTATCTGGCAAACCGGAACACGTTTACCATCAATGCGATGCACTCGATCCAGGTTCGTAAACCGACTCCTGTATTCAGTTTCTTTATCCATTTATATGCATACGGTATTGTCGCAATTTCCCTGTTGCCACAGGTCTATCTGGTTTATCTGTCTTTTAGAAGGACGTCCTCCGCAGGCATTGTGTTTGTTCCGGGATTCTCTTTGAAGAGTTACCAGCAGGTTTTCAGTAACATGAGTAATGTCATCTGGAACACAATCCGTATTTGTGGTTCGGCTTTAGTATTGATTATTCTCATAGCGATTCTTATCTCCTATTTGGTGGTCAGGAGAAGAAACGCCATCAACTCCATCATCGACAGCCTTTCGATGATCCCCTATATTATTCCAGGTTCCGTGGTGGGTATTTCGTTGATTCTGGCATTCAACAACAAAGTCATGCCTCTTGTTGGAACTGCGGCAATCATGGTGATTTCCATGTGTATCAGGCGTATCCCGTACACCATTCGTAGTTCCGTCGCCATTCTTGGACAGATTCCCCTTTCCATCGACGAAGCAGCCGAGTCTCTCGGAGCGGGGAAGGTCAAGACATTGGTCAAGGTAACCATTCCGATGATGGTCAATGGAATCTTTTCCGGAGCCATCATGAGCTGGGTTACTCTGATTACCGAGTTGTCCTCGTCCATTCTGCTTTATTCCTTCAAGACCCAGACCTTGAACGTCGCCATTTACAGCATGGTCAGCAAGGGAGCGGATGGCAGAGCCTGCGCGCTTTCCACCATTCTGATGATTTTCACGGTTGTCTCCCTGATGGTCTTCAACAAGGTTTCCAAAGACGGAGAGATTTCCATGTAGGCATTTGGGATGGCGGGAGCCTGCGGCAGGCGTTGAAAGCGGAAGCTCTCCAATGTTTCCACCAAATGGCAACTCATGCATTTGCACAGGCTGGGAGTCTTCCCGGCCTTCTGCTATCGTATGAGGGAAGGAGAAGATTGTGCGTACCCGATTGATTGTGTGTTCGCTCGACGCAATGGTGGGCGAGGATGTTGCGTATTTGAAGACGTTGCCGAATTTTCGCCGGTATTTCGGCAACCAGTACAGCGAAGTGAGGACCATCAGGTCCGTGTATCCGACGATTACCTATCCGGTGCATGCTTCCATCGTCACCGGTTGTTATCCGGACAAGCACGGCATCACCAACAACCAGCCATTCCATACCGAATCTGGCGAGTATCCATGGTACTGGTTCCAGAAGGATATCAAGCGCACCGATATTTTCCAGGTCGCTCATGACGCTGGATACAAGACGGGAGCCGTATTCTGGCCGGTGACCGGTTGCCATCCGGCTATCGATGATTTGATTGACGAGTATTGGATCCAGCCGGGTGAGACGCTGGAAGGTGGATTCGGGAGAACCGGAAGCGATGAACGGATGTGCCGGATCCTTCGCAAGAACAGCTATCTGTTGCCTGCGGGATGGGAGCATGGAGGACGTAAGGCGTTTGTCCAGCAACCGTATCTCGACGATTTCATTACGGCCTGTACTTGCGATGTGCTCCGTGATGGAGCAGAAGTTGTCTTCCTCCATGGAGGGTCGGTCGACGGGGCAAGACACCAGAGCGGCATGTTCAGTCCGCTGGTGACCGAATACGTGCAACGCTGTGACCAATGGATCGGCCAGATCATGCAGACGTTGGCCGAGATCGGGCACCTGGAGGACACCAATATCGTATTGTTGTCCGACCATGGGCAGATGAATATCGTCCGCGCGGTCAACATCAATGCGTTGCTTCGGGAACGAGGATTCATTGACGTAGACGAGAAGACCGGAGTAGTGCGCGATTGGAGAGCTTGGAATCTTTCCAACGCCTTCAGCAGCCTTGTGTACGTGAAGGACAAGAGGGACGAACCGGTGGTGGGCGAGCTGCTCTACCAGTTACGCGACGAGGGGGTTTACGGAATCGGGCAGGTGTTCACCGCCCGAGAAGCCGAGGAAACATACCACCTTGCCGGTCCCTTCAGTTTCGTGCTGGAGAGTGACGGCTACTCCAGCCTTGCCAGTGGAATCCATCGTCCCTTGGTGGTTCCATTGGACAACTCCGACTTTCGTCTCGGGCGGGCAACGCACGGGTACCTGCCGGACAAAGGACCACAGCCCTTCTTCTTGGCGAAAGGTCCCGCCTTCAAGAGCGGGGTGACGCTCGCGAGAAGACCGATTGTCGACGAGGCTCCTACGTTCGCGAAGGTGCTGGGTCTTGCGATGCCGGAGGATATCGACGGTATCTGCATGGACGAACTGCTGGAATAAGATATTTGGAGTAGTGCGACCAAAACAGCAGTCAACTGTCGTTTTGGTCGGGATTTTCTTTTCAAAAGGATTGGATCACGATAAGGCGATGCCGTCTGGACCGGTGAGGGCGGAGACCGCATATAATGGCAAGTTGGTGAGCCACGATTCTTTGCGGTAATCGCTCATTGAAGTCCTGATTGCAAGGGGGCACTCGTACTTTTCCTGGAAGCTTTTAAGGCTCTTTGCCCGTAAGTTCTCTTCTGCCTTGACTTCAATGGGGATGATGCTGGCGTCAAGTCCGAGAATCAAATCAATTTCCAACGTACTACGCTCATTTGTGTAGTAATAGATGTTCTGAACGCCATTTGCTGTAAGCTCCTGCTGGACGTACTGCTCTGTGAGTGCTCCTTTGAACTCTGAGAATAGGGCGTTCTTTGCAAGCAGAGTCATCGGAGTGAGACCTGACAGGCGGGAGAGGAGTCCGACATCAAGGAAATACAGTTTGAAGGCCTTGAGGTCTTCGTACGCCTTGAGAGGAAGTTTAGGCGCGCTGATGCGGCTGACCTTGCGTGCGAGTCCACAGTCGCACAGCCACATAATGGCTGTTTCATATTCCTTGGCGCGACCTCCTTGGCGCAAAAGCCCATACACGAATTTCCGATTTTCTTTGGTGCAGTTTGAAAGCTAAATGGGCCAACAGGGTCATGTAAACGGGCCAGCCTGTGTACGACCTTAGGGCCAGCAAATGACATCACAACGGGCCAATGAAA
>OMYY01000037.1 GCA_900315435.1 uncultured Spirochaetaceae bacterium
CATTTTGAAACTCCTTTGCTGGTCTTGGTGCAATTGGTTGATCGCACCTCCATCTTCCGCAAAGGAGTTTCCTCTTTTCAACCTGTTCATCGCTAAAGCTACTTGGAACCTCCGGCCCAGCCGGAGGTTTTCGGAAAACAACAAAATCCTTCCCGCTTGACGCGTGGAAGGATTGGTGGCTTAGCCGTGGTATCGGGAAAGGAAATCTGCCGTTTTGGGACTCTTCGGATGCCTGAAGATCTCCTCGGGGGTGCCATCCTCCTCAATGCGACCGTCGGCCATGAAGATGACCCGTTTGGACACTTCCTCGGCGAAGCGCATCTCATGGGTGACCACCAGCATCGTCATGCCGCTTTCCGCAAGTTGCTGCATGACCTGGAGCACCTCCCCCACCATTTCCGGGTCAAGGGCGCTGGTCGGCTCATCGAAGAGCAGCACCGCCGGATCCATCGCAAGGGCGCGGGCAATCGCCACACGCTGCTTCTGGCCGCCGGAAAGCTGGCGGGGCTTGGCGTTGATGTAGGCGCCCATGCCGACATGCTCCAGATACTGCAGCGCCTTGGTCCTTGCTGCCGCCTTGTCGCGGCGCAGCACCTTGATCTGGCCGATCATGCAGTTCTCGATCACGCTCATGTTGTTGAACAGGTTGAAGGACTGGAACACCATGCCGACCTTCGAGCGGTAAGCCGCCTCGTCAAGGTCGCTGTCATCCACATCCTTGCCCTCGAAGACAATCCGGCCACTGGTCGGCTCCTCAAGCAGGTTGATGCAGCGCAGCAGCGTGCTCTTGCCTGAACCGGAGGCACCGATGATGGTCGTCACGTCTCCCTGGTTGACCTGGAAGTCGATGTCGCGCAGGACCTCGTGGGAGCCGAAGGTCTTCGAGAGATGATGGATTTCAAGGATGCTCATTACAGGTTCCTCCCGCTCTTGGCGTCATAGGTGGTCATTCCGCTGGTGAACTCCAGGGTATCGGTCGAGGCCAGGTCGTAATCGGCCGGCCCGTCCATCTTCCGCTCTATCGCCCTGAGGATGCGCGAACAGGTGAAGGTCAGGATGAAGTAGATGATCAGCGTCACGGTAGCCGCCTCGAAATAGGTGTACAGGGCGCCGGAAATACTCTTGAACGTGAAGAAGAGCTCGACGGTGCCGATGATGGAAAGGACGCAGGTATCCTTGATGTTGATGATCAGGTTGTTGCCGATCTGCGGCATGATGTTGCGTAGGGCCTGGGGAAGCACCACGTAGAGCATGGTCTGCAGATGGGTCATGCCGATGGCTTTCGCGCCCTCCTTCTGTCCCGGGTCGACGCTGAGGATGCCGCCACGTACCGTCTCGGCCATGTAGGCTCCGGTGTTGACGGAAACGATCAGGATGGCGGCCTGCCACATGCCGAGGTTTACCGAGAAGAGCTGGGCGGCACCATAGTAGATGAAGGCGGCCTGCAGCATCATCGGGGTTCCCCGGAAAAACTCGACATAGGCGGTAAGAAGGGCCTTGACCACTTTGAGAAGCGCCCGTTTGACGACAGAAGCGTGATGTTTCAGCTCGATGGTCTGGACGACACCGACGGCAAATCCGATGACACAGCCAAGGGCCGTGCAGACCACGGCGATAGCCATGGTCGTCCACGTCCCTTTGGCAAGAGAAGCAGCATACGTGTGGAAGATATAGACCACACGTTGCAGGAAATTCATGTCCGCAATCATGCAAGGAACCTCAGTTGGACAAAGGCTGGACGCTGATGGCCTCGTTCATCATGCGGTTGAAGTCATCCACGGTCAGGTCCTTCAGCACATTGTTGATGGCGGCAGTCAGCTCGGGATTCTTCTTGGAGACGGACACGCCGATGTTGATATCCTCCTGGCTGACCTGATAGTCGTCGCTGGTGCCGGTAAAGTCGAGGATCTTCATGTTGGGATAGGCGATCACGGCAGCCTGGGCGGTCGGCATGTCGGTGCAGACCACGTCGACCCTCTTGCTGTTCAGGGCGACCAGCATGGCGGGAGCGGACTCCTGGGCGGCAAGGATGTTGCCGTTCGGAATCTGGGGCAGGCACTTGTCATACCAGATGGTGCCGAGCTGGCTGGTGGCGGTAGCGCCGGCAAGGTCGGAAAGGCCCTTCGCGCCGGCATACTTGCCATCCTTGTTGACCAAGGTCACCACGGAGGCATAGTAGTACGGAGTGGTGAAGTCGACCATCTGCAGGCGCTCGCTGGTGATGGACTGGCCTGCGATGACGCAGTCGACCGTGCCCGACTGGACAGCGGGAACCAGGGAATCCCAGTCAAGCTTGACGATATGCAGCTCCCGGCCGAGCTTGCCGGCAATCAGCTTCGCCATCATGACGTCATACCCATAGGCATATTCGGTCGAGCCATCGATGCGCACCGCGCCGTTGGCGTCAGTCGTCTGCGTCCAGTTGTAGGGAGCGTATCCGCATTCCATCGCGACCTTCAGGGTCGGAGTGGCGCTTGCGGCACCTTGGGCCTTCTCCGCGTTTCCGCTTGCGAACGTCAGGGAACCAGCAAGCAACGCAGCCAAAACCAAAGCAATCTTTTTCATAGGAATATCTCCTTGTCGCGTTTCCGTATGATGGAGATGTTGTATATCGAGAGCAAAATTTAGTCAATATGTTATAAAAATATTTTTATTGTTATTATTATAACATTTATGCAAGCTTTTGTGCTTTCTTCAACCAAGAGTTGCCTGCAAGCCGGACAAGGAACAGGATTCCCCTGATGTTGAGCTCCACGCACATGGCGATCCATACCCCTACCAGTCCGAGATGCGGCGCAAGCAATGCGGCGAGCGGAATACGGACCAGCCACATGCTGACCAGGTTCAGGAGTGTGGGCCCGACGGTGTCCCCTGCCCCTCGCATCGCTCCGGTGATGATGATCGAAGCCCCGAACATCGGTTCGGCAAAGGCCTCGATCCGCAGGACAGTCGCGCCGAGCGCGCGGATTTCCTCGTCGGGAGAAATCATGCCGATCATCTCGGGGGCGAACAGGAACATCAAGGCCCCGGTGGCAACCATCAGCACCATGCCCAGGATACTGGTCAGCCAGGCGAGCCTACGGGCCATCCCGGGACGTTCGGCTCCTACGCATTGCCCTACGATGGTGGCTGACGCATCCTGCACGCCATACGCGGGCATATAGCAGACGCTCTCCGCCGTCACGGCAAAGGAGTTCGCCGCAAGGGCGACGGCACCCAAGGGACTGACAATCCTGGTACTGACCACCTGGGCCCCGTTCTGCACCAAACGCTCGATCGCCACCGGAATGGAGATGCGGATGGCATGGACGATCTGCCGGGGAACCCAGTGGAGTCTCTCTCCCGGCCGGTTCTTCAACTCGGGGTTGACGCACAGCATCCAGAACAGGAGCGGGATGGCGACGACGACATAACTGAGCAACGTGCCGAGGGCGGCGCCAGCCACCCCGAGTCCGGCGCCAGGAAGCCGGAACGTGAAGCCGGCAAGGGTGACGGTACGGGAAGGAAAGATGCAAAGCATGTTGAACAGGACGTCGAAAAGACAAAGCAACGTGTTCATTACCCCAGGAAAGCGCATGCGGCCGGTCGACTGGATCATGCCGGTAACCACTCCAGCCAACTGCATCAGCGGGATGGAAAGGCAGACAATCTGGAAATAGCGGGTCGCATCCGGGGCGATAGCGTCTTCCCCGCCTAGCGCATACGGCAGGACGGGACTGGCAAGCAGGCCCAAAGCCATCAGCACCAGGCCGAAACCCAAGGAAACCAGGATGCCCTGGCGGGCAAGGTTCCGCGCGGTTTTCTCATCACGCGCGCCAATCTGCTGCGCGACCAAGACGATGAAACCGGTGGTGAAAGCAAAAGAGAGTCCGCCAAGCAGCCAGGTGCTGGATGCGACAAGCCCGATCGCCGCGCTTTCCATAGGGCCGAGCCGGCCGACCATCGACGCGTCGATGTACTGCATGAATACCGATGAGAGTTGGGCGAGGATTGTCGGCCAGCTGAGCGTAAAGGTCAAAAGCACCGCCTCTTTGCGGGAAAGCGGCCGTTTCTCCTGAAGGAATGCAAGACTCATACCGTGGATGATTCAAGGGATGGGCGATTAGGTCAAGAGGACTTGCTCCCGCTTCGGGAAACGAGTAGGGTGTGAACATGCGCAAATCCTATGCTGTCGACATGACCCGTGGACCTATCGCGAAAGAGTTGGTCCTTTTTTCGCTTCCCCTCTTGGCAGGCAATTTGTTCCAGCAATTCTACAACACCGTTGATTCCATCGTGGTGGGGAACTTTGTCGGCGCGTATGCCCTTGGCGCGGTCACTTCCGTCGGTCCGGTCACCAATACGCTCATCGGCTTCTTCATGGGGCTCGCCACGGGTTCCAGCGTGGTGATCAGCCAGTATTTCGGCGCAAAGGATGCCTGCAGGCTGCGCAAGAGCATCCACACCTCGATCATCATGACCCTGCTGCTGGCCGGGATCTTCATGTGCATCGGCTACGCAGCGACGCCAAAGCTCCTGTCGTTCATGCAGACCCCAGCCGAAGTGGTGCCCGAGGCAATCGTCTATTTGCGCATCTACTTCCTCGGCATTGCCAGCCTGATGCTGTACAACATGGGCAGCGGCATCCTCCGTGCGGTCGGAGACTCCCGCCATCCTCTCTACTACCTGATCCTCTCCTCCCTTCTGAACATCGTCCTCGACCTGCTCTTCGTCATTGGCTTCAAGAAGGGAGTCGCCGGCGTCGCATACGCGACCATCATCAGCCAGTTCATCAGCGACCTGTTCATTTTCGGACAGCTTGCCGCCAGCAAGGAATGCTACAGCATTTCCCTGTCTGAAATGCACCTGGACTTCTCCATCTTCAAAAGGATTTTCTGGATTGGGTTCCCTGCGGGTCTCCAGATGGCGCTCACCTCCTTCAGCAACATCTTCGTCCAGTCCTATATCAACTCGTTCGGAGCCGGGGCGACCAGCGGCTGGGGAGCGTATGGCCGCATCGACTCGTTCATCCTGCTGCCCATGCAGGCCATCGGGCTGGCGGTGACCACCTTCGTCGGCCAGAATGCCGGCGCCCGTTCGGTCGAACGGATCAAACGAGGCATTCGGGACGCGCTCCTGACCGCCGCTGGCGTGACCATACCCCTTTCGCTCTTGATGGTCTCCATCGCCCCACACACGGTACGGTTGTTCAACCAGGATGCGGCGGTCCTCTATTACGGAGCCCTTTTCTTGCGGCTCAACGAGCCCTTCGACGTCTTCTGCTGTTTCAACCAGATTTACGCCGGCGCGCTCCGCGGTACAGGCGACGCGAAGACCCCGATGTGCATCATGCTCTTCTCTTTCGTCCTGTGCCGGCAGGTCTACCTGTTCCTGATCAGCCGTGTCATCCATTCCATCTACCCGATCGCGCTCGGCTATCCCTTCGGGTGGGCGATTTGCTCGCTGGCCATGTTCCTGTACTTCAAGAACTCCCACTGGGAACAGAAGCTTTCGCACGAGGCTCATGCATGATTATGCATTTTTATGCAATAATCCATTGAATTGCTGCATGAAAAAACCTATGATGTCCTCGTTGTCGTTTTTTCCGGGAGGTTTCTGAGATGACGTTGGATACCATGTTGACTTTGCTCGCCTTTACCATCTACCTGCTCGCCATGCTGTGCATTGGCTTCATCACCATGAGCGGCAATAAATCCTCCAAGGATTATTTCCTTGGAGGCCACAAGACCGGCCCTTGGCTTACCGCCCTCAGCGCCGAGGCTTCGGATATGAGCAGCTGGCTCCTGATGGGAGTGCCGGGAGTCGCCTATATGACTGGTTGCAAGGGCGAGGCGTTCTGGACGGTGCTCGGCCTGCTGGCAGGAACCTATCTGAACTGGAAAATCGTCGCCAAGCGGCTTCGCACCTACGCGATCCAGGCCGGGGACGCCATCACCATTCCGGAATTCCTGTCCAACCGGGTCCATGACACGAGCGGCCGGATCAAGGCCATTGGCGCGGTGATGATCATCCTGTTTTTCGTCATCTACACGGCAAGCGGCTTCGTCGCCTGCGGCAAGTTGTTCCGTTCAGTCTTCGGCATGAGCTACTATACCGGGCTGGTGATCGGCATCCTGGTCATTGTCGGCTACACGCTCACTGGCGGCTACATGGCGGTGGTCACCACCGACTTCATCCAGGGCTCGCTGATGTTCTTCGCCCTGGTGGTCACCATGGTGCTGGGCTTCAACGAGGCAGGACCCCGTATCGGAGAAGTGCAGGATATGCTGAATCCCTTCGTCAACGCCGACTACGACATCCTCTCCATCATCAGTTTGATGGCATGGGGGCTTGGATATTTCGGCATGCCGCATATTCTGGTCCGGTTCATGGGAATCAAGAGCAACGAGGAGATTCCCGCCGCACGGCGCATCGCCATGGTGTGGGTCACGGTCTCCATGGCTGTCGCCATGGTCATCGGCGTACTCGCCCATGTGACGTTGCCCGTCCAGTACGCAAGCCAGACCGCGGCGGAGAACGCCTTCATCGACCAGGCGAAAATCTTCTTCCCCACCTTCCTTGCCGGTGTCTTCCTGTGCGCGGTGCTCGCCTCCAGCATGAGCACGGCGGACAGCCAGCTGCTCGTCGCGAGCTCAGCCTTTGCCGAAGACATCTACAAGACGTTCATCCACAAGACCGCCTCGGAGAAGGAGGTGCTCGCCGTCAGCCGTATCGGCATCATCGCGATCACCGTCGTAGCCGTCTTCCTTGCCCTGGATCCCGATTCGTCGGTCTTCTCTATCGTCAGCTACGCGTGGGCAGGTTTCGGCGCCACCTTTGGTCCCTGCATCCTCGCCTCGATCTTCTGGAAACGGACCTCCAGACGCGGCATTATCGCAGGTATGGTCGCCGGTGGCCTCACAATCATCCTGTGGCGCCAGCTCTCCGGAGGCCTGTTCGACCTGTACGAGTTGCTTCCCGGCTTCATCGTCGGATCGCTCATGCTGGTGCTTTTCAGCCTGAGCGAGAAACCGGCCAAGCAGGTCATGGAAGAATTCGAAGCTTTCAAGGCTTCCCTGTAATCATATTTCTCCAAAAGAAAAACGAGATCCTGTCCCCATCCACTCCACAAACCAAATCCAGTTTTTGTGGAGTGGGTATTTTTTGGACACGATTGCAAGATTTGTCCATTTCCTTCCCAAGAATCTGTTGGTACACTTCACGGGAACATATCATTCGAGGGAGAAATGGCATATGGGCAAATTGAAGAATTCCCTTACGGCGACCATCGCGCAAATGGGTATCAATTTCCTTGACAGCGATCCGGAAAAGAATCTTGGCCGCATGCTTGGCTGGGCGGACAAAGTCGACCGGAACGGCACCTATCGGAAGCAGAGGGAGTTCCTCCGCAAGATAGTGGAAGACAAGGACAACAAGTGGCACAAGTTCGTGCTCCAGCTGTGGGGCGACACCGACCCGAAGGTGCGCAAGGCCCTGATGAGCAATTTCTTCGTCAACAGCGTCCTGATCGGCAGGGCGAACCAGAAAGCGATCTGTGCCGAAAAGGGCATCAACCTTCCTTGGACCTTGCTGATCGACCCGACTACCGCATGCAACAAGCATTGTACCGGTTGCTGGGCAGCGGAATACGGCCATGCGCTGAACCTGACCTATGAACAGCTAGCCTCCATCGTCAAACAGGGCAAGGAGCTCGGCATCTATTTCTACCTGTTCACCGGTGGAGAGCCGATGGTCCGCAAGCACGACATCATCCGTCTCTGCAAAGAGAATCCCGACTGCGAATTCCTCTCCTTCACCAACGGCTCCCTGGTCGATGAGGAATTCTGCAAGGAGATGCTGGAGGTCGGCAACCTGACGCTGACCCTCTCCGTCGAAGGCTTCGCCAAGCAGAACGACAGCCGTCGCGGGGAAGGTTCGTTCGAAGAGGTCATGCACACCATGGAATTGCTGCACCAGCACAAGTTGCTCTTCGGCGTTTCCGTCTGCTACACCAGCAAGAACACCGAGACCGTCATCAGCGACGATTTCCTGCGCATGCTGCAGGACAAAGGCTGCAAGTACATCTGGTATTTCCACTACATGCCGGTCGGCAACGACGCCTCCCCGGACCTCCTGCCCTCTCCCCAGCAGCGGGAGCTCATCTACCGCAAGGTCCGCGAGGTACGCAGCCTCACCAGCAAGAGCGACATCACGATTTTCCCGTTGGACTTCCAGAACGACGGCGAGTTCGTCGGCGGCTGCATCGCTGGCGCTCGCAACTACGCCCACATCAACGCCAACGGCGATGTGGAGCCTTGCGTCTTCATCCACTACTCCGGCGCCAACATCAAGGAGAAAAGCCTGTACGACTGCCTGACCCAGCCGCTGTTCCTCGCGTACAAGGAACACCAGGCCTTCAACAAGAACATGCTCCGGCCTTGCCCGATGTTGGAAAATCCTGGCTGGCTTCCGAAGATGGTCAAGGAGACCGGCGCGAAGAGCACCGACCTGCAGAGCCCTGAAGATGTCGACCACCTCGTCAGCAAGACGGTCGGGTATGCGAAAAACTGGAAGCCGACCGCCGACAGGCTCTGGAAAGAGAGCGGGCACACGCTCCCTGGTGACGAACAATAAGTCCTTGTCAGGCAAGCAGGAAAGGGCTGGTGCGAACCAGCCCTTTCTTGTATGTGCGCACGATCGTCATATTCCGTTCTTCTGGAAAGCGATCCTCTCGGAACCATCCTCCATGAAGACGATTCCGCAATACTGGAAGTCCAGTTTCGCCACCAGTCGCCGCATCGGCAGGTTGTCCTTGTGGGTGTCGATGCGCAGATGCCTTCCACTCTTCCGCCATGCCCATTGCAAGGCATAGGTGCCGACTCCATGGCTGCCCTGCCTGCTGGCGATGCGATGCACCACACCATAGGGCTTGTCGTCCGGCCAGGTTCCCGCGACGATTCGCCCGTAGGTCGGCTCAATCCCGACAAAAAACACAAACACACCGACAACTTCCCCGCTGTCTGCGACCACGACATAGAGTCGTCCCTTTGCCAGGTCATCCCTCAGCAATGGCTCGGAGGGATATCCTCCAATCCATTGATGGGGATTCCCATGGCTGTGCATGAAGGCCCTCGCCTCGTCATACAGGGAAAGCATCACAGGAAAATCGGTTTCCACCGCCTTACGTATCCGCATACCAGCATGATACGCCAACCGTAGCGAAACGGACAGGGATCTGCCCGCTTTTCGCCCCCCTAGGAGCAACCCATGTCATCGTCTGATATACGGTGGACTGGATCCGTATGCTTGCACTGTCCAGCTTGGAGGACCGTCCCATCCGCGCGCGGCATGGAGAACTTTGCCATATCGGGTAGTGTTGGTGATACGCGTTTCTGGCCTGACGGGAACGAGACTTCCGGAAGCGGGAGATGTGGAAGGAATCGGCATCCCTTTCTTTTTCCAGGGAAACAAATAACCTGAAAATGTGGATTGGTCCCGAGGTCCCAGCCTTTACTCCCCCCAGAAAAGTCTTCACACTAGACAAGGGAGAAGGCTGATGGAATTTCGCGTATTACGCTATTTTCTCGCGGTTTGCCAGGAAGGAAGCATTTCCAATGCGGCGGAAGTGCTTCACCTGACGCAACCCACCCTCTCCCGACAGCTCAAGCACCTGGAGGAGGAATGCGGCAAGGAACTCTTCCTCCGTGGAAACCGGAAGATTACGCTGACACCGGAAGGAGTATTTCTCAGGCAACGGGCGAGGGAACTGCTGGCTCTCGAGTCGGAAACGGCGCACCACCTGTCGCATGGAGTCGCCCGCCCAGGCAAGCAGCTATGCATCGGGTTTCCGGAGCAGGCGGACCTGCAATGCATCATGCCGGCTGTCCTGGACATCTCCCGGACAAACCCAGCCATCCCGGTCCGTCTCACCTCTGGTGGCACACGGTTTTTGCTTGACCAGCTGGATTCCGGCCTTCTTGATTTCGCCATGGTATTCGAACCTTTCGACCATTCGAGATATTCCTTCATGACGCTTCCCCAGAAAGCAACGTGGAATGTGGTGATGCAAAAGGATGACGCGCTTGCTGGTTCCCATGCAATCGTGCCGGACGCACTCGCCGGCAAAACGGTATATTGTTCCACCGATGCCGCAAGCTCGCCGTGGGTCGCGGCCTGGCTTGGAAACAAGGAGCGATCGGTACACAAGGGGGGCACCTTCTCCCTACGCGAGACAGGCGTGCTCTTGGCGAGGGAACGTCTCGGCTATGTCATCCTCCAAGGAACCGTACGCGACCCTGCGTGTTGCGTGCGGCCTTGTGCTCCCCAAGACCCTTCTCCGCTTTGCCTGCTCTGGAGGCATCATCCCCTCGAGTTGCATGTCAGAGTCTTTCTCCAACATCTCTCGGAATCTCTCCATACGTTGCCGGACGACCTTCTCGATTATGACAATCCTGACGCTTTGGACGGATAATGCGAGTTTCGAATTCATCATTCCTTGTACGGTATTTTGTATTAGTATACCAACCTCTATGCAAGGTGGTGTGGCAAAACAAAAAACACCCACCTTTCCATGTCAACATGTATTTTATATTTTAATCTTTATGTATTGATGTATTAAATAAGAAACAATAATATTACAAATACAGAGTATGTATGAATTGCATACATACTGTTATGATGTTTTATCATATATAATTAGCTTTTTGATTTCATTTTTCACTCGTATATCGTTACATAATATATGCCAATATCATGCTTCACCATGCACAAAGAAAGCAACATGTCCGAATCAGGACATGCCGGGTGCATTTGCAAGGAAACGTTTTCCTAGGCGGGCATCGCGGATCGCTTCCTGGATCGGGTAGGGATCTTTACCCAGCATCAGCAGTTCCATCATACGGGCGATGGCAATCTCATCGTTGTCCAGATTCGTCTCGCCATACGTGTTGATGAAGGTGGTCTGGTTTCCCACGGTCACATGGGTAAGCGCAAGCGACTCATTGCCAAAGCGCCGCTGCGTGTGGAACTGGAAGGGCAATGTCATCGGATAGCGGTGTTCGTCCAGCATGGTGACGCCAGCCTCGGTGATGGTCCCCTTCTCTCCACGGATTTCGAAATGGAGTCCGAAGAACGCGCTGTGATACTGGTTGCTTGACTGGTCGTATACCGCCAGCCCCCTTTCGAACCGCATCACCCTTAGCGACCTGGTGTAGTCCTGTCTTTCCCCGGTCAGGCAGATGCCGCCCCTTTCTGCCGTCTTGATGCATTGGGAGGGAAAATCAACCGAACCAAGCATGCGCGGCATTTCATCGACGACCTGGAAGATCCTCCGGAAAATGGAAGCGGCGTGATGGCAGTGAAGACCGCTGAGAGAGACTTGGTCGACACGGCCGATTGACGGCAGCACCTTGGCGACGGAGGACCATAGAGGCGTGTACCAGTACTGCTCCAGCACGGAGACAGGAAGGTTCCAAAGCCGCTTGCAGGCCTCTTCTTCAAGCGGAAGGAACGAGGTCTCGGAAAGTATCCGCTCGTTCCTCGCGCAAAGCGCGACAAGGGTTTTCGCCAGGGTCCCCGGTCCGGAAGCGACAATGACGAGGTCATGGGGGACAGAGAGCGACTGGTCCATGTTGGAGACCGCGGGAAGACCCTGTTCCCGCAGGATTTTTGCCCGTTCCACCGTATGGGTGTACAGGGAAACCAGTTCGAACCGTTCGGGAACGAGACGGGCGAGCCGCACGGGGAACATCGCCCTCCAACCACTACCACACACGACAAAGCGAATCATGGTTCCATTGTACCCCTGATTTGTCAAATTCCCTAGGGTTTTGCTCTCTTGTTTCTTCAGATTGATTGTGAGACAGTGTGCGCATGTACCTTGCTTTATTGGCAGTCATCTATCTTTCCTTCATCAGTCTTGGACTCCCGGATACGGTCCTGGGATCCGCATGGCCTTTGATGCATACGGAACTGGGGGTCAGTATCGCCCATGGCGGGCTGGTTTCCATGACCATCAGCCTCATGACGGTCGTCTCCAGCCTTTTGAGCGACCGTATCAACCAAAAGTTGCATGCGGGAATCGTCACCTTCGTCAGTACGCTGATGACAGCGGTGGCGCTCTGGGGATTCTCGCTCTGCACCCGCTTCTGGATGTTGCTCCTTTGGGCGATTCCCTACGGCCTCGGGGCCGGGAGCGTCGACGCGGCGTTGAACAATTACGTAGCGATCCACTACAAGAGCAGCCATATGAGCTGGCTTCACTGCATGTGGGGTATCGGAGCCTCTCTGGGGCCGGTGCTCATGGGCTTCGCCCTGTCGAGAAGGCTCGGCTGGCAGGGTGGCTACCGGTTGATCGCCATCCTGCAAGGTTGCTTCACCTTGGTGCTGGTTCTTTCCCTCCGGCTCTGGATGCCGAGGAAACAGGATCCGGATAGCGGCGCCACGGCTCCGGGCGGCCACCTTCGGAACGCGCTCAAGATGCATGGAGCCGTCGCTACGCTGGCTTGTTTTTTCTGCTACAGCACGCTTGAGAACTGCACGGGGGTGTGGGCAGCAAGCTACCTGGTGCAGGCAAGGGGCATCGATGCGATGACCGCGGCGAAATTCGCCTCGTTGTTCTACCTGGGAATCACGCTGGGGCGCGCCCTATGCGGCTTCATCGCCATGCGGCTAAGTGACGAGGCCATGATCAAGGCCGGGAGCGGAATCGCCCTGGCCGGAATCCTCTGCATCCTCCAGCCCGTTTCCCACAGCCTCGCACTGCTCGGGCTGGTCACGGTCGGGCTGGGCTGCGCGCCCATCTATCCGAGCCTCATCCACCTGACGCCCCGTCATTTCGGAGCCGAGAACTCGCAGGCGATGGTCGGCATGCAGATGGCATCCGCCTACATCGGATCGACCTTCTTCTCTCCCCTCTTCGCCTTTCTTGCGAAACTGGTGGGGTTTGGACTGTATCCCTACTACCTTCTGGCGGTGCTTGCGCTCATGATCCTGATGGAAACACGGGCGTTGTCTTCCTCGAATACGGGCCGGTCAATCCCCGCTTCCGGCCCGGATGGCCACCTGCGCTAACAGCCTTGCGCTCTGTTCCAAACAATTCCGGTCGATCTCCAGATGGGGGCTGTGGAGCGGATACGACCCTCCCACCCCCACATGGAAGAAGGACCCGGGAACCAGCTGCTGGTAGAAGGAAAAGTCCTCGCCTGACATCTCCCCGCCCGCAAGCTCCGCCACCTTCAGACCTTCGGCATGTGCCTCGTCCCTGACCAAATCGGTCAGGACGGGGTCGTTGTCGGTCGCAGGGGTCCCCCATTTCAGGTCCAGTTCCACCTGGTATCCTTCCGCCTCGAGCGCTTGGCACTTCTCCTCGAAGCATCGTTTGATCAGGGAACGCACTTCCGGCTTGAAGGTACGGTTGGTGCCCTCCAATACCGCGGTGTCGGGAATGATGTTCCAGCTGGTGCCTGCCTCCAGATGCGTCACGCTGACGACCGCCTGGTCGGACGCCTTGATGCGGCGGGCGACGATGTTCTCCAGGCTGACGGCAAGCTGGCAGGCCGCGGGAATCGGGTCCAGGCCATCCTCGGGATGCGCGCCATGGCAGCCTGTCCCGTGAATGGTGATGGAGAAACGGTCGACCGCGGCACTGATCGCCCCGTCGCAGACAGCTATCGTTCCCGCCTCCAGCTGGGGCTGGATGTGCAAGCCGAACACGCGCTTGACCGGATATTTCGTGAAAAGTCCCGTGCCGACGACGCGCTTCGCCCCGCCACCGGATTCTTCCGCGGGCTGGAAGAGAAGCAGGATGGTTCCATGAATCTCTTTCCGCTTTCGGGAAAGCAACCAAGCCGTCTGCAACAGATTGACGATATGCCAGTCGTGTCCGCAGGCGTGCATGGTCCCTTCGGTGAGGGACGGGCAACCGAGTGCCGTCTGCTCGCGGATCGGCAGGGCATCGATATCCGCCCGCAGCAGGATGACCGGTCCTTCCTGGTCTCCCCTGATTTGGGCAAGGACTCCGGTAGGAAGGCCAAGGTCGAGCAATGCGACTCCGTTGATGGAGGAAAGGATGCGCCTGATTTCCTTCGTGGTCTCGTATTCCTTGAAGGACAATTCCGCATGCTGGTGGAACCACCGCCACGTCTGTTCAAGATCCATCGTCATACCTCCGGAAAAACAACGGCCACCCCGCGGGGTGGCGTGCCTGTCAAAGGACTTTCTCAAGGAATTCCTTGGTTCTCTCCGCCTTCGGATGGGAGAAGAACTCGAGGGGTGGCGCCTGCTCGAGGATCTTTCCTCCGTCAAGGAAACAGACCTTGTCGGCGACCTCCCGGGCAAACCCCATCTCGTGCGTCACCAGAACCATCGTCATGCCGGTATGGGCGAGGCTCTTGATGACTTCGAGCACCTCTTTGACCATCTCCGGGTCAAGGGCGCTGGTCGGCTCGTCGAAGAGCATGATTTCCGGCTCCATGGCAAGTGCGCGCGCGATGGCGATACGCTGTTGCTGGCCCCCGGAAAGCTTGCCCGGGAACTGGTCCGCCTTCTCGGTCAAGCCTACCCGCTTGAGCAGTTGCATGGCTTTGGCCGTCGCCGCTTCCCTATCCAGCTTGTTCACCTTCATCGGCGCGTAGATCATGTTCTCCATGACCGTCAGGTGGGGGAACAGGTTGAAATGCTGGAACACCATGCCGATGCCCTTGCGGATCTTGGTCATGTCGGTCTTCGGAGCGGTGATATCGATTCCGTTCACCAGGACCTTGCCGCTTGTCGGAACCTCCAGGCCGTTGATGCAGCGGAGCATGGTGCTCTTTCCTCCACCGGAAGGACCGATCAAGGTGACTACCTGGCCCTTCTGGATGGACATGTCGATGCCCTTCAGGACTTCCAGATTGCCGAAACTTTTATGGACGGCTTCAAACTGAATGACGTTTTCCATGCTCATCCCCTTTCACTCCGGTTCACCCACCTCTCCAGCTTTCCCATGAAGAAGGAGAGAATCATGACCAGGATGTAGTAGATCAGGCCGGCGACCAGGTACGGCTCGAAGAAGCGGTAACTGACGACGGTGATCTGGTCGGCCGCGCGGAGCAGTTCGACAGCCCCGATATAGGAAAGCTGGCTCGACTCCTTCAACAGGGCGATCGCCTCGTTGACCAATGCCGGCAGGATATGGCGCAGCGCCTGAGGAAGGATGATGTCCTTCATCATGTCGCCATAGCCGACTCCAAGGCTCTTGGCGGCCTCGAACTGTCCCTTGTCGATGGCCTGGATGCCGCCACGGAAAATCTCCGAGACATAGGCGGCGCTGTTCAGGCTGAAGGCAAGGATGCCGCTCTGGATAGCCGTGAAACGGACACCGAAGAGCTGGGGGACGCCGAAGTGGATGATGCACAGTTGCACCAGAAGCGGGGTGCCACGGAAAATCGACGTATAAAAACGACCGAACCACTGCAAGGGTTTGCAGCGGCTCAGTTTCACCAGGGAAAGCAGCACACCAAGCAGGAAACCGAATATCGTGCAGAAGAAGGTGACCCGCAGGGTAAGCAGCGTTCCATGGTACAGGAATGGCCAATATTGCCAGACGCTCGAGAAATCAAGGTTCACAGTGAAATCCTTCTCATCTTACAGGATGAACTCTTCGCTCAGCCAGGAAGCGACGATCTTGTCGAACTCGCCATCCTGCATGACGTTCTGCAACTCGGCGTTGAACGTCTCATAGTACGGGGAATTCTTCGGGAAACCGATGGCGAAGCAGTCGCTCGGGTTCTTGTCCAGCAGGGAAAGCTTCAGGCCCTTGTTCTGCTTCAGGAACTCGGTGGCGCCAGCGCCATCGATGATGCAGGCGTCAGCCCTGCCGCTCTTCACTTCCTCGACGCATGCGGGGCTTCCCTGGATGCCGACGGCCTTGACGTTGGGGATCTGCTCGGCGACCTTCTGGTAGTTGGTGCCGAAAACGTAGGCGACGGTCTTGCCGTCCAGGCTGTTCAGGTCAGGATACTGATCGGTGTCCCGATAGACGATGGCGTTTCTCGGCCAGAAGAACGGAACGGTGAAATCCAAGGTCTTCGCCCTCTCTGCCGTCGGTGCCATGCCGCCGGAACAGAAATCGATCTGTCCGGACTGGATGCCCGCGATCAGGCTCTTGAAGGGCATATCCACGAAGTTCACCTTGCCGCCAAGGTGGTCCTCGACGATCAGCTTGATCAGGTCGATGTTCATGCCGACATTGGTCTTGTTGCCCGAGGCGTCCATCGTGATGGACTCGAACGGGACGTAGGTGGCGGAACAGCCGACGCTCACCGTCTTGCCCTTGAACGGGTTGTCGGGAATGGAATCCAGGGCGGCGGTGCCTGCCGGCGCGGCAGCGGTCTCCTTCGCCCCCTGTGCGAAAGCAGTGAAGCTTGCCAGAGCCATCATGAGAACCATAACCATCGTATGTTTTTTCATTTGCATGCCTCCAAAAACGAACTAGTTTCTTTCATTGGCCTATTTATAATGAATTTGTGAATTTTTATGCAATAGGTTTCGGGGATTTTCTGTAAAAAAATACAATCCATATTCGCTTGCATTGCATAGCATCCCGCATGAATTGTATATTCAATGCCAGAAAACCGCTTGTGGCGCGAAGGAGTTGACGAGATGCTTCCCATTGATGGACATACGAACGGGCCTGCATACCGCTGGCCGGAGGGCAAACGGATTGCCGTCATGGTCACATTCGACTTTGACGCCGAATACCTCAGGAAAAGCCGTGCGGAGAGCAAAGGCAAGCATATGGGGTTCACCGACTACTCCCGCGGCCTGTACGCTCCCCATGAGGGACTGCGCAGAGTCCTCGAGTGCCTCGATACCACCCAGATACACTGCACCTTCTTCATCCCTGGCGCCGTCCTTGAGGCATACCCGGAATGCTGCAGGGAGATAGCGGAACGGGGCCATGAAATCGCCTACCATACCTACGACCACAATGCGGACATCGATCTGCCTGAGGACGAAGCCCTCAGGCAACTGGAAACAAGCGAGGTCCTGATCGAGCGGCTGGCCGGCAGGAAGCCTGTCGGAAGCCGCGGACCGCTGGGAATCATCCATCCTTACACCATGGCGGTGCTGGAAAAGCGGGGATATCTGTATGAGAGCACGATGAAGGACTGCGACTGGGCCTATCCTGTCGACGACTCCGGCCTGGTCGAGCTTCCCAACGAGCAGACGATGGACGACATGACCTATTGGTTCTTCACCTTCAGCAACCCGGCTGTCCGCTCGATGTACACCACCCGGGAGGTTTTCGGGAACTGGAAGGACGAGTTCGACGCCCTTGCAGAGGAAGGCAACAAAGTCTTCATCCTGAAGCTCCACCCCCAGCTGATCGGACGTGGCAGCAGGATCAAACCGCTTTGCCGGTTCATCGCCTACATGCAGGAGCACGGCGCCTGGATCACCACCTGCGAGAACGTCGCACGGTACGTGCTCGCCCACAAGGAGGCCTATCATGGATAAGTCGATGTACAACCAGGGAAAGCTGGAAGACGTGCCCGTCTGGCCGGAGGGCAAGCGGATCGCCATTACCCTCGGATTCGATATCGACGCCGAGACTATGTGGACCACCCATGGCGAGATTGGCGCGAGGCACCTGACGGACATGTCCCGCGGAGCCTACGGACCCAAGCAGGGCATACCCCGTATCCTGGACATGCTGGATGTCCACAAGGTCAAGGCGACGTTCTTCATTCCCGGCTGCGTGGCCGAACAGTACCCTGACGTGGTGCGCGAGGTGGCCCGCCGCGGACACGATATCGGCTTCCATGGCTGGTTCCATGAGGACAACCCCGACACGACCGAGGAGGAAGAAGACGCCATCATGTCCAAGGCGGAGCGGAAAATCAGGGAGCTGACCGGCTACCGGATTGTCGGCCACCGCGGTCCGGGAGGCGTGATCCACGACTATTCCAAGAAACTTTGGCTGAAACACGGATACATCTACTCTTCCAACTGGCGGGACGCCGACGGGCCCTTCATCCATGAGGTGGACGGCAAGCGGGTGCCACTGGTCGAACTGCCCAAGGATTCGATGTTTGACGACACCGCCTATGACTTCTATACGGATACTCCTCCCGAACGCTACGAGCTCAAAAGCCCAAGGGAGATGGAAGAGATCTGGAAGGAAGAATTCGACGCGCTCGCCGAGGAAGGAAGGATGATCAACTTCGTCCTCCATCCCCAGTTCATGGGGCGTGCCAGCCGCGTCGCCATGCTGGGCGACCTGATCGGCTACATGCTTGCCCATGGCGCCTGGATCGACACCAACCGCGCCCTTGCCGAGTACGTGCTGAAGGCGAACAACCTCGGGCATTGATGCAAAGGCATCAGGCAAGAGCCCTTCCCTGCTGGTACGGGAGGGGTTCTTGCCATGCATGGATATTTCCGAATGCGATCCGTGAAATCTCTTTTCCCGCAATCAGCATCAAGCAAGATCAACAGATCCGGTTGTCTGCATCTTTCAACTCATAAGGAATGCCTGTGCCTAGACATTCCTTCAACGCCTTGATTAGGTCCTTATCCGTTCCCGAAAAACCTAAAAGAGGAAAATTATCATTGAATTGATCCTTGTATTCTTGAATCAATCTATCGCGTTCAGCATCCATAGGTGTTTTCTCCTATGCTCCATCATGCGCACAAACGTTTCCTGAGGTTCCCTCATTCGAGTTAGCGGGATCCTCCGATACCACAGGTACCGCTTCTGCCGGAATCAGGACTCTCCCACCAGTCTTCCATCAATCAGGGGTCTCGTTTTCCTTGCATTCCTCATTGAGCCCCTGTTCGTTCAGGTAAGCCGTGATGATACATTCCAGCGCCAGTGAAGGTATCTTTATGTTTTTACACAAAAGAGCACACTGACGGAAAATCAACTTGCTGTCTTCACATCAAAGTGTCATAAATGTATTGCTGATTACGAGACATTGAAATACAATATAAGCACGAGGCATGCGATGAAAGATGCAACAGTGAGTGTCCGTGTGGAAACGAAAATCAAAGAAGAAGCGGAAGATATCCTGCAGAATCTCGGCATACCCGTATCGGTAGTTATCAACACCTTATATCGGCAGATTGTCTACCATCGCGGTATACCGTTTGCGTTGACACTCCCAGAACGACCGAAAGCGGAAGATGAAATGACCAATACGGAACTATACACAAAACTGAAGCATAGCTATGAGCAATCTCTCGCGGGGAAAGGCAGGACTGTTGATGATGTGTTTGACGATCTTGAGGGCAGTCTTCGGTGAGCGCTTACACAATCATTATTACGCCAGATGCGGAAGAGGATCTTCGCGAGATGAAAGAGTATATTGCCAACACGCTGCTTTCTCCTGACGTTGCCTTACGTTATCTGCAAAGCATTCGCAAAGAAATCCTTACCCTATCCCATCTCGCAGCCAGTATTGCCCCTCTTATGGACGACCCATGGAAATCCATGGGCATTCGGAAAATCAAGGCAAAGAATTTTTTCGTGTATTATAGAATCGATGAAACCAACAACCGAGTGTATGTTCTGGCTGTGGTGGATCAAAAACGGAACCAGATGGAAGTCCTAGAAAAGAAATTCCCTCATGACGATTGATTCTTGTGGAGCACATGGTCTTCCACCAACGTTTTATGTTCCAGACCCACATGCAAGTCGGTGAAGGACCTGCCGGACAAGGAGAAGGTCTGGGTGCTTCTGTACGCTTCCGATGGAAAATAGGTTACGATGATCCAGACCCAAGAAGAGGCGTCAGATAGGTAGGATGAGCCTAAAATCAAAAGAACGTATCGCGGAAGAGATCCTATGCAACCGCATTCTTTACTCTGTCCCAGGCCAGAGGCCGACATTGCCGGGTCATGAGGTTTCTTATTTCATGCATTCTTATGTAAGAAACAGCTTCCCACCTTACACGCTCTTGCCATAGGGAACATCATCGGCACTATGGCGCATCCCTCTGCGGAACGGGGAATATCCTTCCCCCACCGCGCACAGCTTGTCCGCCAGGCAGACGACCCATCCTTCCAAGGTGTGGGGGCAGACGAAGGTCCCGGGAAACATGTGGTGGCGGATGATGTCGCGCTCGATATCGTTCAGCTGGTAGTCTTCCAAGGCGTTGTCCAGCGCGAAACGGGGATGGCGGATGCCGTGGAGCCGATGCCACTGCACCTTCTCATGCCAATCGTAAAGAAAATAGTCATGCAGCAGGGCACCGACAACCAGGCTCCTCTCGTCGACATGCAAATGCAGCGTATGGACAATCTGGAGCGATTTGAACGCCACATGCAGGGAATGGTCGAAGACCGTCGTGGATCCATGGTGAAGGTACTCCTTCTCAAGGAGAAGACGTCCGCGCTTCTCCAACCACTGTGCAATCTCCATGACATCTGACGCTTCCAGCCTCATACTCCTGTGCCTTCCACCTTTGTCAGCAAGAGCTGCTTGATTCCATCAATGCTTTTGCTTCGAAGTTTCCGGTACTCCAACCGCTCCTGTTGGGATAGCAACGCCTCGCTTACCCGCTGGAAATCGGTGAGCACCTGGCCGATCGCCTCGACGACCGGTTTGCTCTCCGAACCGAGACTGATCAGGGCTGGCCGCCCTTTGCCGAAATGGACGAAATGGCGGAGCGTCATGGCCCGCAGGCTGGTGGTGACCACTACTTGCGAGTAGCCCGTGAAATCCTTGATCGCCTTGGTCGACCGAGTACCTTGCGATACGATAAGATAGCAAAGAATCCTGACATCGCGTAGCTCCAAGTCAAAACGGTTTGCGACGGTGGTCAGATAGCGGGCCAACAGCTTGTCCTGGTAGTAGAGTTCCGTGAAGAAGTTGTCATCCAGCATGTCGCTTGCGGCCACTGCGGGAATCACTTCCTTGCCCAGCTTCTTGGTGCCGAGCGACATGGCGATGGCCCCGCCATCCCCCGCCACATCGATCAGGAAGCGGTAAAGCTCTCCCCGTTTCTTCCGGTACGACTTCTCGTCATACAGCTGCATGTAGAACTCGTTGTAGTACTCGAGCATGTCGAGCTTCATGCGCAGCACGCGGGAGAACTTCAACCGGGTATTCACCAGGGAGCCGGAGGTCTTCACATAATAATAGACAGGAGCACGGAGGGCGAAGATTTTCTCCACATGGAGGATGAACTCAAGGTTGAAGACGAAATCCTCGCACCAGGAAAGCGACTCATCCATGCGGAGCTGATAGGCCTCGATCTTGCTCCGGCGGAACAGTTTGTTCCACAGCGCGCCATAGTAGAAGTCGGCGGGGTTCTGTTGCATGAAGCCCACATAGGCGAGCTTGTCCATCTCCTGCTCTTCCTCGATGTCGCCTTTCTGGGAGACACGGTCCCCCACCACCCGCCAGAAATCGGCGATGACCATGTCGGCGTCGTGGCTGACAGCCGACTGATACAGGAGTTTCGTCGAGTCCGAGGGAATCCAGTCATCAGCGTCCATGAACTGGACGTATGTACCCTTGGCGATGTCAAGCGCGGCATTGCGGGCCGAGGAGACACCCCCATTGGGCTTGTGGATGACCCGCACCCGGGCGTCTTCCTTGGCGTAGGCGTCAAGCATGGCGGCGGATGCGTCCTTGCTGCCATCGTCCACCAAGATCAGCTCATACTCCGTAAACTCCTGGGTAAGGACGCTCTGGACACAGCGAGCAATCCACGCTTCCCCGTTGTACACCGGCACAATGATCGAGACTAAGGGATCCATGACAACTCCTCAAACACGTAGATTGTAGCGGAAGCGGGTTCCCAAGGCAACGAAACACAGCTCCGGAAACAAATTCCCCATCCTCCGGAGAGATGATGGGGAACGACAGGAAATCAGTTCTCCTTCCGGTTCAGGATGTCCATGAACTCATCGCCGGTAATCGTCTCCTTCTGGTAGAGATACTGCGCGATCTCATCCAGTTTCGCACGGTTCGCCTTGAGAAGCGCGATAGCTTTCTCGTGCTGTTTCTTCACCAGCGCGACCACCTCTTTGTCGATTTCGGTCTGGGTATCGGCCGAGCAGGCAAGCGACGCGTCACCGCCCAAATACTGGTTGGTGACGGTCTCCAGCGCCACCATGTCGAAATTATTGCTCATGCCGTAGCGGCTGATCATCGCCCTGGCCATCTTGGTGGCCTGCTCGATATCGTTCGAGGCACCCGTCGTCACGCTGCCAAAGACCACTTCCTCTGCCGCGCGGCCGCCGGTAAAGGTCGCGATCTTGTTCTCCATCTCCTCCTTCGTGTAGAGGTAATGGTTTCCCTCGTCCATCTGCATGGTATAGCCGAGAGCTCCGCTGGTGCGCGGGATGATCGTGATCTTCTGGACCGGAGCGGAATGGTTCTGCAGGGCAGCGACCAATGCGTGGCCGACCTCGTGATAGGCGACCACCTTCTTCTCCGCGTCGGTCAGGATGGCGTTCTTCTTCTGGTAGCCGGCGATGACCACCTCGATCGACTCTTCCATGTCTGCCTGGCTGGCGGCGTCGCGGCCGTCACGGATGGCGCGCAGGGCAGCCTCGTTGACGATGTTGGCCAATTCCGCGCCGCTGGCACCACTTGCCATACGGGCGATCTTGCCATAGTCGATGTTCGCTTCGGTCTTGATCTTCTTGGCGTGGACCTTGAGAATCGCCTCACGGCCCTGCAGGTCGGGAAGCTCGACAGGAACACGCCGGTCGAAACGGCCAGGCCTCGTCAAGGCAGGGTCAAGGCTCTCCGGCCGGTTGGTCGCCGCAAGGATGATGACGCCATTGGTACCTTCGAAGCCGTCCATCTCGGTAAGCAGCTGGTTCAGGGTCTGCTCCCGCTCGTCATTGCCGCCGAAGTTGCCGTCACGTTTCTTCCCGATAGCGTCGATCTCGTCGATGAAGACGATGCAAGGAGCTTTCTCCTTGGCCTGCCGGAACAGGTCCCGGACCTTGCTGGCGCCCATGCCGACGAACATCTCGACGAACTCGCTGCCGCTGATGGAGAAGAACGGGACTTCCGCCTCGCCGGCGACCGCCTTCGCCAGCATGGTCTTGCCGGTTCCTGGAGGGCCGACCAGCAGGACACCCTTCGGCATCTTCGCGCCAATCTTCTGGTATTTGGAGGGATCATGCAGGTAGTTGACGATTTCCTGCAGGTTCTCCTTCGCCTCTTCCTCGCCCGCGACATCGGCGAACTTGATGCCGGTCTCGCTCGGGACATAGACCTTGGCGTTGCTCTTGCCCATGTTGAACATCATGCCGTCCCCGCCAAAGTTCTTCATCATCCGGCGGTTCAGCATCCGTCCGAGGAAATAGAAGATGGCGATCGGGAGTACCCAGGAAAGCAGGAAGTTGGCGAAGGGGGAAAGCTGCTGGACAATCTGGCTGGCGAAGGTGACGTTTGCGTCGTGCAGGCGTTCCACCAGGTTCGGGTCGTCCATCAACCCGGTCTTGTAGAGATTGCCATCCTTATCCGAAAAGACAATCTGGTTCGACTCCAGCTGGACCTGGCCGATCTTGTGGTCTTCCGTCATGGTCATGAAGGTGCCGTAGTCGATCTCCCGGACACGTGGAGCGACCATCTGCGGGAACACCAGGAAGTTGAACAGGAAAATCAGGAGAAGAGCCAGAAAGTAATAATATAACAATGGCTTTTTATTAGGCTCTTTTACTTCGTTCATAGGCACCGCCTTGTATGAAAGGATGGCTCTAAGATACTTCCTCCCAACGAAATCGCCAAGAGTCCTACACACTTCTTCGAATGAAGAATACCACCTGCTATCGGAGTTTCCGGTACTCCTCATCGCGTACCGGTCCGCACCACTCGGTCCATGTCTCCGCTCCGGGAACCTCGATTGCCAGATGCTGGAAAGCGCTGTCCTTGGCGGCTCCGTGCCAGTGTTTCACCTCCGGAGGTATGTTGACCACATCGCCAGCCCGCAACTCGCGGGCGGGGCACCCCCACTCCTGATACCAGCCACGACCAGCAGTAACCAGCAACACCTGTCCGCCACCCTCCTTGGCATGATGGATGTGCCAGTTGTTCCTACAGCCAGGCTCGAAGGTCACGTTGCCGATCGCGACTTGTTTCAGGCTCAGCATCTGCAGGTAGCTGGTTCCTTGAAAATAACCGGCAAATGCGGTGTTCTCTCCGCCAACCGGAAATATGCTGTGCTCCTGGATTTCTTCAAGCGTCATAGTATGTCCTTCCGATGCAAACATAGGCGAATTCCGCTGGATTGGGAAGAACAATGTGTATAGCATGGTGTTAACTTTTAGTTGATGCGAGGTCTGCATGCTTTACAACAGGTATCTCAAGGCGTTTCTCGAGGTAGCCGAAACAGGTTCGTTTACCAAAGCGAGCGAACGCCTTCATATCAGCTCCACGGCAACCATGAAGCAGCTCGACAACCTCGAGGACGAAGTAGGTTGCAAGTTGCTCTCCCGAACCCATCAGGGGGTCCGCCTGACCGAAGCCGGCAATGTGATCCTTGATTACGCGAGACTGCTTGTCTCGTATTCGGAGAAGGCAGAATCAGAAGCGCGGGAAACCATACGGGAAAAGGCACGCCATATTTCGGTCGGCTCCTCCATCCTCTACCCCTGCACACCTTTCATCAGCCTCTGGAGCCGTTACGGTGTACGGTTCCCGGAATGGAGTCTTCAGGTGGTCCCCTTCGATGACACGCATTCGGAGATACGCAATGTTCTGGACAACCTGGGAATTGTCTTTGACCTGATGATCGGGGTATGCGACGCAAAAAGCTGGCTGGACCGCTGCGAGTTCTTTCCCATCGGTTCGACAGAGCAATGTCTGGCGGTCCCCCTCAATGATCCCTTGGCAGACAAAAGCCTCATCAGCCTCTCCGACCTTGCGGAGAGGACGGTCATGCTCATGCATAGGGGAGATTCAGGTACCGTGGACCGCATCCATGAACTGCTTGGGACGGTTCCTGGAATCCACCTTGAAGAGACATCCACCTACGACCTTGATGTTTTCAACCGCGCTGCCACGAGCGGTACCCTATTAGTCACAACACGAATCTGGGAACATGTCCATCCCGGCCTCACCACCATCTCCACCGACTGGAACATCTCCGTTCCCTATGGAATCGTCTATGCCAAAAAACCATCCGAACAAGTCAAGTTGCTTATCGACCTGATTCAAAAGGCTCACGCATAAGAACCAACAATTTCAACCAATAGTATGCATATACTTTCCAATTGTTATTTAATAATATAGTATTTATAGCAATAGTATGTATGATTAATTGCTTTTCATTTTACACATTTGCATGGTGTTCCGTCAAAACTACATAATTCTTATATAAAACAATTCCTTCTTCCATTACATACGATATGCATCCATTATTTCATATTTATTATTTCTTATGTATATAGTTTATAAATCAGATCATCGGTTTCGAAAAACAAGCTCTCATCACCAACAAATTCGACTCGAACACCGTATCTGAGGAAACCGCGGCATACGGAACAATAAGCAGAAATATGCTCCTGACAAACACCATTGCGCAGAGCTCTTCATTGGGCTTGAATTTGGAATATATCGACGCATTTGGTTTATCTCGGTAAAAATATTATAATGCATATTATCAGTCCTTAATCGGTCTTATATATCTCATATGTTGTAAATAACAACAAGCATATGCCCGCCATACAATCGCATATGCCATCCCGGCATTAACCGCATCAGAACGGGAATCCGGATTCTGCTGCGTGGCATCGCACACTACCCGCTCCACGTCGGTCCTCCACTTCTTCACGAACCCGTCACGCTGCTCGACCGTAAGCTCGAAGAGGGTCTTTGGGGAAACCTCTTCGTCCTCTGCCAGCTCGAAGAAGGCTCCCGGTTTGTTGACAAGTTGGGATTTGTAGATTATGTTGTCCCTGTAAGAACCTTCCGGCTTTGATGGTAATTGGAGCCTAGCACTGTCCGGAAGGTTCTTTCTCATGTCGTCCGCATACCGGAGCAAGCCGGAATCCACCCAACTCTGGTATTTCCTTCTGGTTTTTCCATAGATGCTGGTCACCAGATCCACAAGCACCTGG
>OMYY01000066.1 GCA_900315435.1 uncultured Spirochaetaceae bacterium
TGGATTACAGCCTGCAGTTGTGCCGAAAGCGTGAAATAGTAAATCGGAGAGGCGAAAACGACCATGTCCGCCAAGAGGATCTCAGGATAGATTGCCTGCATGTCATCCTTCTGCACGCAGATGCCTTTTTCCTTCTCCCGGCAGTATTCACAAGCCATACATCCTTTGATGTTCTTATGGGCAACATTAATGGAAATGACCTCATGTCCGGCCTCCATCGCTCCGATTGAAAACGCACTCACCATGTCTGAGGTTGCCCCGTTCGTGTGAGGGCTTCCATTTTAGACCAAGATCCTCATTTGACTCACTCCATACTGATTGTGATAGTCACATCACCATTTCCAAGAAGCTCCGACATTCCTGCCGCATTCTGATCGGTAATATGTCCCAGTCTTGTGTAGGCCCAGGAGTTAGAGCCGTAAAAGACGACGATTTGATTCCCGGAATATAAAACGATGTCTCCCGCGACATTTGAATAGTGAGCGGGTTATCGGTGCACAAATCTCTCAGTGCCTGGACCGACTCATTATCCTCCCATTCTACGGTAACTGCTGTGTCTCCAATCCTCATCTGCAGCATAGCTTCTGTGTCCTCCTTTGTATCCTCTTGTGTGGCTTCGTTTTCATTTGCGGAAGGCTCGTTCACGGATTCTGTTTCTGATGCTGCTTGTTCCTCAGATGTTGCATCATCGATCTGTTCAGAAACAAAAGCCTCCGCACTTTCCGCTTCCCCGGTCGGACTTTCAGATACCGGCTGCTTTCCACATCCCGATACCATAAGCGTCAAGACCAATACAAGAATCGGCAAGAGCAATTTCTCTTTTTTCATAGTTGTGTTCTGAACCCCTTTCCATTTGATTCTCTATTACAGGTTCTTTCCCAAAGCGTAAGCCTGATCGGGATACCTACTTCTTTTCGTCATGGCCGGTGTTCCGCAGCCGTACCCAAGGATCATGCCCTGATCCTCAAAATTGATATACCGGACGAGGGTTTTGTAATGCGCCGTAAGAGCTTCAAATGTCCAGTCATCCGCGTTCCATGCCACCGTAAGCAATGCAGACTTCAGATGCCTGCTGTTCAGGCTGCTGTTGTAAGCGCAAAACCTATCTATCACCGTTTTCAGCTGGGCAGTCATGCCGTAGTAGTAGAGCGGCGTTGCAAAAACGACCATATCCGAATCGAGCAGTTTCCCTCGAATTGTTTCTACGTCGTCCTTCTGCACGCAAGGGCCTTCATAGCCGCAGCGAACGCAGCCGATGCATGGATGTACATTTGCGTGGCAAACATCAACAACCTCACAGGTGTGCCCTGCCGATTCCGCACCCTTCACGAAGGAATCGACTAACATCCTTGTGGAGCCGTTTTTATTCGGACTTCCCATCAAAACAACAATTTTCATTTAGCCCAGACCCCCTTATATTTCATCAACAGCATCACAAAATTCCCGCAGGCAGTGATCAGTGCTCCAATCAGGAATCCGTAAATCGTAGAACGGACAAGCAGCATAACTGCCGCACCAATGACCAGAAATCCACACGATTCCGCTGCATCTTTGATCCCAAAGCGATATTTTTCATGATATAAATACTGTCTGAAAAGATCGCGGCGAAAAACAGGATCAGCGCCGCAATCATAAGCCCTGCGGTAAACAAATGGCTTGCCTCCGGATTCTCCAAAAACTTGAAGGCAACCGTGATCAGGTTGACCGCGATCACGATAAAGTAGTGGCTGAACATCAGCCGCAGCGACCGGTCCACCCGATGATGATTGCACAGATAATGGATCTGAGTTACATAGTATCCGAAAAGACATAAAATCACAGCGAATACGAGGATCGGGCGCAGCGTAACATGTTTCACATCAAAGAACCCGGTCATTCCTACGATGCCTTCTCCAAAGGTAATGATCGTGATTAGCTCAAAACGCTCCACCAGATGCGGGAAACTGATAATGCTGATATCAAATCTGCCCCGGATAAAGAACGGAAGGAAAGCACCGACCAGTACAGCGGCAACATCGATCCACAGCACGATCTGCCCTGGATGAATCACCGACGCAAGAAAAGCCACAAGGTACAGGAAAAGGTCCACAGTCAGGATCGTCAGCATATTCCTTGCCGCGCCTGTATCCTGCTCATTCAATCTGATCTGTATGAAATACATAACAGCAACGCACAAGAGCATCACCAGCATGGCCAGATTAAAGGTAGTCGCCATCTCGCCCCAGTCGGTATCAATCGTGTTTGCCATATAGACCGCAGCCGTCATATTGACTGCCGTCAGGCCATATTCATACCACTTCCATCTTCCATACCGGTTCACATAGTTTGTCAAATAGAGCCATGCCTGCAGGATGACAAAACAGACGACCAGATAACGGAAGAATCCGGCGAATGGAATGACCCCG
Organism: uncultured Spirochaetaceae bacterium; assembly: GCA_900315435.1. Taxonomy (GTDB): domain Bacteria; phylum Spirochaetota; class Spirochaetia; order Sphaerochaetales; family Sphaerochaetaceae; genus RUG023. The sequence goes on from OMYY01000066.1 coordinate 2,406, forward strand.
TTCTCCATCAGCATTGTCAGCTTTGATAAGGCATAAACGTAGATCAGATCATAAAACAGCTCGATTAGTTCTACTTTCTTTTCCTTAACCTTCATTCAGACAGCTCCGTTTTTGCGTATTACAGCACCTTATCCAGCCATTTGCGGATTTCGTTTTCATTGGGGCGATTGATCTGCACGCCTTTCGCCCATTTCACATCACCGCTGACGTTTTTGTGCAGGGCTGTATCGCTTCTGCCGACGCCGCTCCCGCCGGGGGTGCAGAAGGGGATGATCGTCTTACCGCTGAAATCGTAGCTTTCCAGGAAGGTGTCAATGATCCTTGGCGCGACGCCCCACCAGATGGGAAAGCCAATGATCACGGTTTCATAAGTGTCCATATTCGGAACCGAATTTGCGATCTCCGGTCTTGCGGACGGGTCATTCATTTCAACGCTGCTGCGGCTTCTCTTGTTCGTCCAGTCCAAATCAGCAGAAGTATACGGCTCCTTCGAAGCGATTTCAAAGAAATCACCGCCGCTGACGCGGGCGACCTCTTCACCGACGCGCTTGGTTACGCCACTTGCTGAAAAAACGGCAACCAGAATCTTTTGAGACATTGGGATGTTTCTCCTTTTCAGATACGGGTACAAGACTCCGGCGTAATCACCAGAGTCTTGTATGAGGTCAATTCATCTTTCCGCAGTTTCCGACCTTCTCGCCAGTCACAAAGTATTCATAGGTCGGAAACTCAAAGAGAACGGGCTTAAAGGTGTGATAATCGATCTTGCCCTTCTCGTTCAGGACGGCCTCATCCGCATAGGTCGCGAGTATCTTGCAGATGAAGTGGTCAAAGTGCTCCAGCTCGTAGTTGCCGTCTACCTCGCATTCAATGGACACCTTTGCATCATCAATGAGGGGAGCGCCGTTTTCGCCCATGGTCCAGGCGAAAGCTTCGGACTTGTCAACCTTGCTGCCGGAGATGGTTCCCATTTTATCCGCCTTGGCAAGCCACGATTCATCCACCACATTGACGGATGTGGTAGCTGGTATTTTTGCCTTTTCCTTCCCTTACCAGTTCACCGGATTCAACCAGCTTCCGCAAAGCGCCTTCTATGGAGCTCACACTGAGGGAAGGACATAGTTCCCGAATATCCTGCTTGGAGAAATGACCGATCTTGTTCTGCGTGGCAAGGCGTACCATGTCAAGCGCAGAGCGCTTAATTTCCACAAGTGCGAAACGATCTTCAAAATCCTTATAGGCGGACAGAATGGTTCCAAGCAGATATTTGATGAATGGAATCGGATCGTCCGTTCCTTCATGCCAGCCATGTTGAGAGGCAACGAGCGCATCATAATACAAATCTTTATTTTGAGCGATCTTTGCTTCCAAAGAAATATATTTACCCACAGAAAAGCCGTTTCTGTAGAGAAGGAGAGTAGTAAGCAGCCTGCTCATCCGTCCATTTCCATCATTGAATGGATGGATGCAGAGGAAATCGTGAATAAAAACAGGGATAGCAATTAATGGTTCCAGTTCCATGTTTCCAATCACACGATTATATTCCGTGCAAATCGTATCCAACGCTTCCGGCGTTTCGTAGGGCGCAAGCGGCGTGAAAAGAGTCACGGTATGTCCATTTGGATAAGTCGCACTGATATAGTTTTGAACCGTTTTTGTACGTCCTGCTGCAGGGTTGTTCATATGGCTATAAAGAATCTTATGCAACTGAAGAATATAATTCTGTGTAATCGGTATTGCGTCAAAGCTCTCATGGATAATTCCAAGCACGTCCCGATAGCCTGCGATCTCCTGTTCGTTTCGGTTTTTCGGAGTCGTTTTTTCTTCTACCAGCTGACGGACGCGCGTGTGGGTTGTCACAATTCCTTCGATGGCATTGGAACTTTCCGTACTCTGTATCTTTGCTATTTCTACCAGCTTTTGTAGCTCTTCCGGCCTTTGCTTTAAGAACACCTCCTGCTTGCCGGCTTCCTTATATATGGCAGCGACGAGGCCTAACAGTTCTGAGTCCCATTTTGTATTCCTTATCGACGAATAATTGAAGTCTCTCATTCCCTTACCTCTGCTATAATTCCCTTAAATAATAGCATAAAATAAGGTAATAGCCAAGAAATGTCCTTATTTTGCGCGAATAGTAAGGGAAAGACGAGACGATCAGATAAAAAGAATTCCTCTGTCATCATAGACAGAAGCTCCGTTGTCATTGACGCAGGTCAAGCGCCATGATAGTGGCGATGGCTCCGTCGATCTTTTCTGCAGATTTTTCCTTGTCAGCTTTGATATTTCCGGCTGGGTCAGTACGGATGAAGATGTTATCCATATTCCAGCGGAGCACCGGGTGGCCGCCGTGTGCGAGCTTTTGCTCAAGTGTCAGCTTCATGAGCTCCTTTGTAGGCGGGCTCATATCCTTAAAGCCCTGTCCGAAGGGAACGACAGTAAAGCCCATGTTCTCCGAGTTCTGAACCATCTGGACTGCTCCCCAGCGGTCGAATGCGATCTTGCGGGTATGGAAGCGCTCTCCGAGACGTTCGATGCATTTCTCGATATACCAACCATAATGGGTGACATTGCCCTCGGTGGCATGCAGCATGCCTTCCTTCTCCTCAGTGTCGTAGGGCACATGGTCGCATCCCACGCGAAGATCTCTGGCACCCAGAAGTACGGGAGGATCACCTGCTTGTCGTCTTCATCCCGTGGCGGGAATACCGGCACAAAGGAGGTTTCATCCCGTAAAAATCTGTATTGGGCCCCGAAAAGGTCTCCCGGATATCTTGCCGGCCTGCGTGACGCCGCAGAAGTGTGCGAAAACTCTGATTCCCAAAGTTGGGCGAGTATCGTACTATTGATTTGAATCGGGGGAAACCGTTTGCCTGGTTCCGTCTTCATAGGTTGCGTGGTGATATGGATTTGCAGAGAAAGCACAGATATGTCTTGCTTCGGATTGGCATCGCGATGACCATCGGCATCGTGGTCCTGTCCGTGTCCACCTACAGGCACGATATCGCAAACCAGCAGCAGAAGGCGGACTACATCACGGAAGCCTACGCCGACGAGTTGGAGAAAGAATTCTCCCATGTGGTCTCGATTTCCAACACCCTGAAGGAATGGATCATCGATAAGAACGGAGTCGTTGATGATTTTGAAGGTACCAGGCGGCTTCTGATGAGAGACTACCTCGCTCAGATCGAGCTTGCTCCCGACGGGGTTGTCTCTCACGGCTATGACCATCCCATTGACCTTTTGGGATCTGCTTCCGGGCCACTTTTCCAATATGCGAAGGACACGAATTCCCCGGTCCTTGCCGGCCCGTTTCTCCATCCGGATAGCGGCAGGGTGGTCGCGGTCATCAATCCCGTCGTGATTGCCGACGCGGACGGACGACCGAACTTTTGGGGATTCGCCATTCTCACCATCAAATTGCCGGATGTCTACGCCCAGACGCTGACCCGCTTGGAATCCTATGGATACGACTATTGTCTTGACACGACAACTTCTCCTCTCTCGTCGGTTTTTACCCAGATAGAATCCTCTCGTCCTGCAGGGGAAGTGCTGCAAGCACCGACGGGCCATACCTTCGAGGTGGGCGGATGCAAGTGGACGCTGAATGTGGAACCGGTAGGCGGTTGGACTTCGGACAGACTTTCTTTCACGCTGACCAGCGGGATCCTGTCTGGTTTGGTGATCCTGTTCCTCGCCTATCTGCTTCTGAAAAACCAGGAGCATGATGAGGCGCTCCACAAGCTGGCCTCCATGGATTCGCTGACAGGCCTTTCCAACCGCGGCGGCTTTATGGAACAGCTGGAAGGGGCTATCGGCGCCAACCCGGAAATGATGCTGACTGCGGTCTTCCTGGATCTGGATGATTTCAAGCTGGTGAATGACTTGTACGGCCATGCGGCCGGGGATGTCGCCCTGCAGGATTTGGCTGTCCATCTGCGTCATGCTTTTCCAAAGGATTCGCTGATAGGAAGAACCGGCGGGGATGAGTTCTGTGTCATCATCAAAGACAGGACGCCGGAGGAGTGCCGGCACATCGTGGAGCAGGCGATCCAGGGGGAACGGAACCTGACGGTCGGTGACCAATCCTTCTCCTACACGGTTTCCGCCGGATATGCGGATTACCCGACGCAGGCAAAGGACTGTTCCCGCCTGATGACGTTGGCCGATGAGGCCCTGTATTCCTCCAAGCTCGGCGGAAAGCATGACGCAAGGCACTACGAATCGAGGATGTCCAACATCAAACGGGAACCGTTGGCCTTCAGTTCCAAGACGTTGGCGGCCGGGATTCCCGGATCCCTGCTTGTCAGGAAGACGGATGCGGAAGGCCGTATCCTGTTCGCGAACGACGAGCTGCTTGCGTTGCTAGGGTGTGCTGATTTTGATGATCTGCTGGACTATTCGCACGCCAAGTATCAGAATCTGATCCATCCTGACGACAGGAACCATGTGGAAGCGACCATTTGGGAGAACCCCGAAGGGGCTTCCGGCAAGCTTCAGTATTACAACGGGTTCGTGGAGTATCGGGTCCTGACAAAGGCAGGCGTGGAGAAACCCGTTGTCAGCATGCGGCGTCTGGTGCATGACCCCCATTACGGAGATGTGTTCTTCGTGTTGATCCGGAGCGTCACCTCCATGTCCGGCGATACGCACCAAGGCCAGCCTGGCTAGGCTAGTCATTTTTCGGGATAGGTATTTGTTTCTTCACAAGAAAGTGATATGCTTGGTATGGCATGCACCGTAAAAAAGCAACACGACATTGAAAGTCCTTGCACAAGAAGGAATCGTCAGTTCCAGGCAAAGGGACAGAGAGGTCTTGGCAGATGAGGCAGTACCAGTTTTCCCCTGAGGTTCGGAATTTTTTACAGGAATTGTCTGTTCCTATCGCGATATTCCAGCTTGTCGACAATCAGTCGGTTCTTCTTTTGTGCTCCAAGGCATTTATGGAGCTTTTTGGCTATGATTCTCCCGAAGAGGTGCTGCAGGTGATGTCGACCGACATGTACCGCTATTTCCTTCCGGACGACGCGAAGCGGATTTCCGATGCGTTCTTCCAGTTCGCGATGCAGGGCGGGACCTTCGACGTGATGTTCCGGAACAAGAGCAAGTATCAGGACGACTACCATGTCATCCATGCAGTCGGGAACCGTCTCATGGCAGGACAGGCCCAGCTCATGGTCATCTCCTACTCGGATGAGACTACTGCGCTCTCCCATGAACCGGATTCGGGGAACATGCTTGGCGTCCCGTTGAAAGCCTTTCTTGCCTCCGAACGCGAGGGCTATGACAGCCTGACAGGACTGCCAAACATGGCGCAATTCCTGAAGAACGTTCCTGTGACAATCCGGAAGATGAAGGCAGAGGGAAAGATCCCCGTCATCCTGTATCTGGATTGCAACAATCTGAAGGCATTCAACAGCCGCTACGGTTTTCTGGAAGGGAATGCCCTGCTCAGGTCCTTGGGAGAGCTCCTTCGCAGGTACTTTGGCGCGGAGCAGTCCTCGCGGTTCGAGAGCGACCATTTCGTAGTCTGTGCGGAGCGGGACCATATCGAAGAGCGACTGGAGGGGATGTTCTCCGAAGCCAGGCGGCTCCATAACGGAAACAGCCCTTCTTTGAAGGTGGGCATCTATGGGGACTGCACGGAAACGGTCTCGCTTGTGACTGCCTGCGACTACGCAAGGCTTGCCAGCAACTCTCTTCAGGGTAGAATCGAGTCTACATATGTGTTTTTCGACAAGGAAATCAAGGAAAAAGCTTCGCTGAGAGAGTATGTGATCAAGCATTTTCCGCAGGCGATGGCAGAGGGGTGGATCCATGTCTCCTACCAGCCAGTCGTGCGTACCATGGCGAAAACCTTGTGCGGGGTGGAAGCGCTTGCACGTTGGATTGACCCGACCTTCGGGTTCATCCCTCCAAGCCTCTTCATTCCCGCCCTTGAGGAGACCGGCCAAATCTACCAGTTGGACCTGTACATGTACGAGCAGGTTTGCAAGGACTTCCAGGCGCTGAGCAAGACGAAGATTCCCATCGTGCCGGTATCGGTCAATCTTTCCCGCAAGGATTTCCAGCATGACGACCTTGTAGGGCGGATTGCCGCCCTTACCCGGAGATATGGTGTTTCCAAGGGGCTGGCCAATATCGAGATTACGGAAAACGCCTTCATCGAGGACGTGCAGAGTATTGGCAGGGCAATCGAGGATTTTCACCGGCTTGGCTATCAGGTCTGGATGGACGATTTCGGAGTCGGCTACTCGTCGCTAGGCATCCTGAAAGACTGCTCCTTCGACGTGCTGAAAATCGACATGAGCTTTCTGTCCACCTCCTCCGAGAAGGCAAGGACGATCATCGCATCCGTTGTCCGGATGGCGAAACGCATCGGTATCCAGACCTTGGCTGAAGGGGTGGAAACCGAAGAACAATACCAGTACCTGCGCAGTATCGGTTGCGAGAAGATCCAAGGATATTATTTCGGACATCCGATGCCGGGCAAGGAGATCCAGCCGCACTGCGAGAAGAAGCGGATTCCCATCGAGGAGCCGGCATGGCGGGATTACTACGATGCGCTGGGAAAAATCAACTACCAGACCGACTCCCCACTGTGTGTGGTGGAGGATGACGGGACTACGATGCGATTGCTCTTCACGAATGCCGCATATCGTGCGGTGCTGAGTCGGGATCATGTCGACGACGTGAGGATGTGGGAGGAAAAGCTCAACACCACAAATAGTCCTGTCCATACCTTCCACAGGCAGTTTGCCGACCAGCAACTCAGGAAACTGGACGGGCCGCAGATAGCCACGTATCCCTCTGGGGACCACTACATGCAGCTTACCGGTTCTGTGGTGGCCCATTGCCAGAACCACTACATCTATCAAGTGGGAATTCAGTACATCCAGATCAGCGGGAACGATATCCAGCAACAGAACGCGGCGTATCTCAGCAATCTCTACTACATCTGCAACGACATCATGCTCTTCAATCTCAAGGAAGACTCGGTGTCCGGTCTGAAGTCCTCCCTGGCGGAACAGCCGGTGGGGCCCAACGCCAAGGTAAAGGGCATTCAGTCGGCGGCTGATTCGTGGTGCAGGAATTTCCTGCATCCGCAGGACCATGACCGCTACCTGGCGTTTATGGACATCGCCTCGTTGCGGAACCGCTTGATGGAAAATGAGGAGCAGGTGCTGACCGGTCATTTCCGGAGCAAGACGGAAAACGGCCGATACGCCTGGTTCCTGCATGTGCTGATTCCCGTCCCGCGCACGGATTTCTACCAGATTCTTGGCGTGACCATCAAGTCCGGGCTGGATGCATCCGTGATGCGCTCGATGCTTCCCGATTCTTCCGGCCAGGGGAAGACCGAATAGGATTTGGATACCAAACGTAGCTTGCCTCCGGCTACCTCTCTTGTGTTTGTCCATGGAAGAGTTTGACAGACATTGGCTTTCCTCTGATTATGTATAAGTGAAATCGCAATCTTCAGGCTGTTTCCATCCTTTTGGGGAGAAGATTGCTTCTCGTCTGATGGCAAGAGCGTCTCGTCCTTTGCGGAACCATTCGCATATATCAGAGGAAACACAGTAATCAGTGGTTTGATTGTCCCTGCACGTTTCGGTTGCAGGCGGGATGGCGTGTGGAACTGCCGCCGCGAAGGGCCAAGCCGGATACGTGGAGAACTTCGGGATCTGTTTTCTCACAGGCCTCCGGGGTCAGCGCATGTCCTTTTTGGGGAATGCTTGGTTGGGCCATCAGAAATGGTTGCCAACGAATCGACGTTCGTGTTTGTATGGAGGTGTTTGGTGAAAAGAGAGCCGTTACGGATCGCGCTCGCCTATGTCGGCGTCATCGTTGGGGCTGGGTTGTCTTCAGGGCAAGATTTGCTCCAGTACTTTTTATGCTTTGGGAAAAGGGGCCTTGCAGGCGCCCTCGTGCTTGGTATCCTCAATGTACTGTTTGGTGCCATGATCATCACGCTTGGATCGTAGTATCAGGCAAACGACCATCAGCAAGTACTGGGACGGGAAGACCTGTGTGGGAGTAGGAAGTGAACCCGATTCCACTCTTGTGGTTCAGCACATGGGTGAGGGTGACGGTCAGCGGCTCATAGGTGCCGTAGAGCTCATACGCTTCCTGGGTGCGGTTTTTGTTTCCGGACATTGTCTTCTCATAGGCGGTACGGATTCTCCCGTACTCGTAGTCGGTGAGCA
>OMYY01000049.1 GCA_900315435.1 uncultured Spirochaetaceae bacterium
CCCCTAAGGGACACCTCTTGCAAGTGCCCCTTTTCTTTGGTGATCATGTGGTACATTTCTTGCTGATCATTTGGCCTACTTTGACTCTATCAGAAACAGGATTCCGAGCGGCAGTGGTTCCGGACCGCCACCGGCAAGTCCCTGACCGTACGCGGCATCCCGCAGGGCACATGGGATTTCCACGTCGTCAGCTACCGCGACGGTGCCGGAGGAGGAGCGCGGATCGCCAAGGGCGAGACAAGGAAACTCATCTCCGCCGAGGACAATGCCGTGACGCTTGTCCTCGACAGGCTGGTGCGCGGCGACGAGGGCGGACAGCTGCCCGAGACGCAAAAGGCGGTCGTCACCACGGAATGGGACAAGGACCGCGTACAGAACCCGAAGCTCGCCGTGAAGGCGCGCTACCTGGGCGACGGCACCAGCGGCTCGGCCGCGACGGAATTCTCCAGCTGGCTGGACATGACGATCGATGACGAGCAGAACACAGGCTCCTACGAGTTCACCACTTCCCCCCTGCCCGCCGGAAGCTACACGGTCATCGCCTCCGTCCAGGAACAGCAGGAGGACGAGAGCTGGAAGACGGTCGCCGGAACCGCGGACATCCTGCGTGTCGTGGAGACCAAGCCGACAAGCGGCGTCATCCCCCTCACCATCGGCTATGTCAGCCCGGAATACAGCAAGGCGGGCTCGTTCACCCTCACCGACAACACGATGGCGCCAATCGAGGGAACCATCGAGATATCCAGCGACGGGACTTCGGGAAAAGGGATCTGGTACCCGACCGAGGATTCCTTCAACACGCTGGTCGAAAGGGGCATCGTCACCATCGACGAAGGCAAGACGTATGGGACGATGACCAAGGATGAGCTTGACGACGCCATCGATTCGGCTGTGTGGAATGGGAAACTGGCACTCTCCTGGATGCTGAACGGAGAGAAAGTCCCCGCCTCGGCAAACGAGGTCTCCTGGACGATAGCTGTGGGCGAATATCCGCTCCAGGTGACGGTCTCGAACAACCTGCTGGGCGCAATCGGAGCGACAAGCACGACGCTGCATTACGAGATGCTCGGGTTCCAGTGGCCGTGGGAGAACGGCAAGGAGATCGCCGAGGAAGCCGCGACGAAGGCGTTCGTCGGATACACGAAAGACGCAGGCAAGACGCTTGCCGACACGACTTTCGTCTATTTCCCCTACGTCGGCGAATGGGACGACCTCGTGCCGGTGTATGCCGACCTTGACGGGAACCTGTTCCAGGCAAAAGACGCGGACACTCCGGTCTTCTCCAATGGAGCGCTTGTCTCCAAGTATTTGCGCAAGAGTTCCGGGTACCTCGCATTGCCCGAGACGGTCACATCCATCGACCTCTCCAACCTAGATGGCAAGGAACTCCATCTGCCGGCTACCGTGAAGACAATCACCAGGCTTGAGGACTCTGTGAAGAAAGTGAACCTCGAGAATGTCACGTCCGCAAGCGTGCTCAGGTTGAGCGATGTCAAGGAAGTCAATCTCCCCAATCTGGTGTCCACGACGGACAGTCCGGTGCAACTCTCGACCAGCCATGCGACCCACATCACACTGGGGGAGAACGTGAAGGGAATCACAAGGGTGATGACCGTTTCCAATGCCTACGGCATATGCAGCGATGATTGGTGCATAGTGGAGGCACCTGGACTGGAGTATGCCGGACCCGGCGTATTTGAGAAATTCAAGGGAATCATAGACGCGCCGAACCTCAACAACGTGGGTAGTTTCATGAATATCGAGACCACGGAATTGGATTTCCCAAATCTCACCGAAACTTCCGCTGGCCTGTTCTATGGTCTGACAGCCAGCCGGCTCTCATTGCCAAACCTGACCGCCGGTTCTTTGCTGGGTATCAGTTTCAAAAACCAAAAAAACAAGGTTGACAAGATAGAGCTTCCAAAACTCAGGAAACTGACTGGGTCTTCTTTCCGTTTGCTTGAGACCGGCAAGCTGGAATTGCCGGAACTTGAGGACATCGAGAGCGTCAACGCCTATCTATTCCAAGGCTGCACCATAGACGACCTGAGCCTGCCGAAGCTGAAACGGCTGGGATACTATTCGTTCACCGCAACGACCTTCACCGACAGCAACAATACGAATACCGTCGTACCGTGCAGGATCGGCAGGCTCTCCATGCCCGCCTTGGAGACTATCAATACAACCAGTATCATTGTAACCGAGACGCCATCCATCACGAACATCGGTTTCGGTGGAGCAGTCATCGGGGAATTGTCCATGCCGAAACTGACGTCCATCTCGGGCTCCATATTCTACCATCTGGATACGGACGTGCTCGACCTTCCGGGTCTCAAGCAGGTAAGAGCCTACTCGCGATTTCTCGAAGGCTCCACCATCAGCGAGCTGAACATGCCGGTCCAGAAATCTTTCACAGGCGACAAATGCTTCGGCGACATGCCGAACCTGAAGGACATATACCTTCCCGAGACGCTTAGAGAGTTGCAGAACCTCGTTACCGGATATTACGTCTTCTCCGACGGCCTCACCGAGGACCAGACAATCCATGTGCCGTTCGCCGAAGGCAAGCTGCCTTCCGGCTGGAAGAACTGGCTGGACCCCGAGTGCAAGGCGAAGGTCGTGTACGGGGGCATCGACGGCTCGAAGCTCTGACAGGCAAGCCGCCTGGATCCGCTTTCCACCCGCTCCTCGGAGCGGGCCTTTTCTTGTCACCGCGATTGTCCTCCGCCGGCATCAGCTTCCAATCCGTTCCAAACCATTCCAACCGACATACGGAAAAACATATGGAAATCTCCGCTGGATGGATGAATCCAGGCAGACAAAACTCCTTCCGCCTAGCGCTCGAAATCCTCATCGTCCCTGCTTTTGCAGGCGAACAAAGGCGTCTTGCACAGGACATCCGGATGCGCCGTCATGGCATCAAGTCTTCTCTTGACCCTTTTCCAATCGAATTTCAACCCCCCAATCAGTTCGACGGGCTCGCCTTCCCAGTCGATGTCCTCATAGTACACAAGCGCCTTCGTGGGAGACAGGGTGTCGCTGGTGGAAAACTTGCGGCAGTAGACTTCAAGCATGTGCCCAAGCGTCATCTTCCCTCCCATCGCGGCCACGTCGACAAAGTCCTTGGGGCGCGTGCCGTTCCCGACGATCGCCTCCAGTTTCATCGCCGCAATGTCCGCCATACTGGCCATCCGTATCCCGTCAGGCGTGACAACCAGTGGTTCAACATCGGGATAGTCGTAGGTGATAAGGTCTATGAAGACCCCATCAATGGTGCCTTTCAGCGTGTTTTCGGCAACGTAGCTTCCTTCAAACCCATAATAGCGCGCGAGGTTTCGTTGCATCTCGGTCGTGTCAAATCCGCTTCTTGAAAAGAGATCAAGGTCGATGCTTTTTCTATGCCCGAGCTGCAATGCGAGCGCGGTTCCTCCCACGAGCTTGAACGATGCCAAATGTGGGTCATGTTCAAGTCTCAGCAAAAGTTCGTATGTCGAATCCTGAACGGCGCTTCGGGAAATCTGCACAGCTCCTCCTTTGGAATGTCGAACACATGGGACGCCCACGCCTTTTCCCTGGGCGGCAGACGCCGGATACGCTTCACAATGGGGATGAGTTTGTCCGGACCGCCGTAGCGCTGGGCAAGGGCCACATAATCGTCCTTCTTCCCGTAGAGGATCACGCGCTCGGCCACTCTCGGAGCCATCTTCTCCCAGTCCCATGACGGATTCGAAGTATCGTATTCCCACAGGATCTCCTTCGAGATCTCTTTCCTAGGGCCCGTGTCCCATCCTTCAAACAGCCAGGAAATCATCGGCTCACCCCTCCTTCAATATACCCTATGCGGGGCCGGCAGACAACGTTCCGGCTTCCACCTTGCAATCGGGAGCCGTGAGCAGACACGCATGGTCAACGATTTTTCAAATCCAGCCCAAGACCTCTTCCTTCCAGTCCTGGACGGTATGCCCAGTGGAGCTGAAGGCGATACCAAGCAGGTGGATCGTCTTTCCCTTCTCCAGACGGAACTTGTCGGCGTAGCGCTTCTCCTTGATCTGCCTCAGCGCCACATCTGCACTCTTGTCCGCCTTGAACTCCATCACGTACACATGGTCTCCTGCTTCCACTGACAGGTCGATCCGTCCCTCGCTCGTCTGGTCCTCCGCCACGACCTTCACCGCCTTCCCAGAGAGCAGCATCACCACGTCCACCACCTGCGCGAAGTCCGGCTCCTTCTTCCCCGCTCGGTACGGCACCGACGCGAAGATCGCCGTCAGCGTCTGCATGTACCCCTGCGTGTCCCCCTTCCGCAGGGCCACCACCAGGTCACGCACCACATACTCCGACTCCTTCGCGCACCACCGGGACAGCAGGTTCTGGTAGTAGGCATCCCGTACTTCCTTGTTCGGAAAGCGTAGGTAGTACAGCGAGAATCCCTCGTCGTAGTCCCCGATGGTCAGGTATCCCGTCTGCAAAAGGAACGCCTGCACCTTCCCCATGTCTCCCATGGCCTGGCGGAGCTCCGCCACGTCGAACGAGCTCAGGGCGCTCTTCGCCATGCCCCGCTCCAGGTCTTCCGTCACGTCAAGGTCAACCGACTGCGCCATGTCCATCACCAGCTTCGAGTTGCCTGTATCAATCCAGTAGTCGTTGAAATCCTGCCCGCGGCCATTCGAGAAGAACAGCCCCACCGACACCGGGTTGTACACCGTCTCGCCCCCAGGGGCGAACCGGTAGCCGTCGTACATCTCCTTGATCTTGGCAAGGTAGGTTTCCCTGCCCATGCCGGTATCCCTGATGCCTTGCTCGATATACCCTGCGAAACTGGTTTCCAGTTCTTGTTGCGTGTAGCCCAGCATCGTCGCATATGCAGACACCATGCTCAGGTCGTTCAGGTTGTTCAGGCCGGAGAACACCCCCATCTTCGCGTATTTCGTCACGCCCGTCATGAAGACAAACCGCAGCAACGCGCCTTTCGTCTTGATCACCTGGTAGAAGCCCCTGAGCGTGCTCCGCAGCTCCTCCACATGCTCCGAGAAGATGTTGTCCGACAGCACCTTGTCGTACTCGTCGACCAGAATGACAATTTTGCCCAGTGGTGCCAGACCAACGAGCAAATCGGTGAACACGTCGTCCGCCTGCTGGGAAAGATCCAATGGGGCGATGCTGTAGAACTGAGCGATCTGCTGAAGATTCTTCTTGAGCCAGCGTTCCAAGTCCGTGGGAGTTTTCTTTCCGCAGTTCCCGAAGTCGATGTGGACGACAGGATAGGTCTTCCAGTCGTAGTCCGTCTGGTCGATGGCAAGACCTTTGAAGAGTTCCCTCTTGCCTTGAAAAATGGCCTCAAGGGTGGAGACCGTCAGCGTCTTGCCGAAGCGTCGCGGACGGGAAAAGAAACACATCCTCCCCTGAACCGCTATGAGTTTCGCAAGATAGGCGGTCTTGTCAACGTACAAGTATCCATTCTTCCTCAAATTGGAGAAAGAGCTGTTTTCCGTCACAATCGGAAGAATCTTGTTTTCCATGCTTTCAAGATATCACGGCCACACGCCCTTGGCAAACCGACCGCAAGGCTTTCCTCCGTTCCACGGACGGGGCATGTTGGAAACGATGAAGAAATTCCTTTTCGACGAGTTGTACACGCATGGCAGCCTGGAGAAAATGACGCGTTCCTACTACGAGCGGTCCCTTGTCTCCTCCGACATCGAGGCCGACTTCAAGAAAGTCTTCGACGTCTCCTACAGGCTTGTCTTCGGCATCAGGGACACGGCCGAGACGATGGACTTCCTCCTCGGCAAATACTACCGCAACGAGCGTTTCGCCAAAAACCTCGTCCGGAAGACGTTTCCCGCCATGCGCTTCAGGGAGGAGGTCCCGCTGGAAGACAAACGGGCCGACATGGTCGGCTATCCCGCAGACGCCTCACCCGTCTGCTTCGAGATCAAGACGAAGTACGACACGCTCGACAGGCTGCCCGCGCAGATCGCGGTGTACGTCAGGCACTTCCCGAAAACGTACGTCGTGTGCTCAACGGATAAGGTTGCGGGTGTCATCACCATCGTCCCCTCCCAAGTCGGCATCTTCTCCTATGACGACCGGAGCAACGCCGTCCTGAGACGAATCCGGCCGGCGCGGTGACCCAAGAAAGGCAAGATACTGCTTGTACTTGCGCAGCATCATGTTCCTGACGTATCGCTCCATGTACCCATAGTCCGGTTCGCCGGCATCATTGACAGGCAACATCACACGGATGTTTCTGGCACGTTCGTTTGAAATCGACAACCCATGGCCAAAAAAGCATGCAGGCCGGATATGCATCTCGCAATGAAAAGCATGGACCATCCGCTCATGCCGAGGCGGGGAACAAGCGCCGTCACGTGCGTGTCAAGCGCCATGTCTGCCGGCTGGAAGAAAGCGAGACCCGCACCGCCATCTCCATCGTTGTTCAGGGTGATGCAGTTGCCTTTCAGCACTTTCTCTGGCGTATCCACAAACCCCTTCAAGCCATTTGAACCGTTCTTGGCGGATACAAGGGGGGTGCCACCGTCGCCGAGCATTGCCATGTTGGCCTCGCGGCCACGGATCAAATGGAAGATGCTCGCGAGTCTTACGGGCCTCCAATCCTTCTCGTTCAACGCCGGAATCTCAACGGCCTCGCCCAGCTCAGCAATTCGCTTTTCAACATATGCCCGATTGCCTCCTTCGAACAGGTACTCGCGGTTCTGCATGACCATGGAGAACTCGAACGTCAGGTAGTCGCCGATGGACTTCTCGAAGTCCGCGTCCGTCGGGATCTCGTCGTTGAAGTAGTAGAACGAGTGCAGCCACTCGTCATCCGGCTTGACCGTGGACTCCACGCAGAACTTTGACGGCGCCCCACCGTGGCCGTTCCAGACATCCAGAAGATGCTGCCTCTTGTCTTTCGCCGAATTTCCCTCGACGAGCCCGACATGCGCCCGCACCTCGTATCCGTCATCGCGGAAATCGATGAATTTGCAGACCTTGCCAAGGTCATGGGGCTCGCCAGCCGTGAACACGGCGATGACCGGGTTTGTCCCGACGCCGTAGAACGTGTCACGATTGCATGTGATCACGCCTTCAAGCGTGTGATGCTTCAGTATGGAGCTTTTGTACATCTGCTCCACCTTCGTTTTGCCGGTCATGGTGGACTGGGGGACAATGACCGCAGCCCTAGCCCCGCTCGTCAGGGAATCCAGCAGGTGTTCCACAAAGGACAGTTCGTACTGCGACGGATCGGATGCCGATCCTTGGGAATACGGCGGATTCATCAGACCGACCGTCGCGCCTTTCTTTTGCACTTGCGCAGGATTCTTCGCCAAGAAGTCACAGCATTCAAGGTTGCTGTTCCCGTCACGGCGCAGGATCATGTTCGCGCATGCCACGGCGAACATGTTGCTCTGAAGCTCAAATCCTTTGAGTTGCCTCTTCTTGATTTCCTTGCGCTGCTGGTCCGTCTCTGCCATCGACAGCATGCGGTGCATCGCAGAAATCAGGAATCCCGCCGTGCGCATGTCGGATCAAGCACCACGCCGTCAGGTCTGACGTCCACAAGCTCGCACATCAGGTCGGTGATGTGGCGTGGAGTCAGTATGATGCCGAGCGTCTGTCCATCAGTACTCTTGGACAGCCGCAGAAGCTGGTCATAAAGCACAGGAAAGGAAACCCATCTCGTACGCAGCCCGGCAGCACATGCGGATGTGGCAATCATCCTCGCGATCCAAGACTTTCCTGTTCCGGGAGGCCCCCAGATCACGAGATTGAAGCCACTCCGTATGAAATCCAGCGAGTTCAGTTCTGAAAGGTATTCCATGTCCAGCTTGCGGGCCGGGGAATCGATGATGCCGTCAAAAGAGCAGAGGGTCCCTATCTTTGCCCGCCTGACAAACCGCTCGAACCTCTCGTTGGAGAACCGGACAGCGTAACCGCGAAGGCATGACGAGAGGTCCTCAAGTGATGGATGGCCTTTCTCCGCTATCATCCGTATGTCTTCAGCCGCCTTCTGCTGTCCCAGCACGGAAAGGGAATCGCAGATCGAGAGAATATTATCCTTCGTATCCATTGCCGTCCTCCCCATGCGCGATGTAGATGCTGTTGGGATCCTGCCTCTCTCTGATGCCTTTCTCCCTGTCTGCGATATAGCTGGAGGCGATTGCCTTAAACCCCCTGGAGCTGAATATGCCAGAACGCAATGCCTGTTCGGCGGCGGCTTCCGCAATGTCTGCCGGAACCCGCTTTATCCAGGAGAAGATTCCGAGGAGCGTTCTATATGAATCAGCTTCGCACTCCCATTTGCCTTTTACCGCCTGGACCCATTCATACATGCCCGGACCTATGGATCGCGCCTGGTTGTCGAATTCCGTCTTCGAATAGCCGCCGTAGATGGCAAGATCGTATCTCTGATGCCCGGAATTCGTCACCCTCTGCCATTTGCGTAAGGCGACCGGATGTTCCGCAACCAGGGCGCGGTGCTCGTCATAGATATAAAGCCTGCCCTCGTAATTCCTTGCAACCACCTTCTTCTTTATGTACTGCGGCGGTACACTGTAGAAGGCGCATGAGTATTGTATGTACCCATCCCGGCCAACGGCTGCTTCCCTCTCTGTGTATGAGTGGTATCTGGCGACAGGAAGCGGAAGCAGCGTCTTCTTTTCCTCCTCCTCGAATATCGAGGTGCGCGAGCCATATCGCTTTGCAAATGGCTTTGCCAGCCTCCTTGTCAGCTTCTTCCTGAGTATGCTGTTGAACTCTTCAATGGAATAGATGTCCAGCTTCTCCATCTCGGGCAGTATGTCGTCCTCTATGATCCTCACGGAACGCTCGCATACACTCTTGTCCTTCGGATGGCGGATGCGGGCCGGGCGGATGGCAATGCCGTAGTAGTCGGCGAAATCGCGGTATCTCCTATTCAGGACGGCTTCCTCGGTGGACCTTCTGCGTCCCTCCGTGACTGCCGTCTTGCAGTTGTCGGGAACGAGAACGACGGGGACCCCGCCAAAGAACTCAAAGCCATGCACGCGCTCGGTAAGCCATGACTCAATCCTCCTGTCTGGCCCGTGAAAAAGGCCTCATCCGATGAAGTCACAATTGTGACTTCACCATCTCTACCTCCTCCAGTGTAAGCTGGAACATGAAGTCATCTTGAAATCGTTCGAAAAACGTTCTCTTCTAAGTTGTCTTTCAAGAATGTAATGTTGAGCATCATACCACACGGACGATCGGTCCATGATGTTTCACACAGAATCTACATTTGACGCGTTTATTTAGAGGTCTAGACAAACACTTTTATCCGTATTCTTCTGATTTCTAGTATTTTTTTGGAGCATTTTCGGAGCACGGTTTGAGCACAAATCATGGCTGTACGCTCTGAGCTTTTGTCTCCACCTTGGAGTGGTGCGGAACAGGCAATCCAGTTTCGCCCTATAGCCACATTACCTGGTCTGCCATTGGATTCACACATCGATTCCAATCCACGCCAACACACAAAATTGTCGATCACATGGGGAAAACTGCTCCGAGTGCGGAGTTGATAGGTGTGGGGATCTGAATTCCCACCCAACAACATCACACAAAGGAGTCAATCATGAGTGTACGCGCGTTCATCGTGGAAACCACGAGACTGACGGAGACCAGGCCGGTGAGAATGCCGACGAAGAAAGACCTCGGAGTCGATGACGGACCCATCTCCCTCTGCAGGAGGTTCCATACGTCGGAGGAGGAAATCATGTTCGTCCTGATATCCGACTGGGGCACCATCAGAAAGGCCACCGAGCATGTCGCCAAGGCGGTGAAAACCGCCGTCATGACCTTCGCCTACGACGTGCGGGACAAGCGGTTTTTCATCTACTGCTACGACGGCACAGGCCGCGGGTCGGTCAGGATCGACAAGGGCTACTCCACGGAGGAGATCCCCAAAGAGCATGAGAATGTCAGCTCCTATCTTTCCGTATGCGATTTCGAGGAGAAGACCAACGCAAGCTGGGAGATGGAGATGATGCCGGTCTTCGACACCATCGCGTCCCTCGAGCACCTCATGCATCTGGCGGACCCTGCCCTGACACCAAAACAGTATCCAGGGGAGTTCGCCAGATGGCTGGCCGACAGGACATCCTACGCGACCCGGATGGCAGCCCTCACGCCCGTGGGGATGGAGCCCGTTGTCCACACGGTCTGCGACGGGGCCGCGAGGCTGGACACCGACGACTTCGCCGACTACCTCGTCTGGCTGGACAGGAAGCAGGCGGAGGTCGGGGAGCACGGACAGAACCTCATGGGCCGGCCAATGAGGATGCGGTTCCTCCTCCATCTGGAAGGACTGGATGCTGCCTCCGCCTACCTTCCTCCCATGGGAGGGGATGTGGAGTGCGTCGAGTTCTCCACCCATCCGGACGACCCGTCACGGGCCGAGGTCGCCGGCAGGGCACTCTGGACCGACCTGCTCGCCTTCATTCAAGCCATCGGCGACGCCGGCTTCACCGCAAGCGGCTCGGCATGCCCCGACCATGACGGCTGCGAGCCCGAGGACGCCACGCCGGTCGGCGTCACTCCAGGCGGCAGGGTCTCGCTCGCCAGGCTCAACGAAGAATATGAGGATGCGACACGTTCGATCATCGGCGAGGACTGGCTCGCCCTCGCCAAGGACCGCAACGCGAGGAGCCTGAGGGAACGGACCGACTGGATTCTCGCCATGCTGCAGGTCTGCCACTCCCTCTATGAGGACAAGCAGGCGGGAGACGAGGCCTTCAGGACCATCATCCTCACCCGGAAGCCTCCGAAGACCGACGACGCGAGGACCAGGAACGTCCTGTCCGTCCTCTGCTCCAACCTTTCCTGGATGCAGCTGGACGACCTGAGGCACATGGCAGGCTGAAACCGGCCATGGGGAAAACCACCGTGACGGCGGAGAGATATGGATGGGGAGACTTCCCCGAAGGAGAAAACGGCAGATGAAAGACACACTGGCAGACAAGGACAAGGAGCCCAGGGACGGGTTCCTCGACGGAGTGTACCAAGAGGCCAGGAAAGGAGACCTCGAGCGCATGATCGAGGAGCTGAGCTGCACCAGGACCGGCGTGAGCGCCGTCTTCGACCGGATCAGGAAACAGTCCGGACCCTCCCTGAAGGGGTTCGACCTCGACCTGATCGGGAGGAAACTGGAGGCATACGCGGAAGAGGCCGAGGAGGCCGACATGAAGGACGCCCACACCGCGGCCAAGGCCATCCGCATGATCCTCTCCATCCTCTCCTATCCGGCCGAGACGAGGAGGACGTCCCTTGCGGAAGTGAGGAAAGGCCTCGACGCGACCCATGTGGGGATGAACGCGCTGAAGGAAACCGTGCTCGACCAGCTGGCCGTCGATGGCGCGGACACGGCCATGGGCCACCGTCCGATCCTCCTCTACGGACCGGCAGGCACCGGCAAGACCTCCTTCGCCGTTTCACTGGCGGACGCGCTCGGCCTGAAATCCCACGTCATCCCCCTCGGAGGGGCGGACGACAGCTCCGGCCTGACCGGCTACAACTTCTCCTACAAGTCGGCCCATCCGGGACTGGTCGTGGACGCGCTGCTCGCCACCAGGAGCCGCAACCCCGTCATCATCCTCGACGAGGTGGACAAGGTCTCCTCCTGCGGTGGAGGAGAGAGAAGCGACGTCACGGCGGCGCTGCTGTCCATCCTCGACCCGAGGCAAATGAGACGCTTCACCGACAGCTTCCTGGGCGTCCCCATCGACCTCTCCGGCGTCCGCTTCATCCTCTGCGCGAACGACATCCTCTCCGTGCCAGAACCGCTCAGGGACCGCTGCCTCTGCATCCCCGTCTCCGGCTACGGCCTCGACGACAAGATGACGGTCGCCTCCTTCCTCGCGGAGAAGAAGACGGCCATGCTCTCCAAGGCCGACCCCTCCTTCTCGCTCGACTGGCCGGAACCCGCCGTCAGGGCGCTGGTCTGCGACTACGCCCCCGAGACCGGAGTCCGGCACCTCGAGAAGCTGATTGAGACGGTCAACGCCTACTGCTTCCGGAAGCACCTCGAGGACCCGTCCGCTCCGCGGAAGGTGACGAGCCTGCTGCTGGGGAAGGTGCTGGGGAGGACCATTCCCCTCCACACCTACACAGGAGGGGAACCCGGCAAGGCCCCCCTGCTCGCCGTCCTTTCCTCAGGAAGCGGCATGGTGATGGAGGTGCAGGCGGTCGCCAGCACATCTTCTGGCAGCACGGACTCCGTCACCGGCCTGGTCGGACAGCTGATGGCCGAGTCGGCCAGCGTCGTCGTCGAGATGCTCCGCCACGACAAGGCCCTCTCCCGTCTGGTCCCCGGCATCGCCAGCCTCTCCGCCTTCGTCCACTACCCGCTGGGCGTGGCGAAGGACGGCGACTCC
The DNA here is from genome assembly GCA_900315435.1 of uncultured Spirochaetaceae bacterium. Lineage (GTDB taxonomy): Bacteria > Spirochaetota > Spirochaetia > Sphaerochaetales > Sphaerochaetaceae > RUG023. The sequence continues at coordinate 12,393 of OMYY01000049.1, forward strand.
GCGGGACTTGCCACCACCTGCGCCATCGTCTCCTCCCTGCTGGGAATCCCCCTGGAGGAAGGAATCGCCATGACCGGCGCGGTCGACGTCCTCGGCCACGTGCTCGCCGTCGGCGGCATCGAGGCCAAGCTGCTCGCCGCCCGCAAGGCGGGATTCTCGGAAGTGCTTCTCCCTTCAGAGAACGCGGCCGAGCTGAAGGCCGTCTCCCGCGACGCCACCAGGGGCATGCGGGTCACGCTGGTCGGAAGCGCCGGCGAGGCGCTCGCAAGGGTGTTCCCCACCCTCTCCCTCCAAGCCGCGCCATCACCCGGCAAGACGGCAGGCGGGAAGTCCAGCCGGACCGCGTAAGCCACCTTCAGGAATCCACGCCGCCGCGCTCCAGCATCGCAGAGGCGATGCTGGAGGCCGACCGGCCCCCCGCCACTCCATCAATTCCCTCCGCGTCCTGCGGAAATGGACCCGACAGACCCATAGCGGCCCGGACATCGTCCTTGCGGACAGCCCGGATTCCGGTCCATCCGGCGCCAGCATCCACGCGCCATTCCCATCGCATTCCATCCCCGGCGCATCAGACTCTGACTGAATCGCTTTATCAATAATGCATATTACATTCCCATCACGGAATTAAATTTTAATGCAACTTACCAGCATCTCATCGGGCGCTTCGCCCGTCCGACCCGGCTCCTGCTCCGCAGGAGGGGAAGGGTCCGCAATCCAAAAACCAAAAAGGAAAACGGATGGATACCACCAGACACGCGCCTTCACGGACGGCAGGCATGGGCCGCCCGCCTCCCCCGCATCTTTCCCTTTCCCGCTCCCGTCAAATGGGGCATCTGGACCAGGAGCGCACATCAGCGCTCGAGACCCGGCTTCCACTCCGTGGAAGGCCGAGGATTCCGGACCCGGTCGGGTCCAAAGGAGAAACAGGATGCAGGAACACGACAACCCCATCACGGGACTGCCCCAGGACACGGCAGCCATCGAATCCGCAAAGACGCGCCTCCAGGAGACGGTCCGAAGGGCCGGCGAGCACATCTCCGCCTCCGGGCGGGACGCGTCCCTGCTCGACCGGCTGGTGCAGACCTACCTCGACATGGCCGAGAAGCTCGGTTCCGCCGACCCGGTAGGCAGGACCTACGACCGCCTGGTCGGCGCCGACGCAGGCGAGCCGTTCAAGGCGGTCATCCGGTTCAACCTCGAGGAGTGTGACGGGCTTGCCGACGACGAGGTCGCCGCCCGGTTCCGGGCGATGGCCGAGGCGGGCATGAGGCGGCGGCTCCACGAGAAGCCACGCAGGAAGGAAGCTTCCGTGTCCTTCGCGCTGATGGCGGACGCCGGCCTGTACCCGGACGGATCACGCTCCGTCGAGGCGGAGGCGATCGAACGGGAGTGCGAGGCCATGGTCATCGGCCGCGTCGCCGAGGTCTTCGATCCCCAAAACCCGCGTGACCGCGCCTGGCTCGAGCTTCGGGGATGGCTGCATGACGGGTCAGACGGCCACTCCGTCGCCGACCTGGCGGAGCAGCTGCATCTGGGCGAGCACGCCGTGCGCAAGCTCATCGAGAACGGGGACAAGAGGCTCCGCTCATCGCTGGAGAGTCTCCGGAAGGAGATCACGGACTGAGACGGTTCCGCGAGGGGCTGGACGGAACCGCATCCTTCCGGCTCCGCCGGAGAGTACGGAAACCGGAGGAAACAGGATGGAACAAACCAACGAACACCGCACAGTGCGGAGCGTGTTCATGAGGGCCCCGGAAGTGGCGGAGCTGATGGGCATTTCTTTGCCCAAGGCCTACAAGATCATCCAGACGCTCAACAGGGAACTTGCCAGCCAAGGCTACATAACCGTGGCCGGCAGGGTGAGCCGCAAGTATCTGGAATCGAAACTGTACGCGTGAGACGAAAAAGGGGGGTGCAGCATGCCAGTCTACAAGGATTCCCGAAAAGGGACATGGGCTGTCCGTTACAAACGGAAGGATGTGAATGGGGAATGGCGCTACATCCAGAAACGGGGTTTCACATCACCGAAGGATGCGGCGGCATGGGAAAGAAAGACACGGTTCCGCAGGGCCGACGAGACGGACCTCCCCTTCGGGAGGTTCGTCGAGGAAGTCTACCTGCCGGCCATTCGGCCACGGTTGAAGCCCGACACCGCTATCGGAAAGGAAGGGGCGGTCAAGAGGAAACTTATCCCGGTATTCGGCGACAAACCGATTCGCTCCATCAGCCGGAGGGACATTCTCGATTGGCAGACGGAAATGCTCCAAGCAGTCAATCCGGGGACAGGGAAACCTTATGCCCGTTCCTACATCCAGTCTCTCCACAGCCAGCTGTCAGCGATACTCAACTTCGCCAAGACCCACTACCGTCTGCCGGGAAACCCGGCTGCCGAGGTCGGCAATGTCAAGGCGCCCGCGAAGGAGATGGGATTCTGGACCGAAGAGGAATACAGGAGGTTCGCCGAGGTGATGATGGAGGAGCCGCTCTATTATTACTGCTTCGAACTGCTTTTCTGGACAGGCATACGGGAAGGAGAACTTCTCGCGCTCATGACCAGCGATTTCAATCTCGACGCGAAGACGCTGTCCATCTCCAAGACATTCTATCATCTGAAAGGCCGGGACTATGAGACTTCCCCGAAGACCGCCCAAGGTGTCAGGACCATCTCCCTGCCGGATTTCCTGAGCGATGAGATCAGCGACTACATCCGCCTCCTCTACAATCCTTCGCCTGATGAGCGGATTTTCCCGACGACGAAAGGATGTCTGCAAAGGGCATTGGCAAGAGGAGCGAAAAAGGCAGGATTGAAGCCCATCAGAATCCATGATCTCAGGCACAGCCACGTGAGCATGCTGCTCGAACATGGATTCACTCCCCTTGCCGTGGCACAGCGTGTCGGCCACAAGGCCATCGACATCACCTACCGCTATGCACACCTTTCCGACAGTGTACAGCAGGACATTGCGCACAAGTTGTCAGAAACGGAAAAGAACCAGGAAGACTGACAAATCAAACCTTTTCACGGAAACAAATACGGATGATTACAAGGAGTCATCGAATGCCTGTTTATAAAGATAAAGCCAGAAACACCTGGCTGGCCACTTTCTCTTTCTATGACAACAGAGGTGTTAGAAAAAGCTTCAAGAAACGAGGTTTCAAGACCAAACGAGAAGCGCTTGAATGGGAAGCGGAGCACCGTGGTCAAATGACGGGGTCCCTCGAAATCTCGTTCAAGACATTCGTCGAGGACACCTATCTCGACAGCATGACTGTCCGTCTCAAGCCTGACACCATGGCGATCAAACGGGCCATCATCGAGACTCACTTGATGCCGTATTTCGGAGAAATGCGGATCGATCGGATCACCTCGAAGGACGTGTTTGCATGGCAAAACGCCATGTTGCTGTATCGAAACCCAAGCACAGGGAAACCCTATACCCCTTCCTACCTGAAGACGATGCAGAACCAGCTCGTCGCCATCTTCAGCTTCGCGGTCAGATTCTACGGTCTCAAGGAAAATCCCGTCCGCATTGCCGGGTCCTTGGGTTCGTCGAGACAGGGAGAGATGAAATTCTGGACCCTTGATCAGTTCCGGAAGTTTGAAATGGCAGCCGCATCCGAACCCATGTGGGCCTGCGCCTTCGGAATCCTTTTCTGGTGCGGACTCCGGGAAGGAGAGATGCTCGCCCTCACTCCTGCCGATTTCAACTTCGAGAAGAAAACCGTCTCAATCACAAAAACCTACTACCGACTTGGGAAGGAAGACCATGTCACTTCACCAAAGACAATCCAGAGCGTCAGAGTGGTGACCATGCCGGATGCGCTTTCAGAAAAGGTGGAGGATTTCGTTGGAAAATCAAAGCTGGAACCAGCCGACAGGCTGTTTCACGTCACCAAACAACAAGTCCAGCATGCATTCCATCAGCTGACGGATAACGCAGGACTACCGAAAATCCGTGTGCATGACCTGCGTCATTCGCATGTGTCGCTGCTCATACAGCTGGGCTACCCGCCACTCGCAATCGCAAAACGGGTCGGGCACAAGGCCATCGACATCACCTACCGCTACTCGCATCTCTATCCGACGGTCCAGCGGGACATTGCGAACACGCTGAACGACATATTCACAGGCAAGAAGAAGGAATAAGAATGTCTCACAAGAATCTCGACAAACACGGAAGGTTTCGCTCGATGACCATCGCATTTCGGGTCTCGCCCCAGGAACGCGACGCCATCAAGCGGATGGCTGTCCTGACAGGTCTGAACTATCAGGACTACCTCATAGCCAATGCCACCAGGAACGAAATCAAGGTCTACGGGAATCCGAGGGTGTTCATCGCCCTCAAGCGGGAACTGGAGCGCTTGACGCAAGAGATAGAACGCGTCAAGGAGGGTTCGGAAATAGGCTCAATACAGATTTTTGTGGGATGAAGCGAAAGCACAAGGCACCATAGGGGTAGAAAAAAAGGGAATGAGGCCTCAAACTTGTAAGCATCCAAAC
>OMYY01000010.1 GCA_900315435.1 uncultured Spirochaetaceae bacterium
CGACAAGTTCCGCCTGGAGAAGGGGAAGACGATCCACCTCTTGGGCATCGCCTTCAGTTCCACGGGGCACACCGTCCAGGACTGGAAGGAAGAGGTGCTTTGCTGACCAGAGGGCATGAATGCCCATGAACCCTCGATACCGTTTACATGTCGCCGGTGATGATGTCGAGGTAGACTGTATCGATGTAGGTGCCCACCGGCAGTTCGTCCTGTTTCGTGAAGGATGCTGAGACCAGCTTTCTGATGGGCACGGTCGTTCCTTCAGGAATTTCCAAGGTGTTTGGCTGTTTCCTGTCCCGCCACATCAAGTGTGACCGTGAATGCGTTGTGGTTGCTCTTGTCGTCATCCAGGTGCAGTTAGTAGTAACTGGATCCCGTACCGATTGGGTCGTTGTCATACATGGCAATCTGCAGATGGTAATCCTTCTGGGGAAGATCCGAATTGTTCGTGCCGATCTCTAGCTTTGTCACTGGTTGTCCCGAGTATGTATACTTCGGATCAATCATCGCAGTGTTGCCCACGACAGACAAAAGAAGGGACTGTTTTTGTCCATGCCCGGAGTCGCCACGCCATGTCTCCTCAGTCGGGGAAAACTTTGGCGCCACCCCAGTAGTCGAACGAATCGGCATTGTCAATCTGTACTATGGTGCGATTGACCTTTTTATCCTTCGTGCTGTTAATGAATTCTATTTGTCCTGGCCGAAGGTCGACGTTCGAAAAGAAAATCGGCTTGTTGTTTGCTCCGATGAAGAACTCAATTTCGATAGTGGTGGGTTTCGTGTATTCCGTATTGTCATTATTTGCGCTGATTTTATGCCAGGTTCCGAGACTGTTGTTTGGAACAAGCATATTCTGTTCTGTGGAATCCGTGTTTACGACACCGTGTTCCCTCGGTGCAATCAAGAGTGAGATCTCACTGGTTTGCTGTCCACCCCAGGAAACCGTGGATGTGATCGTATTTGCCGGGATAGGAGAGCGAAGTATCAGCTCGTACACATGCACGTCGGGATCTTTGGCTGGATCGAACGCAAGCGTCAATTCCCCCAGATGGTACCACAGTCGGTTCTCATTGAGCTTTTGGGGAAAAATTCCTTGTATTGGGATGGAAGATTCAGGTACGTGTACCAGATGCCATGTTCAGCGGCTGGTGCCGGCTGATAGGTACCGGTAACCCTGGTCGCCGCCACTTGGGCGAGGAATACAAGCAACAGGCCTGTGAAGAAAGGCAATCGTTTCCATTTCATGCACTTTTTTCTAGTATACGAACTTTTATATTAGCAATACTCCCATGTGGTATAGTTGTCAATTGTGCAATATGAGAATGATTGATTATGAAAATAGAGTGATTTTCGCTTTTGATCTGGTGGAACATGGCGGTGCCCAATCATGGGGAAAACCGTTCGTGATACAGGGGCCCGCGTGTTCGATTGCCTGATGAAAGATGGTGGAGACGGGCACCAGCAACCAACTTGGGGTCAAGGACTTGCAGAAAAGGCCGGAAAGTACGATACAGAAAGTCATGCGTGTTCGAGAGAAGAAAGAGACCCAGAATATGACGCGCGGGCCGATTGCCCGCCAGTTGATTTCGTTCGCCATACCGTTGATGTTCGGCAACATTTTCCAGATGCTGTACAACACGGTGGATTCCATCGTCGTAGGCAACTTCGTGGGAACTGAAGCGCTTGCGGCCATCGGAGCGACCACGATGGTGGTGAACTTGGCGGTCTTTTTCTTCAATGGGTTTTCTGTCGGAGCAGGAGTGGCCATCAGCAACGCCTTTGGCGCGGGCAATGCGAAAGACCTCCATACGACCTTACAGACCGTCATGACGACGACCTTCATCGCATGCGTCCTGTTCACCGTCGTGGGGATGGCCGGAGTCAAGACGATGCTCAGGTTGATGGACACTCCTTCCGATGTGTTTGATGAGGCGACCACCTATCTGGTCATCTATTTCGCGGGAATCTCCGGCTTGCTGGTTTACAACATTGGCAGCGCCATTCTTCGTGCCGTCGGAGATTCCCGAAGACCGTTGTTCTACCTGGTCATTACCAGCATCCTGAACATTTTCCTCGACCTGTTGTTCGTGCTGGTCTTCCACCTCGGGATTGCCGGTGTCGCCTACGCCACCATCATCTCCCAGGCTTGCTCCGCCTGCATGATCATGTTCCTGCTTCTCCATACCGATGCGGTCTACCGCTTTACCTGGAAGGACATGCGCATCGATTCGGCTTCTTTCCGCAAGGTCATGCTGCTTGGCCTGCCTAATGGCATCCAGTCCGTGCTCACCGCCTTTTCCAATATTTTCGTGCAGGGCTATATCAACTATTTCGGTTCGGTCTGCATGGCCGGCTGGGGCTGCTACAACAAGGTGGACTCGTTCATCTTCCTGCCGGTCCAAAGCATGGCCATGGCCGCGACGACCTTCGTCGGACAGAATGACGGGGCAGGGAATACCGAACGGGTCAACAAAGGAACCTGGGCTGCCATGGGATTGTCCGTTTCCGTCGTTGCGGTCATCGCGACGCTGATCTGGGTGTTCGCCCCGTCTGCCGTACGGCTTTTCTCCCAGGACGAACAGGTCATCCGTTACGGCACGGCCTTCCTCAGGCTGAACAGCTTCTTTTTATTGTGCAACGACATCAACCACGTGCTCGCGGCAGCTCTCCGCGGCCGAGGGGATTCGCTTGGTCCCATGGTCATCATGCTGGTCGGTTTCGTGGCGATCCGGCAGACCTACCTGTTTCTCGTCACCCGGTTTGTCGCCAATACTCCGGCAATCGTCGGTTTCGGGTATCCTGTGGGGTGGATGGCGACCTGCGTGATTGAGGTGGTCTACTTTATCCGCAAGTGGTCGAAAAGCGGCAGGGATGTCGTTGTACAGGCCTGAGTCGACCACCCGGAGGTATGCGGCCACGGACGGTTGCCTGTAAAGGGATACATCGAGACTCGGTGGATGATGGTTCCGATGTCACGGTGCCGGTACAGGCATGTTTCTTGTCCAACAGGTTTGACAGTTAGATTGCTCTGTTGAACCGGCAAATGGCCAAGGTGGAGAACGCATATCTCCTCAATACTCCTCGATTGCAATGAGCCCCCTTGTCTGCTCGGTTCCGTCGGAGGATTGCCCAGAGCCAACTTGACGCCGCCCGCGTGATCGTCACCACCAGCCAGCGGGTTGTGGACCTGGCGCGCACCTCGGTGGAGAACGGGCTCGCGACCCAGATGGCCTTGGCCCAGGCGGAGGTCAACCTGGCAAGCGCCCGGTACGCCTGCGAAGCCGCACTCTATGATGGAGAGTTCGCAATGGGGTGTCGCTGATGTATCCCATATGTCCCTCCGGCCGGATCATTCCTGCCGAAGGGACCCGGGGAGACGTTTGCGATGTATTCCGAACGACCAATCGGGTCATTCCATCTCCTCATGGTTTGCAAGTGACCAGTTCTGTCCCTCTGTCTGCAGGCGTACCATATCGGCGAATAGACCCTGTCTTGCCATGAGCTCCTCCGGGGTTCCTTGCTCTGAGACATGCCCGTCTGACAGGACGACGATGGTGTCTGCCTTGGCGATCGTGCGCATGCGGTGGGCGATGACGATGACGGTTTTCTTCTTGATGAGCCGGGTCAACGCGCTTTGTATCTCCGTCTCGTTCTCCACGTCGAGTGATGCCGTGGCTTCGTCCAGCAGGATGATTGGCGCATCTTTCAGGAAAGCTCTCGCGATGGAAATACGTTGGCGTTCTCCTCCGGAAAGCTTGCAGCCATTCTCGCCGATTACCGTATCGTATCCGTCCGGAAGGCGTTGTACGAAGGTGTCGCAGCCAGCCAGTCGGGCCGCTTCCTCCACTTCCTTGTCCGTGGCATCCTTTTTGCCGATGCGGATGTTTTCCCTGACCGTGTTGTTGAAGAGCGTGACATCCTGAAAGACGATGGAGAAAGCGCCAAGCAGGGTCTCCGGATCAATCGTCCGTATGTCCACGCCTCCAATGGTGATGTTTCCCGTATCGGCGACCCAGAAGCGCGCTGCAAGCCTGCCGACCGTGGTCTTTCCTCCTCCGGATGGTCCGACCAATGCGGTCACCTTGCCTTGGCCCGCGGTAAAGGATACGTCGGAGAGCGCATGGTGTTCTTCTTCCCCATAGGAAAACCCGACATGGTCAAAGACAATCGTATAGCCTTTCGGAGAAAAGGCAGTGGTTCCTCCCTGCTCGGTGGAGTGGTTGATGGCCTGGATGCGGTCCACGTTGATTTGCAGGGCGTTGATTGCCGCCAGATTGACCAACGTCTCGCCCATCGGATCGTACAAGCGCGAAGCGACGAGGAGGAAACAGAAGAACTGCATGAGGGTCAGGGTGCCTCCTGTCAACATGGCGCCGCCTGCAAGCGCCACTGTCGCGATGCCGAACCTGAGCAATAGCTGGGCGCTGACTACGAAGATGGCGGTTCCCAGCTCATTGCCGATGGAACGGCGTTCCACCAGGTCGATTTCTGTTTCCAGCTCGTCAAGGTAGGCATGTTCCGCATTGTTGCACTTCAGGTCCCGCAGGGTCTCGATGTATTCCTGCACATGGTCGGCCAAATCGATTTTTGCTTGCTGCTGGGTGCGGGAGAAATGGTTTTGCACCCGTTTCGACGTCAGCACGATGAAGAGCGAGATGGGAATCGGCCATACGGCGGCCAACGCCATACGCCATTGGAAGAAGCAGAGCCCGATAGAGAGGATCATGGTCGAGATCATGCTGCCATAGAACTGGGGAATCATATGGGATCCGGCGTGTTCCATCGCCTCCGCGTCGGACATGATGGTGCTTGTCAGGTCCGCGAGGTCTTTCTTGGCGAAGAAGGAAAGGGGGAGTTTGCGGAGTTTCTCCGCAAGAGAGATTCTTCGTGTGGCAGATTCCGTGTATGTGGCACGATAGGTGGTATCGTACTGCCATATGCTCGCCGCTGCAATCAATGCCAGGCATATTCCGATACCGCCGACGTACATCCCTATACGGGTGAAGAGCCTTATGCCTTGCAGGCAGTCTCCGGTGAACAGGTACAACAGCGATACCGGGGCCATCAAAGCCATGTTTTGCATCACCACCGCGGCGATGGCGGAGACCATGTCCTTGGCACCCTTGTCGGACAATGCGAATGTTTCCTTGAAATAGCGGGTCATACTGCTTCTCCTACCTTCCAATCGACAGCTCTTTGATATTCCATCCACATCGTGTGGTACAGGCCTTGTCGTTCGATCAGCTCGTCATGCGTGCCCGACTCCACCACCACGCCATGGTCAAGCACGTAGATTGCATCCGCGTTCCGGGCTGTGGAGAGGCGGTGGGCGATCATGATGACCGTGCTGTGCCTTGCCAGTTCCGTAAGCGCTTTTTGGACAAGCACCTCGTTCTCCGGGTCGGCGAACGCCGTCGCTTCATCCAGGATGACCAGCGGGGCCTTTTTCACGATTGCTCTGGCGATGGCGATGCGTTGCCTTTCTCCTCCGGAAAGGTATGTCCCCCTGGTCCCAAGTACGGTATGGATGCCATGCGGCAATCTGGCGATGATGTCGTCGCATTGGGCGGCATGCAGAGCTGCCTCCAGCTCCGTATCTGTGGCTTCTGGCCTGGCGACACGGAGGTTGTCCGCAATGGAGCGTTTGAGGAGCCTGCTGTCCTGGAACACGGCGGAGACCGTGCGCATCAGTTCGTCTTTCCCGATATTCCTGATGTCCACGCCGCCGATAGCCACGCTACCCTCGTCAGGGTCGAAAAAGCGGAGGATAAGGTTCGCCACCGTCGTCTTGCCGCTGCCGGACGGTCCCACCAGGGCGACTATCCGGTCTTTGTCCACGCGTATCGAAAGATGGCTTACCGCGGCTTCGGCCTCCTTCACATACCGGTATGTCACATCGCGGAGTTCCACCGAAACCATACGGGGTGGGACCTTTGCCGGGCCTTGGGGAAGCGGAGCTATGGCAAGGATCGTGCGTACCCGCATGACTGCATCGTTGATTTTCATGCCGTTCTCCGCCAGGAACATCACCCGTTGCATCGTTGTGGAGAGGAGAGGGGAGAAGATGACGTAGAACAGGAAGTTCACGAGGATGGCGCCTGCCGCAACTTGACCTCGTGTCAAAGCCAGCATCAGCCCGATCAGGAAGGCGAACGCAGAATGGATGAACAGGGTGAACAGGATCATGGGAGTCCGGCAGGCGACGGTATAGTTCATGCAGAACTTCCCGTACTCGTCGATGGAATGCTTGAACCGGTGGAAGGAAAAGACGGTTTGCCCGAAGGTCTTCACTACCGGAATTCCCCGTATGTACTCCACCGCCTCGTTGGACATGGATTCCAGCGCGTTTTGGTACGCCTGCATGTCCTTTGCCATCGACGGACCCGCCATGCGGAACATCATGGCGAAGGCGGCGAAGATGGGCACGAGGCAGGCGACGCCGAACCGCCAGTCGTACAGAAACAGCATCACGACCAGCGCGATTGGGGTAGCGACGGCCTGCACCATGTCGGGCAGGTTGTGGGCGAGAAGCGCCTCCGTGGACGAAGTCGCCTCTGTCACGATACGGCGTACCTTCCCGGAACCCATCGAGTCGGCAAATCCGACAGGAAGTTTGGCGATATGCCCGAGCAGATCCTTTTTCATCGCTCCGGCCACGTGGAAGGCCGCGATGTGGGAGCACATCAGCGCCCCGAAATAGACCACGGTGGCGATGAGCGAGAACAAAAGAGCCGTCCATCCGTTGCGCGTGATATGGACTGCCCGGGAAAAGTCCGGATTGACCGCGATTACCTCGTCGAGAATCCTCCATAGGTAGACGAACGGCATGAGTGCCAGCACGCCTGCCGTGGCGGAAAGCAGGAGCGAAAGATAGGTGAGTGCCCTCGTCTTCCCCGCATACTCCATCAGTACGGAGAAGGATGATGGTTGCTTCCGGCAGGTCATACAATGAGCCTCCTTTGGTTAGTTTATCCTAACTTATAGGGGATATTTTATGGGGACTCCCCGTCCCCTCGTTTGAATCGCCCAAATGGCTGTCAGATGCCCATAAGGGCCCTCCATCCTGCGCTATAGAACAAGTACAGCTGTCTGGCGCACCGCATTGCCGTCTCTTTGGGAATCGCATGGACGACAAACTCGCACAACGCCTCGAACATCCCGCTGATGATGCTGTGTTCAAGCTCCGGTTCGACCTTGTGGGGCATCGGGTGTCCTGTTTGCCGCAGGTGTTCGGCAAATTGCCGGTTGCTTGCAATCTCCCTCAACGTCAGTTCATGGATCAAATTTTCGTAAGGGGTGCCTGAAGCGGCGCAAAAGAGCAGCTTGCACGAGGTCTGATGCTGGTACATGTAGTCCACCATTGCGAGCATGCATTCACTTCCTATGTGTCCTATGTGCTTCTCCTGTTCTTGGCCGGTCTTGTTCCAAAATGATGCTAGCGCGTCGTCATACATCTGCAGCAGATGCTGGTACTCCTGTCCGACGAGAGCATCGAACAGCGCATCCTTGCTGGGAAAGTGCCAGTAGACGGATCCGGTGGTGACGCCTGCCTTCTTGGCAATGGCCCGCAACGAAGCGTCCCGGAATCCCTTTTCCTGGAATTCTGAAGTCGCTGTCGCAAGAATCTGTTGCCTTGTGGAATACCCGTGCGTGTCCATCTACTCTGTTCCATAACAATGTTATAGATTAATATTACATTATATAGTGATTGATTGTCCAGAAAATCTTTCTTGATTCTTGCCCGGAAGAAATTCTTTTGTTTTACGGAGGACTCACGCTTCTCCCAGCACAAACCCATGGTCTGTCTGGTGGAGTTGGAGATGGAAGCAGACTCCGTCGCCAAGCCAGAAGGTCTGGGAATACTCGATGGGCCTCAGAAGGTGCGCAAAGACAGAAATGAGAAATGATGTTTCCTTGGTATATACAAAAATAATTTGAAATAGTACAAAATCGTTGACAACACCCCTAACGCACCCTACCCTGAAAATAGGTTGTATACAGTAAGGAGGCGGCGCCGGAACAGAGCGTGTGCAAGAGGTGTAGACGGGATGGAACGAGAAGAGTTGATGCCGGATACCTTGGTGGGTGATGCATACCGGAAGATGCTGGATGGCATCTGGGCCTACCGTTACGCACCGGGTTCTTCGCTTTCTGATTTCACTCTCTCGAAGGAGCTCGGCATCAGCCGGACTCCTATCCGTGAAGCGTTGTTCCTCCTGATTGATGATGGGTTGGTGAGAAAGAAAGGGGCAGGTGGATTTGAGGTGACGGATATCACCAAGGAAGAAATCGAGGACCTGTACGATGCGCGGAGCGAACTTGAGGTCGCCATGTTGCATCTGACCTTCCAGAAAGGCGTCCCTGTCGGGTTGGTGGATACGCTCCGCTACCTGAACGGAAACCTGTTGTCCTGCTTGAAGCGTGGCGAGATTCTTCCAACCTTGGATTTCGACGCGCGGATCCACCATACCTTGGCTTTGTCTTCGGGAAACAGGCGTTTGCTTGCCTATTTCGAGCGGATCGAGAAACAGGTCAAGCGCATCCAGCTCTTTTCGGTAATCCACGGCCACCAGGAAACGATGGACGAGCATCGGAGGATCATCGACGCGCTTGAGCAGAACGATTTCCGTTCTTGCGAACGGGCGCTCCGGATCAACATCGACAATGCCAAGCGGCAACATCAGGCAGCGCTGGAGAACGGATTGGGCGAACGATGGTGGATGATTGCCACCTCCATCCAGAATGCACGTCATTGAATGGTCGGTCTCGAGAAAGGAAGGAGAAGCATGAAAAAGGTAGTGGTCGCTGGTTCGCTTGTGCTGGACATTGAGCCGATTCCTGTCCCTGGCGGGGATTTCTCTTTTCTGCCGGGACGGAAGACAGGCGTTTCTTCCATTGTCTTCAATCTTGGCGGTGTCGTGGGCAACACCGGCGTGGCTCTCGCGCGGCTCGGCATGCCGACTTTCCTGCTGGGCAAGGTGGGTGAGGACGTCGGGGGACGAATCGTCAGCGATTTGCTCGGTCGGCTGAATGTCCCGAATAGGCTGGAAAAGGTCTCCACGCTTCCGACGTCCACTTCGATTGTCCTGCCCGGACCGAACGGGGAGCGGATGATTCTCCAAAGCAAAGGAGCCGGACAATCCTTCATTCCCGAAGACATAGCTCCTCAGCTGCTTTCTGGTGTTTCCCTGCTCCATTTTGGCAATCCGCCATCGATGAGGACGCTGTGGAGCGAGCGTGGAAAGGGGTTGGTGAAACTGCTGGGCAAAGTGAGGGACTGCGACGTCGCGACCAGTCTCGGCATCTGCATGCCGGATATTGAGGGCGAGGCTGGCAAACAGAACTGGAAGGCGATTCTTGCCAGGAGCCTGCCGTTGGTCGACCTGTTCCTCCCCGACATCGAGGATCTGCTTTTCATGCTGGAGAGACCACTTTTCGACCGGCTGCGACAGGAAGCAAGTGCCATTGACGCCTTGGATCTTCCCTTGATTCCCATTCTGGCGGACGAGCTTATCGCCATGGGAACAGGCGTGGTCTGCATCAAGATCGGCAAATACGGCCTCTATCTTCGTACCGCGGGGAAAGAGCGGATTTCCCGTATCTGCAGCCTGTTCGACACACCCAGCATGGTCTCGGCATGGAGCGACCAGTCGCTCTGGATTCCGCCCTGTCATGTGCCGCATATCATCTCGACCAAAGGGGCGAGGGATACCGCCACTGCCGGGTTCCTTGCCGCAGTATTGAGCGGGCATGGACCGATGGAAGCGCTCGTGCTCGCATCCCAGACTGCCGCCCGGTGCCTCATGGGGGTGGATGCCACGAGCAATATTCCCAGCCTGTCCGAACTGGAAAAGGAACAATCGGTGCGCTTCGAGCATTTCGCCATCGCTTCCGGCTGGCGGAAGCAAGGGTTTGTCTATTTCCGGGAGACGGAAGAGGGAAAAGCCTAGGGCGATGCGCTTGCCGTCTTGTCTCCCAAAAGCCATACTAAGGGGAACGGGGAGCGTAGAGGCAATGGCAGAAACTGTGGTGGTCCGTCGGGCGAGGGGGGATGATGCGGGGGCGCTGATCGATCATACCAAGATTGTCGGCGGCGAATCCGACAACCTTACTTTCGGTAGCGAGGGCATCCAGAAAACCGTGGAGCAGGAGCGGGAGCTGATCGAGTCCCTTGTGGACTCTTCTTCGTCCATCTTCCTTGTTGCCGTCATGGAGGGACAGATTGTCGGGACTTGCAACTTCAACGCTTTTGTCCGGCACAAGCGCATCTCCCACCGTGGCGAGTTCGGTATCGCCGTCCAGAAACGGGCTTGGGGAAAGGGTGTCGGCACCATGCTGATGGCCAGGATGCTGGACTTCGCAAAGCGCACCGCCCATGTGGAGGTGGTCTCCTGCGAAGTGCGTAGCGACAATCTTCGCGCCATCGCCTTGTACCGGAAGTTCGGTTTCGGGAAGGTCGGTACCTTCCATAAGTTCTTCAAGATTGGCGACACTTACGCCGATTGCGATTTGATGAATCTCTATGTGTGATATGTCCAAAGGTCCGGATGCCTTGGAATGAAATGCTTGCTTGCAGGTTGACCCGCAAGCCGCAATACGAGAAGGAGTGTGTCGAGCATGTTGCAGGAAGGTTCTCAGGCACCACAGTTCAGGTTGCCTGACCAGGAAGGAAACGTCCATAGCTTGGACGAATACCGGGGGCAGAAGGTCATCCTCTATTTCTACCCGAAGGATATGACATCGGGATGCACCAAGCAGGCCTGCGGCTTTGCCGAGCGCTATCCCCAGTTCAGGGAGAAGGGCGCTGTCATCCTCGGGGTAAGCAAGGACAGTATCGCTTCCCACAAGAAGTTCGGGGAGAAATACCATCTGCCGTTCACGTTGCTGGCAGACCCGGAAATGCAGACGCACAAGGCCTATGACGTGCTGGAGGTGAAAGAGGGAAAAGCCAAAACCATCCGCACGACCTACCTGATTGATGAGAAGGGAACCATCGTCAAGGCGATGGGAAAGGTGAAGGCGGCAGAAAATCCGGGAGAGCTGCTTGCCTTGGTGTGATGTCCTGTTGGCCTTGGTCGGAATTTCAGGAAACCATGGAGTTCCCTATCCGATAATATATTGACTACGAGGGTCGTGGGGGAGAAACAGATGAGCGAAAAAGAACAAATTCTGGATGTGATGAGAAAGGCTGGCCAGCCGTTGAATGCAGGCAAGGTCGCTGAACTGACCGGGCTGGACCGGAAGGTCGTGGACAAGGCGTTTGCGGAGATGAAGAAAGCGGGAGAGATCGTATCTCCGGTACGGTGCAAGTGGGAACCGGCAGTCAAATAAGAGGGATTCCTGTGCGAAGACTATCCTTCTTGTGTAAGAGGAACGGGGGCCAGGGCTGACTTCCCAAGGGTATGCGATGATACACCATATCTCTGTGCAGCAGCCCAGTTTCCCGGACCGTTTTCTTTCCCTTTTGGATCTTGACCATGCCAAGGATGAGTTTTCTTTCAAGGCGGGGAGAACCAATGGTCGCTCAATCCAGAAGGGAATCGACTCGCTTTCCGCCCAAGGGGGCGGAACGTTGGGCATACCCGCCGGATTCTGGGCGTGCTCTCCAATCGTCCTGAAGTCGGGTGTACAGCTTCGTCTGGAACGGGGAGCCCTGCTCAAATTCATCAAGCACAAGGAAGATTACCCTCTGGTTGTTACCGACTATGAAGGCCAGAGCGCCATCCGTACCGTCTCTCCGATTTCCAGCGAGGGCGCGGTCAATATCGCCATCACGGGCGCCGGAATGATTGACGGCAGCGGTGATCTTTGGCGCCCTGTCAAGCGGTTCAAGGTCACCGATTCCCAGTGGAACACGCTCCTCGATAAGGGTGGCAAAGTGCTTGCAGGCAAGGAACTGGTCTGGTTCCCGACCGAGACCAGCTATCTGGGAGCCCTACGGTTGGCGGCCGGGAAAGGGGAGGACGATCTTCAAAGCGCCCAGTCCTCTTGGGATTTCTATCGTCCGGTGCTGGTCGATTTGAAGCATTCCAGGCAGGTGTTGCTTCAAGGGGTCACCTTCACCGATTCCCCGGCATGGTGCATCCACACCTATTTCTGCGAGGATGTGACCGTTGACGGAATCCAGGTCAAGAATGCTTACTGGGCCCAGAATGGTGACGGGATCGACGTGGAGTCATGCCGGAACGTCGAGATCAAGGATAGTGTTTTCGAAACGGGGGACGACGCCATCTGCCTGAAAAGCGGGAAGAACGCCCAAGCCCGGAAAACTCCGGGGCCGTGCGAACTGGTGTGGATTCATGATTGTACCGTCTTTCAGGGCCATGGGGGATTCGTCATCGGGAGCGAGATGTCGCGTGGGGTCAGAGACATTCTTGTCCAGCGTTGCCTTTTCCTTGCCACTGATGTTGGGGTGCGCGTTAAGAGCGCCCTCGGGCGGGGCGGCGTGGTCGAGGATATCGACATCCAGGATATCCGGATGGTCGGCATCAAGCACGAATCCATCATCCTTACCATGGGATATGCGCTGAACTCGATAACCATGGACGAGCAACCCGTCCAGGAGAGCGAGGAGGACATCCCCCTTTTCCGGGATATCCACATGGATGGAATGTGTTTCCTTGGCCAACAGGCAAAACTCCGGATTGTTCCGCTACCGGGCAGGGATGATGCAATCCAGAGAATCACAGTCAATGGTACTCTCTATAATGGGGCGGTACTTGTTGATTGAACGAGTTGACAAAAGCAAGAGGAGGCTTCATGTCCGTAATCACTATCATTCTGGCGGCCCTGACCGCTGTGGAGTGTTTCTTCATCTTCTACTTGGAGACAATCGCCACTACCTCACAGAAGACTTCCAGGGTTTTTGGAATGAGCATCGACGAGCTGAACCGGAAATCGGTGGATGTGCTCTTCAAGAACCAAGGCGTATATAATGGCCTGATTGGCGTGCTGATCCTGCTTTCGCTCTTTGTGTTTGCCAGCAAGATGGCGGTCATTTGCCTGATGGGGTACATCGTGGCGGTAGCCATATACGGCAGCTTCACCAGTAATCCCAAAATCATCCTGATGCAGGGAGGGTTGCCAATCCTTACGTTGGTTTCCTGTTTGTTCTGATACCGACACAGGCTAAAAGCCGAGGTTCCCGCATCGGGAAAGAGTGTCTGTACCGTTGTGACTGGACGGCAGGTTCCTCGCAGAAGAAGTTGCGGAATCTCCCTGTCGGAAGGGAAGATTCCGCCTGGGAAGGAATGGCTTGGTTATTCAGTCTGTCCGATGGCGCATTTGCTGGTCAGCAGCCCGATTTTGTTGACCGGCTTGAACAGCGAAGCCTTGCCAGCGCTACCCGTGAGGTCAATCCAATGCTCCAGCGCCTTCTTTACCGCATTCTCTTCTTCCATCATCAGCTGGATGTAATCCATTTTGGGATTTGCCTTGAGCTGGCTGATCAGCTCGTTCCTGCAAGCGGAGAACATGTCTGTGACCACGTTGACCTTGTTGATGCCAGCCTCGACGGCTTTCATGATGTTCTCGTCTCCGCTTCCGCTCCCGCCATGCAAGGCGATCGGCATGCCTCCGGTGCTATCCTTGCAGGCCTTGATGCAGTCGAAGTTGATATGGGGGATGATGCCGGCAGGATAGTCTCCATGGGCGGTACCGACGGCGATGGCGATGCAATCCACACCGGTCCGCCTGACAAAGTTTGCGGCGTCCTTCGGATCGGTATAGATCCCTTTCTTGTCGTCACCGTTCATGGCGATGCCGACATGCCCGAGCTCGCCCTCGATGCCCATGCCAAACTGGTGGCATAGATCGGCGTAGGCCTTGGTCTTTGCGATGTTCTCCTCCATGGGAAGCAGGGAGCCATCATACATGATGGAGGTGAATCCATTTCGGAACGCATACATGACCCGTTCGTCGTCATTGCCGTGGTCGAGGCAGGTGGCGATAGGGACGGTCGCGTACTCGGCGAGCTTCTTGATCATAGGAATCAAGAGTTCCGCTTTTGCATGGCGGCGCATCATGTTTTGCCCGAACAGGAAAATGACCGGCGCGTTTTTTTCAGATGCCGCAAGCACCATGCCCCGTGCCATTTCAAGATTGATGGGACTGGTTGCGATAACTGCGTAGTGATTCGCCGCAGCGTTCGCAAGAATTGTTTTCATGTCTGTATACATAAGAGTTTTTCTCCTTCTTTTGATATGTTGATTTACCAATCCACAATAGCTTGGAAGCTTCTTCCATACAAGTACCAGTATGTGTTCTGTCAAAATGTTTCCAAAAGGTTTGACAACTTCTAAAAGAGGGTGTTAACTGAGACATGGTTACAAATGTAATTAATGTTGGTTAGAATTGTAACTTGTAAAAAGGAAGGTATCATCATGAAGAAAAGTGTGTTGCTGGCAGGTGTGGCCCTTTTGATGGGAACCATGCTCTTCGCGCAAGGGTCCTCGGAGTCCTCCCCGAAATCAGCGGGAGGCACAGGTGCAAAAACAAAAGTCCGTGTGATGGTCTGGACATCTTCTTATGACCAGAAACTGGGTCCGAACAACATCGAACAACGCTTCGAAGAGGCATATCCCCAATACGACTTGGAATTTGATAAAATCGAATACGATTCGCTGGATAAACAGACCCTGCTCTCCCATAACACAGGAAACGATTACGACGTGATCATGGTTAACCATTCATCGCTTCCGATGTTCGTCTCGGGCAATGTCGTCGCCCCTATGGACGATATCGTTTCGAATCTCGATATGCAGTATTATTCGAGGAAAGCGGTGGATGCGAGTAAGTTCGATGGGCATTGGTATGGTATTCCGTTCGATCCCGATTGCCGCATCCTCGCCTACAATGCAAAAATCATTAAGGAATTGGGCTTCGAGCCTCCAAAAACAACGGATGACGTCTTGAAGATTGCTAAGGCTGGGTTTGAAAAAGGTTACTATGCAATGGCCGGCGGATTGAACCGTTCGACATTCTGCGTCTATGACCTCGGGGGATTCATGCTTTGCTGGGGTATCAACGTGTACAAGCAGGATGCGAATGGCAAGTATGTGTGCCAGCTCAATACGCCGGAAGCTGTTGATTATATGCATTGGGCACAGGAAATGTACGCCTGTATGCCACATGACGGGAACCTTGACAACTCCACGGCTCGTTCTTGGTTCGCACAGGGCAAGGTTCTGATGCTGTGGTGGACGCCGAGCCAGATTGCAAGCGTGCTTCCGAAATTCGAGCATCGCGAGGATTGCCAGTTCTCAGAAATGCCGCTTGGTCCGACGGGAGTGAATGGCTCTGCCATGGGTGGCTATATGTGGTCTATCGGTTCCGGGGCCAAGAACCCAGAAGGAGCGAAAGCGTTTGTTTCGTGGGCTTTGCAGCCAGATATGCAGGGGCAGATTTGCCGCGGACTTCCTGCAGACTCACGAGCGTACGACTATCCGCCATACAATATCCCTGAGTATGACATGTTCCGCACCCAGATTGCCAAGGCTGAGTATCCCTGCCCGCTTACCAGCGTGCTACCTCAGGTCTTCGATACTTGGAACAGGACCTATGCCCGTTGCATGATGGGAGAGATTACTCCGGAAGAAGCCTGTCAGATCGGATATAAGGAAGTCCAGGCAGTGCTGGATACCATCAACAAATAAGTACGCAATGCGTAATCCTGCCAGCCTTCGGGCAGGCAGGATTGCAAAAGGATTCCTATGAAGAAATCGCCAGCCCAAAAACTGTTGCCCTATCTGTTGATTGCCCCGGCATTCATCATGATAGGAGTATTTCTGCTCTATCCTATGGTAGATAACTTGGTTCTGAGTTTCTACAACTATAGCCTTGCCTCAGTCAACCGTCCATTCGTTGGCTTCCAGAACTATAGCAAGATGGCCCACGAGGCACGAATGTGGCAGGCAGTGGGGAGAACCGGGGTGTGGACAGCGACCAACCTGGTGCTGGCGATTATCCTTGGAGTAGGTACTGCGTTGTTGCTTTTTTCTGGTTTTCATGGGAGCGGAGTCTTGAAGTCGTTCGTCCTGATTCCGTGGATTCTTCCCTCTGTTGTTACTGGCTATATCTTTTCGTTGATGATGAACGAGAAGGCAGGCATCATTACCTGGCTGTTGCGCTCGTCCTGCTTGGTAGATCAGAATTTCTCCTTCTTCAACAACGGGCCTCTTTCCATGCTGGCGGCAATCCTTGCCAATGTCTGGCGGGCATTTCCGTTTTTCACGCTGATGATTTATGCGAAGCTGTGTACCATCCCAACCGATCAGGTGGAGGCGGCAAAGCTTGAAGGAGCAAATGGTGCCAAGTTGTTCTGGTATGTGCTTCTTCCATTCATCCGCGAGGTGCTCTTCTCTTGTGTTTTCCTCTGCTTCATCTGGACATTCAACGCCTACGATATCATGAAGGTCATGACCAACGGCGGACCCGCCGACATGACGACGACCATGTCCATCCTCATCCAGAGGGAAGCGTTCTCGTATTTTTCGCTGAGCAATGCATCGACCATGAGCGTCTATGCGTTCCTCATCATGATCTTTGTCATCTGTATCGGCAAAATTCTGGGAATGTGCTGGAGGAAATACCATGAGTAATCAGCATCGGGCCATGAAACGTTCCACCGGAACGAACATCTTGATCTACCTGCTGGCAGTGGTGATGTTCCTTATCATTATTTTTCCGTTTTATTGGATTGTCTGCACCTCGTTCAAAGAGACTCTTGATATCTACGTGGTGCCTCCCGAGCTATTTCCCCGGCATTTTAACCTGACCAATTACCTCCTGGCCTTTTCGCGCTACGGTGTGCTACGTTATTTCCTCAACAGTTTGAAGGTCACGCTTACTACAGTAGTGGTTACCACGTTCATTGCCAACCTTGCCGCATTTGCCATGACCCGGATGGATTTTGTCGGGGCAAAGATGTTGCGGAAATTCCTTGGTCTGACGCAGATGTTCCCCGTCGTTGTCTTGCTGGTGCCTCTTTTTGTCTTCTGCACGCGGGTACACCTGTACAACACGCTGCAATCGCTCATTCTTCCCTATATCGCGCTTCAACTGCCGGTCTCGATTATCCTGCAGTCGGGATACTACAAGGACGTTCCTGATGCATTGGAAGAAGCCTCGCGGCTTGACGGATGCTCATCCCTGCAGGTTCTTTTTTACATTTTCCTACCATTGGTGGTGCCCGGAATCGTTGCTACCGGCGTATACACGTTCATCCAGGTCTGGCAGGAATTCCTTATCGCTTCCTCGTTGATTACGGACAGCAGTGCCTTTACTCTGACGGTTGGACTCACTACCTTCAAGGGAGATGAGATGACAGACTGGGGTGCGTTGATGGCGACAAGCGTCATCATCGCCATTCCCGCGTTGATTCTGTTCAACCTGTCCCAGGAGTTCTTCATCAACCGTATCGCAGGGAGCGTCAAAGAATGATTTCGGATGAACGGCTTTTTGAAGTCGCAGTCGCGTATTACATCCAGAAAAAGACACAGGTCCAGATTGCCAAGGATCTGGGAGTTTCCCATGTGCAAGTTGGCAAATATCTGAAAGAGGCTCTGAAACGGGACATTGTGTCGATTACCGTGAACCTTCCGGTTTCCAAAGACGAAGAAGGCCGGATGCGTTCTCTGTTCAAGGAAATCTTCGGCTTGAAGCATCTGGTTCTTGTTCAAGGAAGCGAGAATTCGGACAAGTCGCTGGAACGGGTCGTTTCCAAAGCAACCTCCTATCTGCTTGATGCCTATCCGGATGTCCCCACTCGGGTAGGATACGGTTGGGGAAGAACTATGCAGGCATTATCTCTGAACTCATCCGAGCTGGCTCGGAAGACCCACTGGACCTATATCCCTGCATGCATCTTGGCAAAAGGTACGGACAACTCGTATTACGATACCATCCGGTTGACCAGAAACCTTGCCGAGCAGTGGGGTGGCAGGGTCGACGAGGAAATGGTGGAGAAGCTTGAATTGGCACGAAAGACCCAATCCGAGGAACTGATGGCTGACTGCCGAAGGTCTTGGCAGAATCTCTCTTTTCTTATTTGTGGCCTGGGGTGCGCGACTAACCGATATCCTAAACAGCGGGAAGGACTGTTTTCCGAGCAGGTGTTCAGGGAAGTCAACATGAAATCCCTTGTAGGAGATATCCTTCACAACTTCTACGATATTGATGGGAATGTGTTCCCAGGGCAGGGTAAGGATTTGATGATTCCTCTCGAGGATATGCACAAGATCCCCACCGTGATTGCCGTTGCGAGTGGATTCCCCAAAGTAGAAAGCATCATCGGTGGGCTTCGCAGTGGTCTAGTCGACACTTTGGTCACCGACGTGCAGACCGCACGTCATGTGATTGAGTATCTCAAGTAGGGGGATGGAATGATTGGAACCGTGACGCTGAATCCCTGTGTAGACAGAACCTGCCATCTTGGTGGCTTTTCCTATGGCGGCATGAACCGCATCATCGATGACCGGCGGGATTATTCGGGCAAGGGAATCAACGTCTCTCTTGCTCTGTTGCAGAACGGGTCGGCAGTACGGACCGGAGGGTTTCTCTTCCAGGAAGGAGGGGCAGCCTTTCAGGAAGGGCTCCTCCGGCAGGGCATTTCCTACAAAAGCATCAAAGTCCCTGGAAGACTACGGGAGAACATCAAGCTTTGGAACAGTGAGGATGGAGTCACGACCGAGGTCAATCAGAGTGGGGCGTTTGTCTCCATGGAGAAATGGAAAGAATTCAAGGATTTTTTCTCTGAGTTCCTTGAAGGGCTTTCCCTTGTCGTGCTTACCGGAAGTGTCCCAAAGGGGATACCGCATGACGCCTACCGCCAGTTGATCGAGATTGCATATGTCCATCATGTTCCGGTCATCCTTGACGCAGAAGGGGATTTGCTTTCCGAGGGACTTCAAGGCAGACCCTTGGCTATCAAGCCTAACGCGTTCGAATTTGCAAAAACGTTCGGGGTGCCAGAACATGCCCCCTTGGGCGTGTTGGCAGGGAAGGCGCGGCAACTCATCGGGGCAGGTATGGTTTCCATCGTCTGTATTACCTTGGGAAGCGAGGGGGCGATGATCATTGACAAAAACGGTGGGTGGAGAACAATTCCCATCCCATTGGAGGTGAAGGCAACCCAGGGCGCAGGAGATAGCGTGGTGGCAGGCATGTGCATGGCATGGGAAGCTCACTTGGCAACTTCTGACATGCTTCGCTATGGCGTGGCCATGGCCGACGGAACTATTACTCGGGAAGGGACGTTGATGTGCCGGAAAGAAGATTTCCAACGGTTCCTGCCACTCGTGCGGGTGGAGGCTCTCTCTCTATGAAGAAACCGCTCCTAGTCATGTTTTCGGGAAAGGGGGGGTCAGGAAAGACCACGATGGCTCGTACTATTGCCGGAGAGTTCCACATGCCATACCTCGACTATGACACACTCGTACAGCCTTTCCTTGGTGCCATCGAGTCTGCCTATGGACTCGGTGATGGGGACCGGTATGCCTTCTACCGTGTCTGGAGGGAACCTTGTTATCAGACCTTGTTGGCACCTACGCTGGAAAATCTGGGGCTGGGCAACGACATGGTGGTTTCTGCACCTTTTTCTTCGGAAGTCCGGAACCGGGATTTCCCTGCACGGCTTCAGGAACTTTCGCCTAGGCCCTTTACCATGTTGCTCTGCCACATGGCGCCTCCCGATGATCAACATTTCCAAATGCTGGAAGAGCGCAATTCTCGGCGGGACGAGGATTTCCTGCACGACAAGAATCGGTTCCTGCAGGTCTATCGGACAGAAAGACCTGCATGGGATGATTCGTTGATACTGATACTGGATTCCGGAAATTTTGACCGGAATAAGCATATCATAGAGGAGCGAATACTATCGCTCAGGAGGAATTCTGTATGAGTTTGGTGACGATGAAGTACGAGATGGCACGAGCTGAAAAAGGTGGTTATGCTGTTCCCGCATTCAATTTCTTCAGTTTCGACAACCTGGTAGGCATCGCGAAGGGTGCTGCCGAAAAGAAGAGCCCGGTGATTGCCATGGCCACGATGGGTGGCATCAAGGTAATGGGGGAGAAAGCCGTGGTGAAAATGTGCGAGGGTGTGGCTGCGGATTATGGCATCAACATGGTTCTCCACCTTGACCATTGCACCGATATCGAGCTTCTGAAGCGGTGTGTGGATAATGGCTTTACTTCCGTAATGATTGATTCCTCCAAGAAGGAGTTCGCCGAAAACGTCGAGGATACGGCCAAGACGGTTGAGTATGCCTCCAGATATGGTGTCACGGTAGAGAGCGAACTGGGACATGTCGGTGGAAAGGAAGACGATATCGTGGTTGACGACATGAGCGTCCTGTTTACCGAGCCGGAGAAAGCCTTGGAATTCGTGAACCTGACTGGTATCGACTGCCTGGCTGTCGCCGTCGGTACGGTCCATGGTTTCTACAAGGCCAAGCCAAAACTTGACTTTCCCCGCATCAGCAAGATCCATGAACTGCTTCCTAAGTGTCCGCTCGTCTTGCATGGTGGCACCGGGGTACCCTATGACGATTTCCGCGAAGCCATCAAGCGTGGAGTCCGGAAAATCAATATCGGAACTGAGTTGAAGGTGCATGGAGTCTTTGACACGAGCAAGGCCGGTTATATGGATCCGAACGCCAAGGACGATCCACGCTATGTAAGCAAACTTGTCATCGCAAAGGTTTCCTCGATTGTAGAGGAGCTGATTGGTGTCATGGGAAGCGAGAACAAGGCTTCTTGCTGACGTATTTTGCGGTGGAGGTCGTGTTTGCGGCCTCCACTTTCTGATGGAGCATGCATGTCTGTCCAGAAATCGGTGCTAGTGGTGTGTCTGAATCCGACGTTTCAAATGACGATGGTATATCCGACCATCCGGAAGAATGAAGTCAATCGGACCGCAAACTATTTTATCAGTCCTTCCGGGAAAGGGGTCAATGTCGCACGTGTCCTGACCCAACTGGGGCGAAGAGCAAAGGTGCTGACCCATGTGGGGGGAAACCGGATTGAGGAATTTCGGATTATGTGTGCTGCCGAACACATAGCGCTCTGCGATTTCCTGGAAGTCAGTCCGATTCGGACTTGCACCACTTTGGTGGATGAGGGAGACCATACCAGTACGGAAATGGTGGAAGAGCCGAAACCGGTTTCTTCGCTTGCCAGTGGCAAGGCGATGGATTTGTTTCGTAAGGAAATTCCCAACCACCAGGCGCTGGTCATCACAGGTACCAAAGCAAAAGGATATGACGAAGAGCTTTACCCCATGATGGTCGCGGAAGCCCGCAAACAAGGGAAGTTGATTGTTCTTGACTTAAAAGGCGAAGATCTGAAACGTGCTTTGCCATACCAGCCGACAGTCATCAAACCTAATCTGTCAGAGCTGGTTTCCACCTTCTCAGAGGGATTGTTTGTTTCCGAGCAGAAAGAAAATCGGAATTTTCTTCCGTTCGTCGAAGAGAAGAGCAAAGAGTTCTTCGCCCGCTATCGGACATGTCTGGTTGTCAGTCGTGGAAAGTATCCTTCGTGGGTTTTTAATGGAGAGAAACTAGTGGAGATTCCTGGAGATAAAATCATGCGGCCAGTCGTTAATACCATCGGCTGCGGAGATGCTCTGACAGCAGGCATGACCCACCGACTTCTCGATGGGGACACGCTGGAGGATTCAGTCCGATATGGCATGCACTGCGCGTTGAAAAATGCTATGTCGTTTCGTCATGGACTTGGGTAATGCGATCTTCCCGTACACATGATTCTCCTGCAGGCAATAGCATGGTTTGCAAAAAAATGCTTGTTTTTGCCTGATTCGGAGGGGGAGAATGCTTGTTACGGAAAAAAATGAGCAAAATGGTTTTTATTTCACTATTATTGCGCAGAATTATGCAATATAGCATGGGCTTTTGAGCAAAATCTTGATGAGTTTCCCCTTTACAGGCGCAAAAAGTGAGAGTAAGGTGGGAATGAGAGAGGAGACAACATTCATATGTATTTGGTATCAGCGAAAGAAATGCTTCAAGATGCCGAGCATGGACACTATGCGGTCGGGCATTTCAATCTGAACAATATGGAGAGCGTTAGGGCTTTTCTGCTTGCTGCACAGGAAAATGCCAGTCCGATTATTCTCGGCGTGAGTGGTGGCACGGCAAAGTACATGGGAGGATATCGGACTATTGCTGATATGGTGACGGATTTCATGGATTTCCTCAAGATTAACGTGCCGGTGGCGCTTCATGTCGACCATGGCAAGTATCAGGAAGCTCTGGCTGCTATTGATGCAGGTTTCAGTTCAGTAATGTTTGATGGATCGTCATTTCCCATTGAGGAAAATTTGGAGAAGACCAAGGAAGTGGTCCGCTTGGCCCATGCCAAAGGCATTTCGGTCGAGGCCGAGGTAGGCGGTATTGGTGGAGAAGAGGACGGAAAAATCAGCATGGGCGAGTGTGCTAGCCCTGCTCAATGCGAGATGATGGCATCGCTTGGTATTGATTTCTTGGCTGCTGGTATCGGGAATATTCATGGAAAATATCCTGCCGATTGGAAGGGGTTGAACTTCCCGCTCCTCAAGGAGATCAAAGAAAGGGTGGGAAACATGCCATTGGTGCTCCATGGTGGTTCCTGCATTCCTGGCGACCAGATTCGCAAGGCAATTGAACTCGGTGTCGCGAAGATTAACGTCAATACCGAGTGCCAGATGGCGTTCACTGCCGCAGTTCGGAAGTATTTCGAGCAACGGAAAGACGAGGAAAGCAAGGGGTTTGCTCCTCGGACAGTGCT
This sequence comes from uncultured Spirochaetaceae bacterium, assembly GCA_900315435.1. GTDB lineage: Bacteria > Spirochaetota > Spirochaetia > Sphaerochaetales > Sphaerochaetaceae > RUG023. The sequence goes on from OMYY01000010.1 coordinate 22,785, forward strand.
TGCCGGTGGGCTGGATGCAACGAAAGCGATGTGCGTCCAAAAAATGGAATTGTTCGGTTCGATTGGAAAGGCATGAGCATTCATCAATACAAAAGCATATAGTATTATAAATAAGTTAAATACGTTTATTTAGGAGGAAACAATGAAGAAAATGTTTGTTACGCTGCTGGCTTTGTCCATGGCAGCGGGAGTATTTGCGAATGGGTCAAAAGAAACGGCACCCGCGCAGGCCGCGGAAGAGAAGCCGATGACACAGGAGGAAATTATTGCCGCAGCCAAGCAAGAGGGTGATTTGACAATCTACACACCGTCGAGCCGGCATTCTCAGATGGGCGAGCAATTTGGTGCCCAGTATGGCCTGAAGGTCACTACGACCCAACTCAAGGATATCGAGATGGTCGAAAAGGTCTCTCAGGAGGCAAAGGCGAATTTGGATGGAGCGGATGTCGTGTTTGCCCAGGATGGAGCTCGAGTTTACCCCGAGCTGATTGCCACAGGCTATGTCACCTCATACACCCCTGACGACCTGAAGTCGAAGATTCCTGCGATGTATCAGAATCCGCAAGTCTGGGATTTGTGCGTGAAGGCCTTTGTCTACAACAACGAGACTGCGGGGCAGCCGATCACGAACGTCTGGCAACTTACCGAGCCTGAATGGTCTGGCCGTGTCCAGATGAAGGATGCCTATTCCGAAGCAGTGAACATGAACTTCTTCACCATGATTACCCGCGACGATTGGGCCAAAAAGATTTCTGATGCTTATAAGCATCTGTATGGGAAGGACCTTGTGCTTGACAAGGACAGCCCGAATGCCGGCTATCAGTGGATTAAGGCCATGTACAAGAACGGCATGGTGCTTGGCAAGTCGGATACCACGATTGCGGAGAACATCGGTGCAAAGGGTCAGGCGACCCAATTGGTCGGACTGTTCACCACGAACAAGCTCCGCAATGCCGCAAGCAAGAATCTCGCGCTGGCTCCATGTTACAAAGTCGAGCCGTTCTCGGGATTCTACTATCCGATTTACTGCTTCATTCCGTCCAACAGCCGGAGCGTCAATGCGGCCAAGTTGTTCATCCAGTATAATTTGGGCCCGGAGGGCTGGAAGGCCTTCAACAAGGGTATCGGCGATTATTCCCCGAACCCGGATAACGTGAACCAGTTTGATCCGGTCTCCTTGGAAGAGTGGGGCAACATGCTGGTCTTTGAGGATCCTGCCTGGTGTGCCGAGCATCGTCCTGAGGTTGAGGAGTTTATCTCGAAGCTGTAATGCAAGCGGTTTCGGACCCAGGCGGAGATTGTCTGGGTCCGTTGTCTTTTCTTGATTCTCTGCAAAGGTTCCAATGAAACAATTTACTTACCGCGTGAAGCGGTTTTTTTCCAAGCCGTACAACATCATCCTTTCGATGATGCTTGTATTGCTTACGTTCCTGACGTTGGTCCCGTTGCTCTCGATGGTACGCGACTCATTTGTCGTCCATGCTGCCGAGACGATGAGACTGAAGAAACCATTGGACTCGTTCACGTTGAACCACTGGTTCAAGGTATTGTTCGATGCCAACAGCATCAACGTGTTCTATCGTCCATTCCTGAATTCGTTGATTACCAGCCTTGGTTCCTGTCTGGTCTCTCTGTTTTTCGGAGGCTTTTTTGCCTGGTTGGTAACTCGAACCAACATGCGTTGGAAGAAGCTCCTTTCCGCGCTCTTCATCTTTCCGTACGTCATGCCAAGCTGGACGCTTGCGCTTGCTTGGTACAATATTTTCAAGAACACAGTTGTGGGTGGTGTCCCTGGATTTTTCATGGCGATGACAGGAATCGAACCTGCAAACTGGTTCTCCTATGGTGCATTTCCGATTGCCGTGGTCACCGGGCTCCATTATTCCCCATTCGCATATATCATGATTGGCGGTATCCTCCGGAACATGGATGCCAACTTGGAAGAGGCCGCGATGATGTTGCATGCCTCACAAGGCAGGATTATGCGGAAGATTACCATTCCCATGGTGCTTCCGGCCATTCTTTCCACCTTCTTGCTCGTGTTCTCTTCTGCAATGAGTTCTTTCGCCGTTCCTCAGTTTCTCGGACTGCCGGTTCGCTACCAAGTGCTGACAACCCAGCTGTATCGTACCCTGAACGGGGTGAATAAAGGCCAGGGGTATGCGATTGCCATGGTGATGATTCTGCTTGGGGTGGCAATTCTCGCATTCAACCAGCGACTTACCGGTGTACGGAAAAACTATACGACAGTGACCGGAAAGAGCAGCAACATCAGTTTGGTCAACCTGCGTGGTGCGCGGAACCTGATTTCCGTCATCGTACTGGTTCTTGTGCTGATGGTCTCTCTGGTTCCTTTGTTCAGTTTCGCTTTGGAGTCTTTGTTGCTTAGGCCAGGCGACTATTCGTTGTCCAACCTGACTTTGCAGTTCTGGATTGGCACTGCCCAGCAGAACTCGATTGCCAACAGCGAGCCGGGTATGCTTCGCAATCCGACGATGTGGCGTGCGTTGTGGAACAGTTTGAGGCTTTCGTTCATCTGCTCGCTCACCGCTGGAACACTTGGCTTCCTTGCCGGATATGCGATTGTCCGCGGCCGCGGAACCAAGTTGGCGACAGTGGTGGACAACTTGGCGTTCTTCCCATATCTGATGCCGTCTATGGCTTTCTCTGTCATCTTCTTGTCTATGGCCTCCACCATCGTTAAGCCCCTGTACGGGACCACATTGCTGCTGGTGCTCATTGGCATGGTCAAGTATTTGCCCTTCGCAAGCCGTAGTGGTATCAACGCGATGATGCAGCTTTCAACGCAGATTGAAGAGGCGGGCGAGATTATCGGAGTTCCCTGGAACAAGCGGATGCGCAAGCTGGTCATTCCCATTCAGAAGGCTAGCTTTATTTCCGGATATCTGCTTCCCTTCATCAGCTGCATGCGAGAGCTTTCTCTGTTTGTTCTGTTGGTGACGCCATCGAACCGTGTGCTCACCACGTTGTTGTTCTACTACAACGAGAAAGGATGGGACCAGTATTCCAATGGAATCAACTTGATGATTGTCATCATCGTCCTGATTATCAACTGGATCGTGAACAAAGCGACCGGTGCATCCATCGATAAAGGTATTGGAGGTTGAATAGTATGCCGAAAATCGAATTGAAACATATCACCAAGAAATTCAATAATACGTTCACAGCAGTGGATGATCTTTCTATCACGATAGAGGACGGTGATTTCATCACGTTGCTGGGTCCTTCAGGATGCGGCAAAACCACGACGCTCCGCCAGATTGCTGGATTGGAAACCCCCACCAGTGGAGAGATCTTGATTGACGGAAAAGTAATGTTTTCGTCCGAGAAACTCATTGATGTAGCCCCAAGTCAGCGTGACGTCGGGTTCCTGTTCCAGAACTACGCGTTGTGGCCCCATATGACGGTCTTCCAGAACATTGCGTTCGGCTTGGAAAACCTGAAATGGCCGAAGGACAAGATTGATGCTCGGGTGAAGGAACTGCTGAAATTGCTGAAGATTGAGGAGTTCCCCAATCGGTATCCGGCCGAGCTTTCCGGCGGGCAGCAGCAACGTGTGGCAATCGCTCGCACCTTGGCTACCAACCCACGAATCCTGCTGATGGATGAGCCGCTTTCGAATCTGGATGCGAAGCTGAGAATGGAGATGCGCGCCGAGTTGAAGCGTCTGCACCATGAGACAGGAGCCACCTTTGTCTACGTGACGCATGACCAGTTGGAAGCCATGACGCTTGCCACCAAGATTTGTCTGTTGGATAAAGGAGTGCTCCAGCAATATGCTCCGCCACTCATGGTCTATGCCCATCCGGCAAATACATTTGTAGCTGATTTCGTCGGAAGTCCTTCAATCAATTTGGTTGATGGGATGATCAAGACTGTTCAGGGGGGGACAGTCTCTCTTGATGTTGACGGTTTTACTGCCACAATGGAGATGGGCGATGGATTCAAGGGCGTGGATATTGTTCCAGCGAAGATTGGTATTCGTCCCGAGTATATTTCTTTGAGCGAGGAGGGGGTTCCTGCAAGAGTTATTTCTTCTTTGCCAAGCGGCATGGAAACGATCGTTCATCTTGAAGTGAGGAAAGGATTGCCTTTGACGAGCGTTATTTTCGGACAAAACGATTTCGCAGTGGGAAGCACACTGCATGTCACGTTCCCCACTGACCGGTGTATGCTCTTTGATGACAAGGGTAACCTTGTTGGTCTTGGTAAACTCACCTTGCGCTAAGATACGATACGAATTTCGAGGTTTGCGCGGAGAAATCAACGTCAACCGTGTAAGATTGAGAGGGGAAGATGATCGGAGTAGTCACGGTCATCTTCCTCCTTTTTGTTGCAACAGGTTCAGTCCCACCCCATCTGGGGATTGAAATTTCGCTCTAGTACGAGTGTTGCGGCACCAATCGCACCAATAGTGCTGTCAAAAGGGGATGGTTGTATGGTCAAGTGCTCCATAATGGAAGGTACGCATGTTTTTGCAGTCCATTCTTTCAATGGTATGAAGAACAAGTCTGCTGCTTTGGCCAAAGAGCCAGACACAATGATTCGTTGGGGTGCAAAGAGATTGGCTGCTTCGGCAAGAGCTTTGCCCAGATACCGGGCAGATGTTTGGATTAATGCTATGGAATCAGCGTCTTCTCCTAAAGCTGCATCAACGAGATTTTGTATTGAGGGAAGAGCGGTTCCTGCATATGCCTTGACGCCTGGAAATTTCCCCTCTTTCAATCCATGTTCCAATACTTTCTCGAGATACGGATCGGCTATCTCCGTGTTCAAGCATCCGTATTGGCCACAGTCGCAGAGCTTTTGATGCTCGCTAACTTTGAGATGCCCGAGTTCTCCTGAATTACAGATCTTCCCAAAATATGGCTGGTTTGAAAGAAAGGGAATGCATCGTACGCCTGTGCGAATGGAGACGAGGAGAAAATCATCCTTGATGTGGTAACGGGGAATCCATTTGAACACAAGACCCATTACCCCGACATTGTTGCCAACTTCGGTCGGAATCTGAAAGGTTTTGTTCATCATCTCTTTGATCGGGAGATTTTTCCAAGTGGGAAGAGAGGGTAAGGAAAGCGCAACTCCTTGAACAATATCCAAGTACCCGGGAATTCCCAATCCGATTCCGATGACTCGGTTCCTCCGTGGCCCTAGCCATTGGAGGCAACGTCGAGTCGCCTCATAGATAGCCTCCAGAAGGACGTCTTTGGTTATTTTTTCATGAAATCCCTCACTGCCGTGGAAAAGGATCTGGGTCGTCCAGTCCAGTACGGCAAAGCGGATTCCTTGGACATTACACTCGATCCCGATAAGATAGCCTCCTTCGGGATTTAAGGAAAGAAGGGTCGGTTTTCGTCCCATGCGGTTTTCTTCGGGAACCCCTTGTTCGACGATGAGACGCTCTCTGAGCAACTCTTCTATGATGGTGCTCACAGTGGAGACGCTGTATCCGGTTAACCGGCGTACGTCTGCACGTGAAAGATTATGCCGGCTCTCTCGTAAGAGAGATAACACATGGTTTCGTTTTACTTGCTTGCGGGTCTCGACAAGCCTTGGCATGTGTATAAAATACTTCCTCTTCAAAATGTTTGCAAGAAAAGTCAACGCCCTTCTGCCATGAACTCTGGAAACTGCGGGAAAGGGACAACAAAAGGCTTGTTGATTTTCAATTTTTATTGACAGCCATACAAATCGGCGGTTCAATTAAATCGAAATCGAATTAATTCGGAAATTGGTGTTTATGCTGATCTGGATGATTCGAAAAGGAGGAGTTCGTGAAAAAGGTTCTTGGTATTTTGGTTTCCATGCTCATAGCGAGTACTATGGTATTCGCCCAAGGGAAGAAAGAGGAAACGGGAAGCGTTGCGCCAGCTGAGGGGCCGAAGCATCTGACTATTTACTCTGCCGTTTATGATGACGAAACTCATGCGATTTGCCAGAAGTTCCAAGAGAAGACTGGCATTAAGACGGATTGTGTCGTGCTTGGTGGTGGAGAAATTCTTGCACGTGTGAGAGCGGAAAAAGACAATGCAACCGCATCCGTTTGGTACGGTGGTCCCTGTGATCCTTTCATTACGGCTGCGAACCAGGGGTTGCTCGCACAATATCATTCGCCTAATGCAGAATCCATTGACGCAAAATACAAGGATTCTAATGGATATTGGACTGGCATTTACATTGGTTACGTAGGATTTGTATGCAACACTAAACGGCTGCAGGAACTTGGCGTTGACGCTCCGAAGTCATGGGCCGACTTGTTGAATCCGAAACTCAAGGGTGAAATCATGATGGCTTCTCCAGCGGCATCTTCGACAGGATATGTCATTCTGGCATCGGTGCTCCAGTTGATGGGAGAAGATGCCGGCTTCAAATACATGACTGATTTGAATAACAACATCTTGCAGTACACCGAGCGTGGCGGTGGGTGTATCTCCTCTGTTGTCTCCGGCGAGGTTGCTGTTGGTATCTGCTTCGCTCATGATGCTATTACCCGGCAGCAGAACGGCTACCAGGATTTGCTCGTGGTGAATACACCGAGTGAGGGAACGGGTTACGAAACGGGAGCCATTGCCATTATCAAAGATGGTCCGGACCAGGAAGCTGCTCGTATGTTCTATGACTGGGCACTCACTGGGGAATGCCAGGACATGTATCAGCAATATGGCGCGCTCCAGTTCCTGACAGCCAAGGACGGGCACAATCCGGAAGCTACCAAAGCGTTGGCCGCGTCCAAGACCATCAACTACGATACTGCATGGGCTGGCGCACATAAAGCGGAATTCACTGCGAAGTGGGCACAGCTGACCGGTAACTGATTTTTATTCGTTGCACAAGAGGGGTGGAATCCATCCACCCCTCTGCAATAGAAGGTATTTCCTGTTATGAAAAAGGTTTCTGAATACGAATCACCAAGAAGAATCCATAACCCAGCTTTGTCGTTTACAGTGACACTGGTCATTCTGGTTTTGCTTCTTTTTATTCTCATTCCTCTTTTCTCCATATTGAAGGGAAGCTTCTTTGGAGATGATGGTGTTTTTTCTTTTCGTGCTTACCGGCAGTTGTTCCATGATGCCAAATTCATAACTGCTTTCACCAATACCATGAAATTGGGAATTGTTGTCGGCTTTACCAGCACCATTGTAGGTTTCCTTTTTGCATATGTGAAACAATGCGTAAGGAGCCCATTCAAGAAACTGTTTAGTGTTATTGAGATCATGCCGATTATCTCGCCTCCATTTGTTTTGTCCTTGTCTGCTATCACCTTGCTTGGACGACGTGGCCTGATTACTTATTCATTGCTTCACATACAAAACTGGAACATCTATGGTTTTCCAGGTCTAGTGATTGTACAAACTTTGACCTTTTTCCCAATTGCAGCACTAACCCTTGACGGATTGTTAGAGAACTTTGATGTTTCTATGGAAGAGGCAGCTCGCAATATGGGGGCCGGTCGGTGGAAAGTGTTTTACTCGGTTATGTTGCCGATGCTTGCGAGTGGTTTGGCGAATGTCTTCTTGCTTTCTTTTATTGAGTCTGTGACCGATTTCTCCAACCCGATGATCCTTGGTGGAGGATATAAGACCCTGGCAAGCCAGATCTACATTCAAGCTATCGGAAACTACGATATGAAGCTAGGAACCACAATAGCGGTTACCCTTTTGCTAGTGACGCTTATCGTCTTTTGGATTCAGAAAATGGTGCTTGACAATCGTAGCTACGTCACTTTGACAGGGAAGGCAAGCAGGGTACGTGAAATGATCGATGACAAAGGTATTGTCATCGTCACCAATGCCATATGCTTGGTGATCTCGTTCTGGGTCCTTCTCTTTTACCTTTTTGTCGTACTTGGGTCGTTCTTTAAAACGTGGGGTGCTGATTACCGGCTTGTTCTTGACCAATACAAATATGTGTTCCGCTATAGTATGAAACCTGTGAAGGATACACTTCTTATTGCGTTGCTTGTAGCTCCGATATGCGGTGTCTTCTCCATGTTGGTTGCATTTCTTTTGGTGCGTAAGAAGTTTGTTGGCAAACGTTTTGTTGAATATGTTTCCATGCTGGGCATGGCGGTGCCAGGTACGGTGTTCGGACTGGGGTATATTCTTACATTTAACACAAAACCACTTGTATTGACGAATACTCTGTGGATTTTGGTAATCGTGCTTGTGATGACTCGGCTTCCTGTCGGGGTACGAAGCGGGATGTCTTCTTTACGGCAAATTGATCCCTCTATCGAGGAAGCTGCGATGGACTTGGGAGCCTCGACAAGCAAGGTGTTTTCTTCCATTACGCTTCCGCTTATCAAAAGCGCTTTCTTTACCGGGCTTGTGTTCAGTTTCATCAAGAGCATGACTGCGATTAGTGCTGTTATCTTTTTGGTGTCTGCAAAATATAACTTGCTTACGGTCCGGGTGATGCAACATGTGGATAAAGGACAGTTCGGCTATGCGTCCGCACTCTCCGTCATTCTGATGATTATCGTGTTCGTCACGGTGGGCATCTTGAATGTGATTCTGCGGCATCTTGGCCAGAGTTCAGATAAAAACTTCCTTGCATAGGAGTGGTGTTGTTATGGATCCCAAAGATCTACGAATTTTCCATCTTTCGAAAAAATATCCTAATAGAAAAAAAGGTGGTTCTCCTGTCGTCGCTGTCGATGATATTTCATTGGACATCAAACCTGGAGAGTTTGTCACTCTTCTTGGCCCATCTGGTTGTGGTAAAACTACCACGCTTCGCATGATTGCTGGATTTGAAAGACCCACAAGCGGAGATATTCTTGTTGGTGGAAAAAGCATTTGCAGTCTTCCTCCAAACAAACGGGATACCTCTATGGTATTCCAGACCTACGCGTTGTTTCCGAATTTGAATGTCTATGACAATATTGCCTACGGACTTCGGATAAAGAAACTGCCACCAGAGGTAATCAGCCAGAAAATCAAGGACATCATTCAACTGGTGGGACTTCTTGGTCTCGAAGACCGCCATACAAATGAACTTTCCGGCGGACAACAGCAGCGGGTCGCCCTAGCCCGTGCTCTTGTAATGGAACCTTCGGTATTGCTGTTTGATGAACCTCTTTCCAATCTCGATGCGAAACTTCGTATTCAGATGCGTACGGAGATTCGGAAGATTCAGAGGACAGTTGGAATTACCGCTGTCTATGTTACCCATGACCAAGCAGAAGCAATGAGCATGAGTGACCGTATCATTGTCATGAATAATGGGAAAATCACCCAAGTCGGGACTCCTAAAGAAATTTACTATCATCCCGTGAATGAATTCACCGCAAACTTTATTGGAACTGCAAATGTCTTGCGGGGGACATTGCTCGCCCGACACGAAAATGGAGTGGTTGATGTTGAGGTAATGGGAAAGAGAATCAATGGGGTACAGGGTGTGCCTGCCTGCAAGGTTGGCGAGGAATGTTCGCTCGTCATCCGTCCCGAAGCATGTTCTGTAGGGGACAGTGGAATATTTGAGGGAGAGGTGCGTCTTTCTACCTTTATGGGAGAGTACCAGTTGTATGAAATCTATTTGGGAGGGAACACCTTTATCGTCCACGAAAATAATCCAAAGAACAAGATTATCAAGAACATCGGGGACCGAGCATTTCTTTCCTTAGACATTCCTGATATCCATGCAATCTGATGTCCAACTGATTATTATTACAGGACCCCCGGGAAGCGGAAAAAGTCACTTCGCCCAGTTGGTGGTGGCTCGCTTTCCCGGTTTCCATCTCCTCGCATATGATACGGTGAAGGAGCGATACTTTGACTGTTATGGCTTCGACTCTCTCTCGGAGAGGGAGAAACTTAATGCCCGGAGCCTTGAAGCCTTCTATAAGGAGATGGACGCTGAAATGTCCCGAAAAACCCGGCTTGTTGTGGAATATCCTTTTTGCAAGAAACACGAGCCGGAACTGAACAGGCTTGTGGTCCAGCATGGATATCATGCTTTGACTATTGAACTTGTGGGAAACCCCTACGTCCTCTGGCAACGGTCGATTGTCCGGGATGTCAATGCTTGTGACCGTCATCCAGGCCATCTGTGTGCAAAATATCATTTCGGAGTAATTCCAAAATCAGAGGATTATATCCCAGAAATGAATTACGAAGAATTCGTGAGGCAAGGAGAACAAAAAAACTATCACATTACTGTTGGAAATCACTTGAATGTAGATGTGACGGACTTTGATGCTATCGATTATGAGTCAGTCTGGAACAAGATTCGTTCGACATAAGTCGTAAAGGAGCTATATGGACTATCGACCTGCAATTTATGCCTATTTCTCTCAACTCAAACATACAATCGACTTGATTGATGTTGATGAACTGCAAAAAGCTTGTGACTGCCTGCTGAAGGCACGTGACGAAAAACGTTTCGTTTACACAATGGGAAATGGAGGTTCCGCTGCAACCGCGAGCCACTGGGCTGGCGATTTTAATAAGGGCATGAGTTTAGGAAGGAATAAACGGTATCGATTCATTGCCCTGAATGATAATCAACCCACCATGCTGAGTTTGGCGAACGACGTTTCCTATGAAGCCGTGTTTGTGGAACAGTTGAAAAACTTCCTTGAACCCGGAGACGTGGTGCTTGCTATTAGTGGTTCTGGGAATTCGGAGAATATCGTGAAAGCCTCCATTTATGGAAAAGCGCATGGGGCAACCATTGTTGCGCTTACGGGGTATGATGGCGGTAAGTTAGACAAAATTGCAGATATTCACCTGCATGTACCCATAGACAACATGCAGGTTACAGAAGATTTACATATGGTTTTCGACCACCTGCTGATGACCGTATTGGGATATGGAAATCATCCCTCACCGCAAAGTTGCAAATAAAGTACAATGTTGGGTTTTGAAGTCTATCGTAGAGAACGTTGCTTCACCTCGCCATTTGATTGAAAGTCGAGGTGATGGATTTGATAACTGATCAATAACGATAGAAGTTAGACATGCGTATGTAATGCTCTGCATCTCTTTGGGAAGAGCAAAAGACAGATTGAATGCCCCAATTTGTTGGAAAAGTCGATAACTCAAGTGCGGAAAACATTGAATTGGAAAGGGAAAGGCGGGGATAACCACTATCGTTAGTGATAGGCATGTATCATCTCAAATAGGCAAAGTTACAGAATAAATCCATGTTGTCCATGCCGAAGTCGACATTGGCCGTCATTGTGATGTTCAGTCCCTCAGAGTAGTGGAATTCCTATTTCTGACCCTTGACCATGACCGAATTCGACTTTTAAGCGTCGTTTTGGGCAAGTTGCGGGGTATTGAGTTTGATGTCGATTGGACACTGCCATGGCAAGAACTGTTGTGTTTTTTGCAAACAGAAAAAAATTGAGATATTGTCTTAAATAGTGAGGCAAAAGCATGTAGGTTGACGAATCCATGGTAGGAAACCATACCAAAATGGAGAACCGAGTAATCATGTTCCGGCGAGTGATAGTGGTTTTGTAAAAGAAGGTTAATGCAATGGACATATATATTGGTATAGATATTGGGACGACCAACAGCAAAGCTCTCGTATATGACGGGGAAGGCAATTTGGTCAAAGATTTTTTCTGCCATACGGAATATAAAACAGTTGGTGGGCTCAAATTTTTTGATGTCAAGGCCATCGATGTTTTTGTCGATTCCATCGAGGAACAAGCAAGTAAAATCGGGACTGTGCGGTCCGTCGGATTTTCCTCGATTGGAGAGTCTACTATTCCCGTAGATGAAAAGGGACGTGTTTTGTTTAATGCTCCTTTGTGGAGTGAAGTTCCGATTACTGCGAACGAAGAAGAACGGCGGATTATCACTGCCAGCAATTCGTTCATGACGACAGGGATTTGCCAGAATGGCTTGCTTGCATTGGATAAGATCCTATGGATGCGTCGGAACTATCCCGAAACGAGACGTGCAAAATGGTATCTCCCTTTTTCCAGTTACGAGGTCTTTAGAAAAACAGGATTGGCTGTATGGGATTATTCGCAGGCATTGCGGTCTAATGCTTTCCTTGTTCACAAACGTATTTGGAATACTGAGCTTTTAGACAAATTTGGGTTGCATGTGTTCGGCGCATTGGCTCCGATGGGCACGGCCTGCGGGGAGAAGCATGGAATTATCTACGGACTTGGGGGCCATGATCATATCACTGGCCTTTATAGCATCTATTCCATGTTACACGAGAACCATCCCTCTTTCTTTTACGAAAGTATGGGGACGAGCGCGGTACTGGCCTTGTTGATGGGTAATGGGGAGCAGAATTATCCGCAACTGGCAACCTATAATCCCATTGAAGGTTCTTTCTTGCCAGGATTCAGGGATAACGAGTTTGGATTGACACGATCATTCAGACGTTTCGGAGAACTCAATTCCTTTTGGATGCGGCTCGGAGGCAGAGAGGAAGACCATACCGCATATGCGGCACTTGCTGAAGAAATGGAAAGCCGGCCTTACAAACAACTTTCCTTGATGGTTGAATGCGACAGTGATTTCATCCGGGGTAATTCCCAGGATGGTGTACTAAATTTTTACCATGTCAATCCCTCTGCCGATGTTGTGGATTACATGCGTAGCATTTATCTATATTTGGCTGTGGGCGCTCATGCATTGGAAGATGTGCTCAGGAAAGTTGTCGGCATCTCCGAATCCATACCTTACGTCGCAGGTGGGGCGGTAACGCGCGATGCGTTGTTCATGACATTACGTGCAACTGCGCTTGGTCACGATATCCAGTGTCTAAGGAACAAGGAAATCAGTGCGCTTGGTGGAGTATATGTCGGCATGCATGCAGCTGGGGCAACAAATGCGATAAAGGCCTTGTCTACCACACTTTTACGGGGCGGTGTTTCCTACCACCCGGATCCGAAGTATGAAAGCTGGATAGCGGATGCTAAAGAACAGTACGAAGCGCTGAAAAGAAGCATCGATGGCCGGAGAATATAAGAAAGAAGAATCGTCTTTTATTGTCAGGTGGCCACTGATGCGTTTACGGGTGGCTGCCCGGCGTAAAAATGGACAGGGTTAATCGACCGCTTTGCCTAATATTGTAATGTACCATTACCATCATTCAGAATGGAGTATGGATGATACCTCATCTCCCATCAGCATTGAGGGATATGTCTTAGATTTACGCTTCGAATAGATGATACATTTTTTGCCAACTCGGAAGCCATGGATAGGGGAGGATGGCCGAATACGTTATTTTTATGGAAACAAATGAACCGCAAGGAGTTCCTGTTATTCTTCCTGCAGATGTTAACGGGATGCCTTTGCCCAGATGGAATCTCCTATCTATGGCAAGATGATGCCCTTGGGGCTTCTGGAGTATTGCGCGCGAACATCCGGAAGCCGGATAGGGCAAACTGCTTCACGATCTTCCTCATCGACTCGACCACCGGATATTCCGTGGCCGGGCCGACGCCTGTGGTTCATCCTCGCATGCCATGCATGTCGGCGAAGTCCAAGATGAGATTCCAGTTGTACTCGTCAAGGTTGTGTTCGCCTGTCTTCATGTGGTATCCGATCATGCCCTTGTGCAGGGGCGTCTCCGGTTTGGGCATGGTCTTGCTCTCAAGACCTGTGAGCCCATATATCCTTTCATAGACCTCGCTGGCAAGGACCGCGCTGTCGAATTGTCCTTTCTGGTCCGCCCAGTTGTCGAAGGTCCTGCTTGTCGTATACAGGAGCCTCGGGGCAGCCAAGGCCAACAGCATGTGCTGGTCGAAGGGCATGCTGTTTTCGTTGTGGGCATACTGCCGGTAGTTTTTGCAGAACCAGTAGGGAAATCGGCCGGTAATCTGGGCGATGGTCTCTCCCGTACTGCCACGGGCAAGCGCATCACCGGAATTTCCCGCGCAGCTGCTTGCCGCCATGAAAAACCTTTGGTCTTGCGCAAGGGTCCAGAGGGCCGTTTTTCCTCCTCGGGAATGTCCAACCACGCAGACATGGCGCGCATCGATGAGGGGATCGGTTTCGAGGTAGTCCATGATCCTGCTGCAGCCCCATGACCAGGCGCTGATGGCGCCCCATGCGTTTCCCGGCCGTTGTTCTCCTGTGTATTCCGGGAAAAGCTTATGGAAACGGGTGGTGAATCCCTCGTCGTAATCGGGAGCAAGGTCCTGCGTGAGCACTACGGCCGTGGCATACCCGCGGGAGACAATCATCTCCGCCGGCCAAAACGAGCTCATGAAATGTCTTGCGGGATCCGCGTTGGCAATCCCCCTGTTGCCAATCATGAGAAAGCAGGGGCTTGCCTTTTTCGCGCTTGCAGGGATGAACAGCACGAACGTGAAGGAGAAGTGGATTCCTTTCCGTTCCGTCTCGATTTCGACTGTCCTGCGGATTGCCTGTCCTCCCATGAAGGTGCCGTCGCAACGCGAGTCTGCGAGACGGATCATGGTCTTGGCATCAGACATATCCGGAAGACAGCCATATTCCTGATTACGGAACATTTCCAGGATTTCAGGCCTCCGTTTCTTTTCCCACACTTCCTTCGAAGTGACAGGGGTGCCGTCGCTACAGGTAAACAGGTCGGGTACCGTTCTTCCCCGGTAATCAGGATTCATCAGCTTCATAGGGGTTTTTCTCCTTTTTGGGATGATATTTGTTCTCTGTCGGCGCATGGCCGAACACTTTCTTGTAGACATGAAAGAAATACGAATAATCCTGGAATCCGAGATTCCGTGCGACTTCAGTAGCCTTGTTCTGGGGATTTTCCAGAAGGATCATTGCCTGGTTCATCTTCTTCAACGTCACATACCGGGAGAATCCGATACCGGTCTCCCGCTTGAAGAGCCGGGAAAAATACCACGGCGTGACATTGGCCCTTGTCGCGATATCCTGCTGGGAAATGTTCTTGGAGATGTTCTGGTCCAGGAAACGGATCGCATCCCGGACGATGAGGGAATAGGTTTCCGCTTTCGAGTCGATTGCCTGCAGTTCTTCCTGGATGGGATTCCCACCCTTGGTCTCAGATGGTTTCTTCTCATGTTTCGCGATGACCGAGGCAAGAGCGTTCTCAATGGCTTCTTTTGATACAGGCTTGAGCAGATAGTCTTCGACTCCAAGCTGCATTGCCGTACGGGCATACGCGAAATCATCGTATCCGGAGATGATGACGACAATCACATCGTCATTCCGTTCCCGTATGAGACGAACCAACTGAAGACCATCATATCCGGGCATCCGTATATCCGTGATGAGGATATCGGGAGCATGCTCCTTCACCAGATCAAGACCGGTGATGCCGTCGGTTGCCGTCCCGACGACACGGCAACGGAGTTTTTCCCAGTCCGTTGTCGTGGTGATTGCCTTTAATGCGATGCTGTTGTCGTCGATGATGACGACCGTGTACTTCCTATCCATTCTGATCCTCGATCGTTATGATGACCTTCGTGCCTGTCCTGGGGGAAGATTGGATTTCGAGCGTAGCCCTGTTTCCATAGGCGAGATGGAGGCGTTCCTTGACATTCGCGATGCCCATCCGGTTCTTTTGGGGTTGGAAGGACGGCTGGAGAACTTCCTCGATTCTCTCTTGAGACATCCCTGTTCCGTTGTCGGCTAGGGTGAGGGAGAGGACGCCCTGCCTCTTCAGACAGGCGAGCTCGAGCCGGCATACACCTATTTTCCGGGCGAAACCATGGACGATGGAATTCTCCACGAGCGGTTGCAGGATGAGGGAAGGAACAGTCTGCCCTGCCGCATCATCGTCGACGCGGATGGTGATGGTGAAACGGTCCGGATAGATGGATTGGTACAGGCCGAGATAGTCTTCAATCAAGGATACCTCCTGGGAGAGCAGCCACTCCTTTCCGGAATAGCCGAACATCATCCGGTAGAACTCGGCCAGTTTGCAGATCATGTCGGAGGTGGCGTAATCGCCCGACAGCTGGGCTTGGGCATTGATGGACTCGAGGACGTTGTAGAGGAAATGTGGATTGATCTGGGCTTGGAGCATGCCGTACCGCGCCATCAGATACTGGTATTCCGTCTGCTGGCGTGCCATTTCCTTCGATGCGTTCTCCTCCATCAGCTTCTGGATCCTTTTCCCGGATTCCGCCAGGCCTTCGGAGAGGATGGAGAGCTCTTTGTGAAAACGTACCGGAGATGCTTTGGGAGAGAAGTCACCCCCGGAGATTTGTTCGGCCTGGCTGAGGATTACCGAGATTTCCTTGTGCAGTCTCCGGAACACGAAGAGAAGGATAAGGAGCATGAGGGAAACGAAGAGGCAGGTGAAGAGAAGCAGGACATTGAACGACCAGCGCAACGCGAAGTTCTGCGTCTTTGGGTTGACGGTCTGCAGCAATGTCAGGTGCCCGTACGACAGAGGCGCCTCGACGGAAAAGGAATCCTTGCTTTCCATTTGGCCTGTCCGGCCATACAGCGTGATTCCCTCCGCATCCTTGATGGTGGAGACGTTGTCCGTTTTCCTGCCCAGTTCCTCGAAGAATCCGTCAAGTTTCCTTGTATCCATGGCGGCTACGAAGGTTCCGACGAAACGGAATGAGCTGCCATCGAAGATCGAGCGCATGCAGAGGAATTCTCCGGAAGGTCCGTGCGTGCAGAGGACGGCCCCGGATGGATTGTGGAGTTCCTCTTCGTGTGCCGCGATGACACGGGAAATGGCGCCATCGTCCGGCGCCTCTCTGCCGTACCGGAAGACCTTGCCTTCGTCATCGATTACGGCAGACCAGAGCAGATTGTTCCCCAGAGAGGCTTCCTGCTCTAGGGCTTTCGTGATGGAAATGAGCTTGATCTGGTCTGAAAGGTCTTCGCGTCCCAGAATCTCTCCGAATTGGCCCATGAGCAGTGGAGCGGAGAAACTCTGTCGTTCGATGTTCTCCAGTATCGCATCCACATTCCGCGCTACGGCGTCGACCGTGTTTCCTGCGGCCCTTTTCGTCTCTTCCAGAAAAACCCTTCTGTTGAAAAGCGTGAACACGGTGAAGAAAATGGCGAAAAGGGTGAAAAAGACCGCATAAAGTCCGGAAATTTCCCGGAAAAGCGACGGATTCCTTTTGCCCATCATCCTTTCACGCTGCCGGCGGTGATTCCGCTGATGATGTATTTCTGCAATGCGAAGTACAGGACAAGAACCGGAATCATGCTGATCATGAAAAGGGCGAAGGCAAGCCCCAGCTCGATATTGTTCTCTCCAAAGAAGAAATACTGCGTCAATGGGACGGTCCGCACTTCCTTTTTCTGGAGGAAGGTGAGCGATGTCTGGAAGTCGTTCCACACGTTGAGGGCATTGAGGACGATCGAGGTAAGAATGATCGGCTGCATGAGCGGCAGCACAATCCTTGCGAACACCTGGTAGATATTGTATCCATCGATGGAGGCGGCCTCTTCCAGGTCCCGGGGAACCGTTTTCACGAATCCTGTCACCAACAAGACGGTGAACGCGATCTGGAAGCTGATTTTGATCAGCACGAATCCCAGCAGTGTGTTGAGCAGGCCCATCTGCTTCATCATCACGTACAACGGGGTCATGATGGACTGGAATGGAATGATCATCGCCCCAAGGAAGACGTAATACAGGAAATTGTACAACCGGTTGTTCTTCCTGGCGATGATGTAGGCGGCCATCGAGCAGACGAGCGTGATGCATGCCACAGAAATGACGGTAGTGACCGCGCTGTTCTTCAAGGCGAGTCCGAAGTTGGAGACCCTGATGGCGGTCGTGAAATTCTCCCAGTGGATGGTTTTCGGCCAAGCCAGACGGTTGGTGACGAGTTCCGGTTTCGATTTGACCGAATAGATGATCGCGATATAGAAAGGCGCGAAGATGACCAGCGTGACGAAACAGCGGAGAAGATCCAAAAGACTCTTCTGGAGGGGATGGTTGGTTTTTTGCAGCATCAGAGTTCGACCTCCCTTTTGCGGAGCGTCCGGGAAAGGCCTGTGCTGCAGACAAAGATCATTGCGGTGAAAATGACTGCGACAGCTTGTCCGTATCCCGCCTTGAAATAGACGAAAAGGTTGTTGTATATGAGCATGGCAACGGTTTCCGATGCCCGGCCTGGGCCTCCTGCCGTGGCGGCCATAGGATAGTCGAACACCTTCATGCCCCACGCAAGCAACAACGTGAAATTGGATGTGATTGCCGGTCCTATCATCGGAAGCGTGATGGAAAAGAACTGGCGCACCCGGGGACACCCCTCAATCTGGGCAGCCTCGTAGAAATGGGGGGAAATGCCTTGGATGGCCGCGATGTACACGACCATGCAGTAGCTGCAATCCCTCCAGATTGCGATGACCGCAAGGCCGAGCATGACCCATTCCGTGGATCCCAGTGGGCTTGGAATGCGGAACATCCCGTAAAAGACGTCGCTGTATACATAGCGCCAGATATAGGACGAAAGGACAAGGCTGAGACAATAGGGTACGAAAATGACGGTCCTGCATACGCTGTTGAACCGGGTGCTCCGGTGGAGCAGCAGGGCGAGAGACAGGCCTATGAGGTTCGAACAGACCATGGACAGGATGGTGAAGACCAGGGTGTTCTTTACGGCGTTTCCCACATTGCGGTCCTGAAAGAACCGGAGGTAATTATTGAGGCCGACGAAGGTCTTCTGCGGACTCATGCCATCCCATTTGTAGAAGGAAAGGGGGAATCCGCTGAAAAAGGGATAGACCACAAAAGCCAGAAAAAGAATCAGAGCCGGCATGACGAATGTGAATTCCTCAAAACGCCGGATTGTTTTATGAGATAGCATATTTGGCATCCTGCAAACTGGAAACGGGAAAGCTCCCACGCCGCGCGTGGCGTGGGAGAAGGACTCTTACTGTCTGATGGAGGCGATTTCCTTGTCGACCTCTTTGAGGAACGTGTCGACATTGCGTTGGGAATCGTCAAGCGTCACGAAATACTGGAGCTGGGTCCTGAACGCGGTGGAGTACTCGCTGGTGTAATCGGGAACCAGGCTCTTGGAGACAATCTGGTTCGTGTCGAAATACCCTTTGATTGCCTGGATGAGTCCGTTTGCGTTCTCGGTGGAGACCTTCGTGTTGCTGCTCATCAGCTTCGCCGTGTCGAGCCAGATTTCGGATGATTCCTGACTGGCGAACGAGGCGAGCAGGTCGTGGACTTCCTGCGGGTGTTTCGTGGAAGCGGAAACGATGAAGCAGTCATCGATGCCGACCCACAGTTTGTTCTCCTTGGGATTGTTCGACCACGGCATCGGGAAGAGTCCGAAATCGCCATCCGGTGCGGCGGCCATCACATCACCCATCAGCCAGCCACCGTTGATGTACATCGGCCTCTGGCCGGCAGCGAGATTCTGGATGCCCTGCGGCTGGTCGACAGCGGTGTCGCCGGGATCCTTGTAGGAAACCAGTTTGTTGAACTCCTCGAGCGCTTCGTGCATCATCCGGTTGTCGGAGAGATTGGCTTTCCCGCTCTGGGAGTCCATCCAGACCTGGCCGTTGCCAGTTGCCGCGGCTTCAGAGGTGAAGAACGCGTCGAGCTCATGGAACACGCCGTGGATGAAGTTGTAGGGATGGATCAGCGGATGGATGCCTTTCGCCTTGAAGGTGTCGCAGACCTGGAAGAATGCGTCTTTGGTGGTCGGAACCTGCACACCGGCATCCGCAAACATCTTCTTGTTGTAGAACACACCCTTGACTTGCGCGTCGATGGGGAATCCGTACACACCACCGTTGACCGTGCATTCGTCTTTCAGGATGGAGAGCACGTTCGTCATGTAGTCTTCATTGGCGAGATCCTTGAAGTATCCGGCTTTGACGAATTCGGTCAGGTTCTGCGGCTTTCCAAACAGGATGTCCGGCATGTCGCCTGCAGCGATATAATTCTTGTACGAGGCAAGATATGAGGAAGAATTAACGGTCTCGATGTCGACCTTCACGTTCGGATGATCTTTCTGATAGACCTCGATCATCTTGGCAAGAGCGTCCCGCTTCGCCTGCTCTCCCATGTAATGGACAAGGCGGATGGTCACGGTTTCCGGTTGATTCGAACGTGTGTCCGCCGTTTTTTCTGCCGTTCCATTGGCAAAAACCTGAGAAGCCAGAGCGCACACAAGAAGAGAACAAATGATTTTCTTCATAACAAAACCTCTCAATATGTTTCGTTTCATTGTATTCTGGGACACCGAACTTCACAATGTGTGTATTCTTGTCTTAACATTGTGTTTTTTTGTTCTTTTGGACGGATAATCGGGATTGAGCCGTTTCTGGATGCGGAAAGAGACTGGCGGACGGTGGATGTGCGAGCAACGGACCGGTATGCAAGAATCCCGTATCATCAAATGACATGATGCTATCGGCAAACAAGAATTGCGTGTTGCTTGTTCCGGCAGGCTGTACCCACTCCTTGTCAGGATACCCGGATGATCAGGGATATCACGATTGTGAGTTTGCCCAGCATGAGGCGCGCATCGGCCTCCGCCGGCTGGAGGAATATGGCATCCATGTGCGGTTTCCCAAGTATGCCCTGAGCGGGGTTTCCTATCCGCGTACCCGGCAAGAAAGCCGAAGACCTGCTGGATGCACCGACATGGTTTTCTGCGCGACCTGAGGCGTTGATTCGTACGGATGCCGTGGTTGACGCGGACAAGCAGGAAATCGCCTTCGCTGGATGAAAGGAACCTTGACAAGGGAATCGTCTTGGTTATAAATTGCTAATAACAACAATTGCTAGTATCAAATATATGGAGCTGACCATGATTGATTTCTGCGCCTTGCGTACATTGACCAGCGACTTGCAGCAAGTGGAAGAGGATCTTGTCGACGCATACGGGCTGACCATCCAGCAGGCGTCGGTGCTCTGCGCCGTAGAAAGCGGGTACGGGGAACCAGGCGCTCTGGCCTTCCAGATGCGCCTTTCCCCCTCCCGTCTGACCCGGCTGCTTGATGCGCTTGAGAAGCAGGGGCTGGTGGAACGTACCGCCTCGGCGCGCGACCGGCGGAGCGTATGCATAACGCTGACCGCCAAAGGGAAGGAGAAGCTGGACGTGATCCACCATGGTTCCGTCTCGCTTCCTTCTTACATCGAATCCATGATTTCAGCCCGCAAGGAGGAACGAGGATGAGCAAGAAGACCTATGTCGTTGTCGGTGGAGTGGCCGGAGGAGCAGGTGTCGCCGCCCGGATCAGGCGGCGTGACGAAGAGGGAACCATCATCCTGTTTGAGCAAGGCCCGTATGTGAGTTTTGCCAATTGCGGACTGCCGTACTATGCCGGAGGGGTCATCCAGGACCGGAAGAACCTGCTGGTCACCCCTATCGAGACGCTCAGGGACGTGTTCCGCATCGATGTCCATACCCAAAGCAAGGTGACCCGTATCGATCCCAAGCGCAAACTGGTCACGGTCGTCTCCGATGGAGCCGAGTCGTCCTATCCCTATGACGAGCTGGTGCTCAGCCCGGGAGCCAAACCGTTTGTCCCTCCCATCGCCGGAGTGGAGGACGAAGCAGTCCTGACGGTCCGCTCCATCCCTGACATAGACAAGGTCGTCGGGCATATCGCGGGGGCGAGGCGTGCCACGGTGGTCGGGGGTGGCTTCATCGGCATCGAGATGGCGGAGAATCTGGTCCGGAAGGGCCTTTCGGTCAGTCTTGTGGAGGCTGCGGACCAGTGCATGACGACCCTCGATCCGGAAATGGCGGCATCGGTGCATCGCGAGCTCTCTAACGGGGGTGTCGAGCTGCATCTTGCTTCCTCCGTCCAAGCCATCATCCGTCAGGGAAGCGTGGTAACCGTCAGGACGAGCAAGGGCGATGTGGAAGGCAACGACTTCGTCATCCTCGCTATCGGCGTGCGCCCTGATAGCACGCTGGCGAAGGATGCCGGTCTCGCGCTCGATGGCCGTGGGTATATCCTGGTCAACGAACGGTTCCAGAGCAGCGACCCGCACATCTATGCGATCGGGGATGCCATCGCCTATCCCTCTCCATTTGATGGCAAGCCGATTGCGGTGGCGCTTGCCGGACCGGCCAACAAGATGGCGCGGCTGTGTGCCGACAGCATGGTAAGCGGTACGTGCACGCCCTATCCCGGAACCTATGGCGCCTCGATAGCCAAGGTATTCGACCTCGAGGCAGGCAGTGTCGGGCTCAATGAGCGGCAGGCCGGGACGATGGGATATGCGTATGCCGTCGCCGTCACCCATGGCATGGACCATGCCTCCTACTATCCCGGCGCGAAACCGCTGTCGGGGAAAATCATCTATGAGAGACAGAGCGGCCGGCTTCTCGGCGGCCAGATGGTCGGCTACGGCGGGGTAGTGGCCCATGTGGATGTGCTCTCCGCCCTGATCGCCAAAGGCGGGACGGTCTACGACCTCGCGGCATTCGAGCAGGCCTATGCTCCTCCGTTCGGTTCGGCGAAGGATATCCTCAACATGCTCGGTTTCATCGCCACCAACTGTCTGGAAGGACTCGACCAGGTGGTGACATGGAATGAAGCCGACCGGATGGTGCGGGACGACCACGCCCTCGTCGTGGACGTGCGGACTCCTGACGAGGTCGTCCTCGGCTCCTATCCAGGCGCTCTCCCTATTCCCCATCGCGAGATCCGGGACCGTATGGAAGAGATTCCGACCGACCGTCCGGTCATCCTGATGTGCGCCATCGGGCTGAGGGGCCACATCGCTCTCCGCATTCTCCGCCAACATGGCTATACGCAGGTGTGGAACATGACCGGTGGCTACAAGACATGGAGCGCGATGCACGAAACCGTTCTGCGGAACGCAGGACCGACGGGCCACAGGGAACACGCGGCTCCTTCTCGCCTGGTCCTTGACGCCTGCGGGCTATCCTGTCCCGGTCCCATCGTGGCCCTGAAGGGGAAGATGGACATGTTGAAGGAAGGGGATGTGCTCGAGGTGCACGCGACCGATCCCGGTTTTGCCAATGACGTGGTCTCCTGGTGCTCCATGACGGGCAACACGTTGCTTGATTCCGCCCGGTCCGCCGGCATGACCATCGTCCATATCCGCAAAGGTGCGCGACCCGTGGCAGGAAGCAACGGGCCCTCTCTGGCGAAAGGAGCGTCGATCATCGTTTTCTCCAACGACTTCGACAAGGTCTTTGCCGCCTTCGTGCTTGCGAACGGCGCTGCGGCAAGCGGCAAGCCTGCGGTGATGTTCTTCACCTTCTGGGGCCTTTCCGTACTGAGGAAGCAGCCAGGAAAGAACATCCATAAGAGTGCGGTGGAAAAGATGTTCGGCGCCATGCTTCCCAAGGACATGGACCATCTGGGACTTTCGAAAATGCGGATGGGAGGCATGGGCAAACGGATGATGCGAAAGCGCATGCGCGCGAAGCAGGTCGCCCAGCTGAGGGCCATGTACGAGGACGCGAAGCGTCAGGGAGTGCGTTTCATTGCCTGCCAGATGTCGATGGACGTCATGGGACTGACCAAAGAAGAGTTGCTTGACGGCGTCGAGGTTGGCGGGGTGGGCACCTACATGCAGGCGGCTAGCTCCAGCGACGTGAACCTGTTCATCTGACAGGCCCAGACGCGCACCTGGTGGACATCCGGGTGCGGACGGGAAGGGCCAGACAAGGATGTCAGGAGGATAGGTGCCTGTCGCGTTTCTTCAGATGAAGGAAAAACCCTGCGCACAGGATGATCTGGAGGATTGTCGAGCAGGGGATGGCGAGACCGATGGAAAACAGGCTTCCTATCGCGCGGCTCATGCCATACGAGACAGGAATCCGTACCAGGAAGGCGCTTATGACCCCCTGCACCATGACAAAACCCGTATGTCCGATTCCGTTGTAGAAGCCGACCAGACAGAACAGGAAGCAGGTGAACAGGCAGTCGATGCCGTAGGCTTTCAGATATTCGGCAGCGGCATTGGTGACCGCCATGTCCGAAGAGAAGATGGAGCAAAGGATGTCCCCATGGAAAAACGCAAGATAGAACATGCCAATGCCGATGAGGGTCGAGAGCGCGATCGCATACTTCGTCCCGGTGACAGCCCGGTCCATTTTCCCGGCTCCCTTGTTCTGTGCGACGAACGATGACATCGACTGCATGAATGCCGACGGCACGAGCATGATGAATGCGCAGACCTTTTCCGCGACGCCGACAGCCGCGGATGCCGTGACGCCGAGCGTGTTCACGATGGCAAGGATCACCAGAAATGAAATGCTGACCAAGAAATCCTGCAGGGCAATCGGTGCCCCGAAACGGACGATCTTTGACGCGATGGATTGCTGCAGACGGATCCTGCCGGGGCCGAACGTAAAGGGAAGAGGCCGTTTCCGTATGAGGAAGAACGAAACGATGACGCTGATCGCCTGGGAAACGACAGTCGCGAGCGCCGCACCGGCACTACCCATGCCCAATCCGCTGACCAGAAGGAGGTCGCCGAAGATGTTGGCCACGGCGGCAATCATGACGGTCATGAGTGGAGTGGTGGAATCTCCGATGCCCCGGAAAACGGCTCCCAGCACGTTGTAGGCGACAATCATGATGGTGCCGGCACCACAAATCTGGATGTAGCGCATCGTCTGCGGGAACGATTCCTCCGGAGCGTGCATGAGCCTGGCGAGGTTTCCGGAGGCAAGAGGCACGACGATGGTCAGGATGACGCCGATTCCAAAGAAGAGGATGATGCTTGTGCCGATGATGTCGCCACCGGACTCCTTGTCGCCTTCACCGATCTTCTGTCCGAGGTAGACGGTCGTCCCCATGGCAAAGCTGACAATCAGGTTCGTCATGGTTGCCATCAGCTGGGAGCCGATGGCGACTCCTGAAACATCC
Organism: uncultured Spirochaetaceae bacterium; assembly: GCA_900315435.1. Lineage (GTDB taxonomy): Bacteria > Spirochaetota > Spirochaetia > Sphaerochaetales > Sphaerochaetaceae > RUG023. Next base: position 47,537 of record OMYY01000010.1, read on the forward strand.
GCGCTTGTCCCGAAATGTCCTACGACGAGCAGGTCGACGGCCCCATAGAGCGCCTGCAGGAACATGGCGAGAAGCACGGGTCCTGCAAAACGGACGAGCGGTCCTACGATCTTTCCTTTGGTAAAATCCATTGTGCGAGCCATGACGGCACCTCCGATGCTTTGTCCTGGAAACAACAAAAAAGCCGGATAAGACACGGGCATCGCAGCCTGTTGCCTTATCCGGCTTGTCATTTACGTCGTATCAAGAAGGAGACGAATGACTTGCCTCCGTGCAAGCAGTCCGTACGTTACTGCACACACGTGTAAAAGTCAATGGCGCATATCTGAAGCTTTCGAAGATGCAGAGAGGATTGCCGGGCAAAGGACGATGGAACAGAGGCCTGACAATCAGGTTCGTCCTGGCCGCCATCACTTGAAAGTGGATGCTTTCATTCGAAAGTAGTGAAGCCGTCACCGTTTTCGTAGGAGCGCGAGACCGTTTCATCCGGACCATAGGTGTCGTATCCATAGCCGTTGTCGTAGGAATGCGATATTGTTCCGTTCGGACCGTAGGTGGTAAAGCCGCCTATGCCGTCGGGGTAGCATACCTTCTTGCTTCCGTCCGGATAGTAGGCGGTGTAGCAATACCCGTCGAAGGTGGTGCGTGTCTTCGTGCCATCCCGATGGAAGGTCACATAGCCTTCCTCTCCGTCCTCATAGCTTTCCACCTTGCCTTTTTGCGGTACCGCACAGAGATTCTGACAGCAGAGGACTGCCAGAAATACAATGACATATGCGCTCATGGTCATGCTCCATCGACATGATATGGCAATTGCGGACACTTGTGAATTGCTCGTAGTGTGATTTCCTCCTCTTTCGCCCCAGGAACGGGATTTTCCTGAGACGGCTTCGTGCTATGCAAGATTGCATGTCGGCGACTATGATGGATGTCAGGACGAAAGACTCTTCCTCCATCGTTGCCCCGGAAGGGAAAGGCAGGAGCATCTATGCGGTTTTCAAAAGTGGCAAGCGTGCCTCTCGTGCTTCACGACCCGTATTTCAGCATTTGGTCATCCTACGACCATCTCAACGATGGCGAGACGACCCATTGGAGCGGGAACCCATACCATCTTCGAGGGTATGTCGATGTCGGTGGAAAGCGTTTCTGCTTTCTCGGGAATCCGGGGCTTGCGACGCCGCTGCCCCAGGTGTCGCTCGACATCTCTGCGACAAGGACAGTATGCGGGTTCGAGAACGGGACGATGGCTTTTACCACCAGTTTTCTTTCGCCTCTTGTCCTTTCCGACCTTGCGCTTGCTTCCCGGCCGGTCAGCTACCTTTCCGTTTCCTTCTCCCGCATGCCCGATGAGCCGGTGGAAGTCGTCTTCCAGGTTGATGGAACGGTGGTCTGCCATGACGATGATGCGGTCGACGGATATGTGACGGAGGACAAGCGCTTCTGTTGGGGAAGCATGGGAAAGGCGAACCAGTCGCCCCTGTCCGAGAGCGGGGATAAGGTGACCGTGGACTGGGGTTGGGTGTTCTTCGGGGGGGAGCGTGGCCATGCCCGGATTGCCTTTGACCGGTTGGAGCGGACGTTGGAGATTGCATTGCGCCCGGATTCTTGCGGGGAAGCCCATTGTGTCCTCGCCTATGACCAAGGCTACGTGGTTGATTATTTCGGGACTTTGCTCCGCGGTTATTGGCGGACCAGGTGGTCGACGATGGAAGAGGCGATTGGAGACGCGTTGGCAAGCCGCCAGGAGGTGGAATCGCTGTGTGCCTCGATTGACGCGAAGGTCGAGCGCGAGGCAGAGGCGGCCATCAACGCCGATTATGCCCGTCTCTGCGCGGTGAGCTGGAGGGTTGCGGTCGCCGCCCATCAGATTGCCGTTGGTCCGGAGGGCGAAGTGCTCTTCCTTTCCAAGGAAAACAGCTCCAACGGCTGTATCGCCACCGTAGATGTCTCCTATCCCTCGGTGCCTCTCTTCCTATTGGAAGGAAAGGATTGCATCATGGGGATGCTTGAGCCGGTCTTCACCTTTGCCCGCAAGCCTGTCTGGAACAAGCCATACGCTCCCCATGATGTGGGCCGGTTCCCCTATGCGACCGGGCAGGTCTATGGGCGGAATCCCCAGTGGAGCACGGAAAAGCGGTCCGATGCGGCCACTCTTGTCAATCCTCCCTACGCCCGTTATCCGGCGTCGGCTGACGTGTACGATGGAGAGATGCAGATGCCGGTGGAGGAATGCGGGAACATGCTCATCCTCTGTGCCGCGTTGATGCTCCGTTATGGAAAGACTCCTCTGGTCTCGCACCATCTCGATTTGCTCAAACAGTGGGCCGACTATCTGGTTTCCTATGGTCTCGATCCCGGTTCCCAGTTGTGCACCGATGATTTCGCCGGACACCTGGCACACAACGCGAATCTCGCCGTCAAGGCGATTTTCGGCATCGAATCCTACTCGTTGCTGGTCGGGGGGACGGAAGGGGCGGCGTACCACGCCATCGCCAAGGACTACGCCGCCCGTTGGGAGCGTATGGCCTTTACGGGAGACCACACGGTGCTTGCCTATGGCATGAAGGAAAGCTGGTCTCTGCTCTACAACATGGTCTGGAACCGGATCTTCCCAAGGCCGCTTTTCTCCGAGACGGTCACCAAGGCCGTGAGCGCGTTTTACAAAGGAAAACTCAACGAGTGGGGGATTCCCTTGGACAGTCGCAAGGACTACACCAAGAGCGACTGGACGATGTGGGTGGCGGCCCTTTCCCTGGATGGGGAACTACGGCAAGCGCTTGCCGGGCGGCTGTGCCACTTCCTCATCGATAGTCCGTCCCGCATTCCCTTCAGCGACTGGTACGACACCAAGACCGGCCGATTCGTGAGTTTCATCGCGCGGAGCGTCCAGGGAGGCATCTTCATGCCGCTTTTGGTACGGCATTGGAATCAAAAGGGGAATAGGCGATGGGGTTCTCTTCTGATGCATGAGGAAGCGTCGCATCACAAAGGTGGCTTGATTGTCTCGTGCCAGGAGCTGGACGACGAGCCGTTGCATAGCTCGTTCATCATGGGCCGCATGGTCCTTGCCGCCTTGGGCCATGCCAACACGCTCGAGAAAGGGATGGAAAACAACGAGATAGTGGGCGTCGGGTGCGAGATTGTCGCTTTGGACGCTACCGACCGGCCCCATTTCTACGGGATATCGGTGGATGAACTATTGCAAGAGCAATAAGTATCCCTATCCAGCCCTTCATGGCGGATTGCGCTGCATATGAGGAATGCATGCACGCCGAGATTTCGCAGGACCACGATGCATGCCTAAACGGCAGCTACCAAAAGAGTGTCGATTCCTGATCTCGACCTGTTTCGCATGCAGGAAGCAGGCGTGTGCATTCCCTTCTCTTCACCCCTGCGCTTTTGCAATAATGCCAGCAAGCGCAATACGGACGTTCCTGCACCAATATTCTTCTCAAGCCGGAGGCGTGGTCCATTCCTATTGCCATGATGCAATGCAACCGGAGGAGTGCGAGACAAGGAACTCTCTTAGGATTCCACTGTTGTCTACCTGTCTCTGCAGGCCGAAGACACAGGCCAGCACCACATAGATGACGGTTGTGAAATACCGGTAGACTACGTTTGCCGAAGTGCGGCCGTTGTATCTGTTGACCATCTCGACCACCTCCGCCGGATGGTTCATGACATTGTCGTCATGGAAGTCCCGACAGTTCTGATCAAGAAAAAAGACGGCAAGAGCCTCAAAGTTGTTGGCAATATAGTCCTCCACACTGCATCCAAGGCGCATCGTATCATTGATGTATATGTTTCTTTCCTTCTTGTATGTCCGCAGATGGTCGACTGCAAGCTCTTTCCTTCGTCCAGGATCCGACATCACTTCAATGCATGGGGAACTAAGCAAAAGCAGTCCGGTATCCGTCTCGTCCTGATGCAGGCGGAATATCTCCTCTAGGTCCTTGTTTGAGGTGTAATCCACATCAAAAATGAGAAATATGAAGTTGAAAGGGGACTCTCTTTTCCCGAATCTGAAACTGAGTTCAAAGTCTTCCTCGCCATAAAGCTTCAACAGTTCTCCCAGCCGGTTTTTTGGTGCCTGTACGATGAGGACATGATCATCTCCCCGGTGGAGTTCCGTTTCGGCGAGCTCCAGCTCGCCCAGTTCCGCATAGGTCGAGATACGGCCCTGCACATCGACAACCATCCCGTAACGTTCCAAGACACGCTGGAATATATGTTTTTCCGTCCTTTCGCCTTCCACGATGAGGAGGTATCTCATTCCGTTCGACCTTTGATGAGTGCATCGAAGGTCGAAGAGAGATACATCTTCTCTATGTTGTTGACCTCACGGATGTTCGGGTATATGTCGGAAAGCCTTTTGTAGGTACTGAAGCCTGCATGCCAGTCTGCAAACACGATGTTGTCCGGTCTGAGTCTGGAGAGTACATTCGTGTTATGCCCGGAGAAGATGAGTTGCACACCCTTTTCCACGGCCACATTGATGAAGTCCATCAGCGTCAGAGGATGCAATGCCCGGTCTATCTCGTCAACCACAAGGACTCCGTTCTTCGGAAGACTTGAAAGGATACTCAGAAGCATACTTTGATTTATCATGCCGTCAGAAATCATTGACACAGGAAGGGTAAGTTGGCCATCTCCAATGTCCAGTCTGGCTGTATATCGTTTCTTTTCGGTAATGTCGGGAAATGAAACGATGTCGTAGGACGGGAAGGCCCTGTATTGGTTCAACAGTCTTCTGACTTCTTGGGATTTTTCCGCCATCACATCCAACAGTGCCTTATCCCTGAAGGCTTTTACCTTGTATTCGTTTGTATTGAACCTCACATAAGCTATGTTGGACAGATACCCAAAAGCCTCGGATGCCACGCTGTCCGCAATGCCTTTTGCTACCACATCCCTGAGGGCGGGGTAGAGTCGTGATTCGATGCGGTGGGTTCCATCTCGATAGGTATACTTGTCTCTGTTCCGGACCAATACCTCCACGTGGTCCACAACAAGACCTTCCCTGGCAATGCCATCGTTGTCTTCAAACAGGTAGTATCGATAGTGCTTGTCCGCAAGGATGAATTCCAGTTCAGCTCCATACTCGGTAGTGATGTCCTTGGTTTGCGCCAGGATATTTGGAACGAATCCAGAAATTTTATCTGGTTCGTCGTCCAGCAATCCAACGAGAGAAGTAAAAGCGCCAAGAAACGAACTTTTGCCGCTCCCATTGCAACCATAGATTGCAATGGGATTGGACACCTTGTCCGCAAGCACATATTGCTCAAGATATCTGTAGCCAGCTTTCTCCAATGTGACACTGGCAAAGCCAACGGACCCGACGTTCCGAACCTTCACTGATGTGAGCATTTCCTATCCTCTCTGCTGCCCTCAGTCTTCAAATTACCATAGATTTTCATTTTAGTGTATAAAAAATACACTACTTTACCACCATCAATCCGTCATCTGATGCAAGTACTCACCCTTCGGAGTGTACCACCCGTTGTCCACAACACCGATTGAGACACTGCCATTATGTTTGCAATAGCCTTTGTCATCGGAAGTATCCTCGATTGTCATTTGCTCCCGACTCAGGGGGTAATCGACGGACGGGGTGCACGGTTGTCTGTGAAATCATTGGCAGCAAGGGTACTGCGTCTTTGAGGACACTTCGGAGCGCTGTCCGGATAATCAATCTCAATCTGAATAATTTGAAAATCATTTTCATATTGACAAACTCCGCGGTTTCCTCCAAGATACGGGTCCCAGAGGGGCAGGATAGGTATGGCAGCAAGGAAATCCGAGTATCAGACCAGACAGAGAAGCGAGATTCTCGCGGTGCTAAGAGCCCATGCGGGGCAGCACTTTTCGGTTGCCACGCTTGCGAAGGAGCTGAAGCGGTCGGGCTTGTCGGTGGGAACGACCACCATCTACCGCCAGTTGGAGAAGCTGACCGGAGAGGGGCTGGTCGCCAAGTTCCTGACGGGCATCGGCTCCCCTGCGTGTTTTGCCTATCTCCAGGATGGAGCCGACGAGGATGTCCATTGCCGTTGCGTCAAGTGCGGGACGCTGTTCCATATCCACTGTGACGAAATGACGCACATGGAACGGCACCTGTTGGAGAAACACCACTACCAGATTGACCTCCATCGTACCGTCCTGTACGGTCTCTGCGAGAAATGCCTGGAAGAAGGGGAGGAAGAAACGCGGTGAGGACCCGAGGCTTGCATCATCGATCACTGGTCTTGGGCCGGCTGTGCCTGCTGTTCCTGTTGCTTTCCCTCCTCGGGGCAACGCTCTTTCTTGCCATGGAGGCCGGCCATCCATGCAACGGAGACCATTGTCAGATCTGCCTGGTCATGGAGCAATGCGGGCAGACGCTTCGTTTGGTTGGCGGGGGCACGTCTCCATGTACCGCTCCATTCGCTTTTCCCTTGTTGCTTGCCGCAGTTCCTCTGCCGCTTTGCTGGCAGACACCGGGCCGGGCGACGCTCATTTCTGAGAAGGTACGCTTGAACGACTGAGACTCCTGGCTTTTCCCATCTCACAACCAAGGAGTCAACTATGCGTAAACCTGTACTGGCCACCCTTTGCGTGGTCCTTGCGTCGGCTCTTGCCCTTTCCGCATGTATGAAAGGCAAGTCGTCTCGTTCTCCGGAAACCCGTGCCGGCTCGCCACGGAAACTTTCCATCGTTTGTACCAATTTTCCCTGTTATGACTTCGCCCGCCAGGTGGCCGGGCAGGAAGCGGAGGTCCGCATGCTGCTCAAGCCGGGAGCGGAAAGCCACAGCTATGAACCCTCACCGAGCGACATCATCGCCATTCAGGACTGCGATATGTTTGTCTTTGTCGGGGGAGATTCCGACGAGTGGGTCGACGACATCCTCGCCTCGATGGACCAGTCCCATATGACGCTTTTCAAGCTGATGGACCAAGTCCAGACCGTCGAGGAGGAGGTGCCGGAAGGCATGGAGGATGATGGCGATGACGAGGCGGAGGTGGAGATGGACGAGCATGTCTGGACTTCACCTGCCAACGCCATGACGATGGTGAAGAACCTTGCCGACATGGTCGTTTCCTTGGACCCGGAGCATGCCCAGACGTACCAGCGGAATGCCGCTTCCTATATCGCCCGGATCCAGAAGGTGGATGACGACCTCCGCAAAGTCGTCGCCGAGGGCAAGCGCAAGGAGATTGTCGTTGCCGACCGGTTCCCGCTGCGCTACTTCTGCGACGAGTTCGGACTGGCCTATCACGCCGCGTTTCCGGGCTGTTCCACCAAAGTCCAGCCATCGGCGAAGACGGTGGTCTTCCTGACCAGAAAGGTAGTGGAAGACAAGATTCCCGTCGTCTTCCATATCGAGCTGTCCAACGAGCAGATGGCTGACTCGATTGCCGGATCGACCGGAGCCAAGCCGATGCTGCTGCATGCGGTCCACAACGTGAGCGACAGCGATTTCCAAAGCGGGGCCAGCTATGTGAGCCTGATGGAAGGGAATGTCGTCGCGTTGCGTGAGGCGCTCAACTGATGAGCCTGATTGCCTGTGACCACCTTTCCTTCGCCTATGAGGGATTGACTGTGGTGGATGACGTGTCGTTCCACGTGGATGCCGGCTGGTACCTTTCCATCGTAGGCGAGAACGGTGCCGGCAAGAGCACGCTCGTCCGGGGGCTTTTGCATCTGAAAACTCCCTCCCGGGGGACAATCCGTTTCGATGAGGGGCTTCGGGAAGATGAGATCGGCTACCTTCCCCAGCAGACGGTGGTGCAACGGAACTTTCCCGCCAGCGTGGAAGAGGTGGTGCTGTCCGGTTGCCTGAACCACCTGGGATGGCGGGTCTGGTACTCGAAGGAACAGCGACGGAGGGCGGAGGAGCGGATGGACCTGCTTGGCATCACTTCTCTCCGGGACCGTTGTTATCGCGAGCTCTCCGGGGGCCAGCAGCAACGGGTGCTTCTGGCCCGGGCTCTCTGCGCCGCACGCAAGGTCTTGCTGCTGGACGAGCCGGTGACCGGGCTCGACCCGATCGCCACCAGGACTCTGTATCAGGCCATCCGCATGTTGCATGAGGAGCGGCACATGACCATCCTGATGGTCTCGCACGATATCCAAAGCGCGGTCTCCGAATCCGACCACATCCTCCACCTCGCCCGGAAGGGAAGGTTTTTCGGCAGCACCCGGGAGTATCTGACCTCGCCGCTGGGGAAGGCGTATCTCGAGGGGGGGCAGGCATGAGCGTGTTCTGGGAGATGCTCTCCTATCCCTTCCTGGTCCGTGCCTTCGTCGTCGGCATCTTGGTATCCCTCTGCGCTTCGCTTCTCGGTTCCTGCCTGGTGCTCAAGCGCTACGCCATGATCGGGGACGGCCTTTCCCATGTCGGGTTTGCCGCCCTCGCCATCGCGTATCCGTTGGGAATCGCCCCTCTTTCGCTCGCTATCCCGGTTTGTGTCCTGACCGCTTTCGTCCTTTTGCAGGTCAAGGAGAACGCGGCAATCAAGGGGGACGCTGTTCTGGCGATGGTCTGTAGCGGTTCCCTTGCGGTCGGCGTGATGGTGGTGTCGCTTACCAGAGGCATGAACACAGAGCTTGATACCTATCTCTTTGGCAGTATCCTGGCGATGAAGAGAAGCGACATGTGGATTTCCCTTGCGCTCGCGCTTTCGGTGCTGCTTCTGTATGTGCTTTTCTACCACCGGATTTTTGCGGTCACCTTTGACGAACAGTTTGCCCGGGCGGTCGGGGTCGACGTGAAGCGGTATGAGATGGTGCTTGCCGTGCTTGCGGCGGTGACCGTGGTGCTCGGCATGCGGATGATGGGGTCCTTGTTGATTTCCTGTCTGATCGTCTTTCCCGCGCTTTCCGCCATGCGGGTGACAAGGCGGTTCCGGACTACCGTCCTGCTTGCAGGGGGAATCGGGGTGGCGGGGTTCCTGATAGGGCTTGTCTTCTCCTACCTGCACGCAGTGCCCACCGGCGCCTGCATTGTCGTCACCGACATCCTGCTGTTCTTTCTTTTCTGGGGAATGGGCGCCTGTCGTGGAAAGCTGCCCTTCAGGGCACCAGCAGCTGCCTGCATTCCCGCTCCACCAGCTCGCCCATCCTGTCCGCGAGCTGGTCGCGGGGAATCGTCTTGCCGTTGCGGAACCATTCGAGGTAGACGGCGATCACCCCGCCGGTGATATACCTGGCCCTGACGGTGAAGGTGACAGGGTCAAGCTTGGTCTCGGCAAGGAACCGGTCTTTGAGGAGGTCGATCATGGTAAGGCCGAGGTGCAGGCTGAACTGCTCGGCGGCGGACTTGGTGAGAAGCACCTCGGGAAAAAGGACTCCCGTCTCCAGACATTGGAGCAACTGTTTGAAGAGGAGGGGGATGTCCAGTGGCTTTGTCGCCTGGTCGAAGACTTTCTGGATATCGGAGATGACCTGGCGCTCGACTTCCTCGGGAATATCGGAGATCGTCTTGTAATGGTGGTAGAAGGTCTTCCGGTCGACACCGGCCGCCTTGCAGAGTTCGGTCACCGTGATTTCGTTGAGTTCCTTCCGGGAAAGGAGTCTCATGCAAGCTCCCTGCAGCGCTTTTCTTGTGCGGATTACTCTACTGTCTTCCATGTGGCCTTCCTCTTGGTTTCGGTGGTCACCAGTATAGCGTGATTTGCACGGGAAGCCAAATATGCTTGCTGGGAGGACAAAGAGAGTCGGGCCATGAAAAGCCCGACTCTCCTGTCGTATCTATTCTATCTGGCAAGGTTACCGCAGGGAAGCAAGGGCGCTTTCCGCCGCAATCGTGCCATAGACGACGAAGTCGCAGACAGCGTTGCCGCCGATGCGGTTTCCGCCATGGATTCCACCGGTAACCTCGCCGGCGGCGAAGAAGCCGGGAATCACCGTGCCGTCGCTTGTCTCGACTTGGGCATGCTCGTTGATCTTGACGCCGCCCATAGTGTGGTGGATGCCCGGGGCGACCTTGATGGCGTAGTACGGGGCCTTGACCAAGGCGATCGGCATGCCGGTGGTGCGTCCGAACGTGTCCTGCTTCTTGCCGTCAACCACGTCGTTCCAGTCATCGAGTGTGGCCTTCAGGGTAGCCGGATCCATTCCGAGCTTCTGGGCGAGGCCCTCGATCGTGTCGGCTTGGACCGTCAGATTTCGGGTGACGTACTTCTCGATGGCCTTTCGTCCCTCGCGGATAGCCTGGTCGAAGATGACGTAGGAGTACTGTCCGTCCTGTTTCAGCTCTTCGGCGGAAACGGCGTCGCGGGTACCCATCTCGTTGGTGAAGCGCTTGCCCTGCGCGTTGACCATGATGCCGCCATCGCCACGCACACCTTCGGTAATCAGGGCCGCGGTGCTCTGCTCGACGGTCGGGTGAAGCTGGATCTGCTCCATGTCGACCAAGCCGGCGCCGACAGCCTGCGCCATGACGATACCGTCACCGGTAATGCCAGGGGCGTTGGTGGAGATAGTGCCGACCAGGTCGGGGCGATACTTGGCGATCATGTCGAGGTTGGCGCCGAAGCCACCGGTGGTCAGGATGACCGCCTTCGCATTGATCGTGTAATCGGCGTCTTTGCCCTCGGCCTTGACGCCGACGACCTTGCCGCCGTCCGTCAGCAGGCTGGTGGCGGCAGTCTCGTACATGATGTTGACGTTCTTCGCCTCCAGCTGTTCCAGGAACTTGGAAACCAGGTAGCTGCCGACTGCGGACCCATCCGCAGGTGCGTGGGTGCGGGGCTTGGACTGTCCGCCCGTGGTGGAGATCTTCGCCAGCGGGGCTCCGATGGAATCCAGCCAGTCGATGCCAGCGGCGCTTTTTTCGGCCAGGGTGCGGACGAGAGCGGGGACGCCAAGGTTGTGTCCGCCCTTCATGGTATCCTCGTAGAACAGCTCGACACTGTCCTCGATGCCCTGTTCTTTCTGGTAATGGGTTTCGGCGGCGTTCATGCCCGCGGTGGCCAGGTTGGAGTTGCCGCCGGCAATCGCACGCTTCTCAAGCAGGATGACCGACTTCCCTGCGTCGACGATGTGGAGTGCTGCGGTCATTCCTGCGCCACCGGCACCGATGACGACCACGTCAGTGGTCAGCGTTTCGCTCTTACGCTGGGCTGGAGCGGTACTCTGCGCCTGCGGGGCAGGAGCAGGAGCCTGTCCTTCCATGCCTGCCTGGACAAGAGCCGCGACAGCGGCGGCGCGGACCGCGTTCGAGGTGACGGTAGCTCCGCTGATGCCGTCCACATAGGGACTCTGTGCCTTCATGATGGCGGGTCCGAGACGCTTGATCGCGGCGCCTCCGACAGTCGGAGTCTCGCTGTCTCCCTTGATGTCGACCGCGGTGATCTTGCTCGAACCGACCGTCACGGTGACGGTGACATCGCCCCCGAATCCTTTCTCGGTAGCGGTGTAGGTGCCAGGTTTCAAACCTCCGTCCAGTTTCTGCGGACGATTGTTGAAGTAGCCAAGCACTGCCGCGACGACGACAAGCAACGCCACGACGATGCCGATGATAATGGTTTTTTTCTTCATGTGTGCTCCCTTAGCATTGCGCTATCGTGCAGAAAATCCATATGTTCTCTCCACGCGGAGACAAGTGTATACGGCAACTCTACGGATACGCAAGATGGCAACCCGCCAGTCCCTCTTCCAATCAGGTTGTCAATCCCGTCATTCGCAAACCGGCAGGTCGCTTTGCCTTCTGCTGAGTTCCGGATGGGCTTGGTAGAAGGCCTTTTTGAAACCGTACATCGAAGCATCCAGCTTCTTGATGAACTGGTCCATGCTCATGCCCGTCTCGTAGAGGCCCATGCCATAGGACAGGGAGAGCATGTAAGGTCGGGAGTTGCTGGCATTGAATTGCTCGACGCCCCGGCCAATGGCTTCGATCTGGCGCTCGAGCTCCTCCTTGCTGGCGTTGGCGGTCAGCAGGATGAACTCGTCCCCCGCATATCGGATGACGATGGTGCCGACCTTCATGGTCGAGCGAAAGATGTTCGCCAGGTCGACAAGGGCGGAGTCTCCCGCCACATGGCCGAAGGAATCGTTGATGTTCTTGAACATGTTGACGTCGACCATCAGCCCCCCGATCCGGGTACGTTTGCCTTTCTTCACCAGCAGGTCCTCGAGACAATCCAGATACGTGCGGTTGTACAACCCTGTCAGGTCATCGGTGAAGGAGAGTTCGTTCTGCAGGCAGAGGGCGATGCCGGCGATGCCAATGGCGGTACCTGCCCATCCCACGGACAGTCCGGGCACGATGATATGGACCAAATAGCCGAGGATGATGGGAAAGAGGAACACGGAGACCGGGAAGAACTCCAGATGGCCGTTCTCCTTGAGAAACCGATGGTAGACGACAATGCTATAGGCCAAGCCGTAGGCGGCAACTAGGTGATAGAGCGGGAAGACCGGGCCGTAGTGGAACCATCCCTGCCCGTCGATGGAGAAAAGGAAAGAAAAACGCAGATTAAGGAGCGTGAGGATGCAGACGGTACCGGCGGGAATCAAAACGGGAAGCGTTTTCCGGATGATGGTTGCCTGGTCGTTTCGATAGAGATGGGCGCAGAGGAAGGCATTCCACAGCACGACAACCGCCAGGAACAGGATGTATATGACGGTGTCCAATGCGAGAGCGATGGCCCGGACAGGCACGGACGGATTGCCGTCGATGCTCCAGACGGCCAAGTCTCCTAGGCAGGCGACGGCACACAGCAGGGTGCTGTATGTGAAGATCCTATTTTTCAACGTGTGGTTGGCCAGTCTTGTGCGCAGGCAAACAAAAACAAGCATGAGCAATATGCAGCCCATGATGTCGGCGGCACAAATGGCATACAGGTGCAACTGCATGTCCTTTTCCCCCTCAGATATTGTGGTTTCATTATACAAAGAGAATGGATGGGTGTCACCATGCAAAACACATTTCTGGAACCGAAAAATGCCAAGTCGTGGAAATGGCGTAGGAGACAGGTTGTCCTGGCGGAAAAATGGGCTGGACCATACGATATGTCTGGGTATGGTTCGGTTCTTCTTGCCAGAGTGCTTATAATATGATAAGTATCATACACGGGAGCTGGTGCCATGATGCGGTTGGCTGATGTAGAACGTTACGCGGAGTATACCTATCATGCGCATGTGCTGCACAGGGGGGCCCAGTGGCCCGGCTTCTCCGTCATCACCGCTCCCGGATCTGGCGAGTGGGTGGCGGTCCTGATACGCAAGCGAGATCCTGCGACCGACGAGCTGACGGAATGCTGCGACATCAAGTGCGGGAACGCGCCGCTTGCCGCCTCGCACGAAGATTGCTTGGGTTTGCCGCATCACATGCACGGGTTTCCATGGATCGGGGTGAGATTGGGCACGGACTGCGAGCCATCGGTCGTCCGTTCGCTTCTGTCCCGCGCGATGCAGCAGGCCAGCCAGCATGGTGCGGTGGTGACGCTTGTCCAGCCCGCGCTTTTCACCGAGACCCCCATTCCCCGGCAGGAGGATATTCCCCACCGGATACGGAGCATGTACCAGATCTACTTCCGGGGTGACGGATCCCCTTATCAACATTGGAAGAACTTCTATCTGATGGCGCTCTGCATGAAAGACTACGAGGACGACGTCCCGTGGGATACTGCCCCGACGATTCCGTACCCCACCTACTATGACCTCAGCCCGAAGGCCGCCAGAGGATATTTTTCCTGGCGTGCCAAGGTGCGTAACGGGCAATATCCGACCGCGCCCATCACGTTCCAACGGATCTACCAGTACGAGCTCCTCAATGGAATCGGGTCCACGACCGCAGAAGGATGCCTCGAGCTGATGCGACGCTTTGACGAGGGTTATTACCAAATCCGCCCGGATGAAGGACAAGCAAGGAACACGCTTCGATGGTGGATGTTCGGCTACGCGGTCATGCACAAGCTGCCTGCGGAACCCTACCAGGACGTCCAGCTCAAGAAGTGGGACCAGACGCTGATGGCGCTTTCCGACGGGAACGACCACGAAATCTGCCAGGCGCTCGCCTTCCTCGGAAACGAGTCACTCCTCCGATCCCCTGTGATTGCCGGAGGGGTAGAGGAGGGCGAGCATCTGTTCGCCGAGGCATGGAGGAAGATGAACGCGGAACTGCGGCTTTTCCCCAAGTGTTTCGGAAAACCGAAACACTCGTTCTGGTTCCCGCTAGGCGGGGCGCTGGTCAACGAGAAGGAGACATTCGATGCGGAGAGCTATCAGCTGAACCCCTTCCGAAGCTATCAGTACAAGCACGGCAAATGGATCCAGACCGCCTACAACCGGATGGATGCGGATTTGCAGCCGATCCGCTCCTTGGCGCACGCTGCCGACCGGATGTTCCGTTCCTATCTGAAACGGGGACGGGCGCTGAAGATGAAGGAGGATGATGGCTGGGCATGCTCCTGCATCCAGGAGGTCATCGACCAGGACCGCAAGGAGAAACTTGCGGCATCGAGACCCTGCATCACCATCGACCTGTCCGGGCTCAGCCAGATCCGCAGCGATTCCTACGAGACCCGGGACAGCCTGTTGACCGAGTCGGAACTGGAGGATGTAACGGATGCGCCTGTCCCCGCCGCAGGTTCCAGCGGGACGGCACTGGATGCACCCTACCTGCAGGTGCTTGCCACCTTGCTGGCGGGTAAGGATCCGGGCGAGTTGCTGAGGAACCACCACCTGAAACCCAGCATGGTGGCGGATGTGGTCAACGAGGCGTTTCTGGACCGCGTCGGAGATACCGTGGTCACCTGTGAAGAGGACCGGCTGGTCCTGATGGAAGATTACCGGGAGGACCTCAGGGCCATCCTGAGGAACGATAGAGCATGAGTGAACAGAAGAAGGCGGTACCCAGACGTATCGCGCAGACGGTTGTCAATTCCCTGAAGGGAGGAGTGGTGCCCCGTATCGGGCTCCCCTACATCACGGTCGGAAGGAAACTGGAGATCCAGGCGTTGCTGCATGATGTGGATAGCATCTCTGCTGGCGGGTCCTCGTTCCGTTTCATCGTCGGACGCTATGGGGCTGGCAAGAGTTTTCTGCTGCAGACCCTCAGGAACTATGCGATGGACAAAGGCTTCATCGTCATGGACGCGGACCTTTCACCGGAGCGCAAGCTTCACGGCTCTTCCGGACAAGGGCTTGCCACCTACCGGGAGTTGGTTGCCAACCTTTCGACCAAGACCAAGCCGGAGGGGGGCGCGCTCACCTTGATTCTCGACCGCTGGATCAGCGCCGCGGAAACCAAAGCGGCCACGGAGAACGGGCTTCCGATGGACGATCCCGCCTTCTCCCAGGCGGTGGACAAAGAGATTCTCGCAGTCACCTCCTCCCTCGGGGAGATGGTCCACGGTTTTGATTTCGCCCGTCTGCTTTCGTCGTACTACCATGCCTATCTGGAGGGGAACGACGAGAAGAAGGATGCCGTGGTCCGTTGGTTCCGGGGCGAGTACGAGACCAAAAGGGAGGCCCGGCAGGAACTTGGGGTGAACATCATCATCACCGATGACGACTGGTACGACTATCTGAAACTCTTCGCCCTTTTCTTCCGCCTTGCCGGTTACCAGGGAATGCTGGTCATGGTCGACGAGCTGATCAACATCGCCAAGATTCCCAACTCACAGAGCAGACAGTACAACTACGAGAAGCTTCTGGCCATGTACAATGACGCATTGCAGGGCAAGGCACGGTATATCGGATTCCTGATGGGAGCGACTCCTGAGACCTTGGAGGACCGCCGGCGGGGTATCTACAGCTATGAGGCGCTCCGCTCGCGTCTGACCGAAGGCCGCTTCTCCCAACCGGGAGCGCGGGACCTTCTGGCTCCGGTAATCCGTCTCGACCCCCTTTCTCCTGAGGAGATGGTGGTGCTCTGTGGCAAACTGGCAGATATCCACAGCGGTCTGTACGGCTACCAGAGCCACATCGGCGACAAGGAAATCGCCGCTTTCATCAAGCTTGAGTACGAGCGTATCGGCAGCGACCAGCACATCACTCCACGTGAGGTCATCCGCGACTTCATCGAGTTGCTCGATCTGCTGTACCAGCATCCGGATATGCGGATGGAGAGCCTGCTCAAGTCCGAAGATTTCACCTTTGCCAAATCCGGGGCTGTCGACGACGAGGCGTCCGGGGACTACAAGACCTTCTCGGTCTGAGGTAGAAGATGGACGTTTTTTCCCGCTATGCCCCCTTCATCCAGGACGCTATCTACAAAAGCGGGTGGAATGCTCTCAGGGCGGTGCAGAATGCCGCTGGCGAGGTGCTGTTTGGCAGCGACGACAACCTGCTGTTGACGGCCTCGACCGCCAGCGGCAAGACCGAAGCGGTCTTCTTCCCGATTCTCACGTTGCTTGAGGAAGACCCTTCTTCCACCATCGGCGTGCTCTATATCGCCCCATTGAAGGCCTTGATCAACGACCAGTTCGAGCGGCTTGGCGAGCTTTGCGAGAATCATGGCATCCCGGTGACCCGTTGGCATGGAGATGTCCCTGACAGCCAGAAGCGGAGACTGCTCCGCCATCCTTCTGGCATCCTGCAGATCACCCCTGAATCGCTGGAATCGATGCTGATCCATAAGCACATGGCCCTTCCATCCCTTTTCGGGGATCTCCGCTTCATCGTCATCGACGAGATCCACGCGTTGCTTCGGGGCGACCGGGGGCTGCAGACCATCTGCCAGATCGAGCGCCTTGCCCGCGGGGCGGGCTGCGACCCCCGCAGGGTCGGGCTGTCGGCCACCATCGGCAATCCCGAGGATGCGGGAACCCTGCTCGGGTCCGGCAGCCGGAGACGGGTGGCGATTCCCCGGTTTGACGGTGGCAAGGACGTCTGGCGTCTCTCGATGGAGCACTTCTACCATTCCGACCCGCAGGCGGGGGAGATGCCGCGAGAAGATGTCCCGCACAAGGTCGACGCCCCGGATCCGGGAATCGCCTATATCTTCACCCATTCAGCTGGCCACAAGTGCTTGGTGTTCACCAATTCTCGGGAAGAGTGCGAGACTGTCTGCCAGCAGCTCCGGCACATGTGCGAGGTGCGCCACGAACCCGACCGTTTCCTGATCCACCATGGAAACCTTTCCGCTTCCTTTCGCGAGGACGCCGAGGCGGAAATGAAGGACGAGCTGTCGCTGAAGTCGGTCTGCGCCACGGCGACACTGGAACTAGGAATCGATATCGGCCGTTTGGAACGGGCCTTCCAGATTGACGCCCCTTATACGGTCAGCGCCTTCCTGCAAAGGCTGGGACGGACCGGACGGCGGGGAAGTCCCTCGGAGATGTGGTTCGTCATGCGCGAAGAGCACCAGGACAGCCGGGCAATCAGTCCCGACCGGATTCCTTGGCGCCTGATCCAGGGAATCGCTCTGGTCCAGCTCTCTATCGAGGAGCACTTTGTCGAACCGCCACGGATGGGCCGGTTGCCGTTCAGCCTGCTGTATCACCAGACGATGAGCACGTTGGCGGCTGACGGAGAGATGACACCTGCCGGACTGGCCTCCAAGGTGTTGTCCCTTTCCAGCTTCTCGCATGTCAGCCAGGATGATTACCGGTTGCTTTTGAGGCATCTGCTTGCCATCAACCATATCGAGAAGACGGAAAATGGAGGCCTGATTGTCGGGATTGCCGGAGAGAGGGTGGTCAATTCCTTCAAGTTCTACGCGGTCTTCCAGGAGAATGTCGAGTATTCAGTCCATGCGGGCAGTGAGGAACTGGGCACGATTGTCCGCCCACCGGAACCGGGCAACAAGATCGCCATCGCAGGCCGTGTCTGGAATGTCGACGAGGTCGACCACAAGCAACTACGTGTCTTGGTCACCTTGGTCAAGGGTTCGATTCCTGCCTATTTCGGCGATGTGGCGGGCGACATCCACACCCATATCTTGGAGCGGATGTATGAGGTGCTGTCCGAGGATACGGTCTATCCCTATCTTCTGCGACATGCCCGCGCCCGTCTTCTTGAGGCACGTAAAATCTTCTTCCAGTCAGGCATGGAACGGCCTTTGATCCACCTTGGCGGGAACATGTACGCGCTGTTTCCTTGGCTTGGCACCTTCGCTTTTCTCGCCCTTGAACGGCTGTTGAAAATCAAGTGCGCCAGCCGTCTTGGGTTGAAGAGCCTGGTATCCTCGCGCCCCTATTACCTTCGCTTCACCATGCAGGTTGACGCCTGTGAGTTCTTCCAGGTGGTGCGGGAAGAGGTTTCCAGGAAGTTCGACCCGCTCGACCTGGTCTTTCCGAACGAGGTTCCCGTCTTCGAGAAATACGACCCGTATGTGCCAGAAGAGCTGGTACGCAAAGGGTTCGCCTATGGCGTGCTGGATGTCGAAGGGATGAAAAAACGGGTGCTCTCCTGGGAAACTCGCTAAGGCAGGCAAGACAAGAAAGTAAGGTGTCTGTCTTCCTTGGCAAGGATTGTGATTGCTTTGTTTCTTGTCATGAAAATCGTTGTTTTAAGTCATATTTTTCAACAATTCTAAAAAAATGTACCCTCCGAAAAGGTGTCCCTTGCGCCTTCTTCTCCCAACGGTAAACTGGACGCAAAGGGTGGTTCCGAATGAAAGGAAACAAAAACAAGCGTGGAATTCTAGAACCGAGAAAGGTCCCATTCCTCAAGCTGGTAGACCAGTCGAAATATCTGTTGTTCATGGTTTTCCCCGGACTGGCGATTCTGTTGGTGTACCGGTATCTGCCGATGGTAGGCCTGATCATCGCTTTCAAACGGTTCAGCTTTGCTCTTGGATTGTTTCGTAGCAAATGGGTAGGACTTGACAACTTTTTCTTCCTGTTTACCAAACATCCCAACTTCTTTCATCTCGTGCGGAACACTCTATATATCAGCCTGCTAAAGTTGGTGTTCTATTTTCCCGTTCCGATTTTTCTCGCTTTGTTGATTAATGAGGTCCCGGCAAGCAACCCATTCAAACGCTACGTTCAGACCATCATCTACTTGCCCCATTTCGTCTCCTGGGTCGTCTTTGGTTCAATCGTCATTCAGTTTCTGATGCCTGGAACCGGATTGATAAACAAACTCATCACAGCTTTTGGCGGCAAAGAAATATTCTTCATGGCGGAAACGGGATGGTTTCGGCCGATTGTAGTCTTCACCGAGATTATCAAATCTTCGGGATGGGGTAGCATCCTCTATCTTGCTGCTTTGACAGGCATTAATCCGGAACTCTACGAAGAGGCAGTCCTAGAAGGGGCATCCCGAAGGCAGAAAACCTTAATGATCACGATACCCTGCATTTCCGACACCATTATTACATTGCTCCTGCTGGAAATCGGAAAGTTGATGAACGTAGGTTTTGAACAAATCTATGTGCTCTACAACCCGACGGTCTATTCAGTCGGCGACGTGCTTTCAACCTATATCTACCGTATCGGTATCGGGCAGGCGAACTACTCGATTACTACAGCAATCGGATTGTTCCAGTCAGCCATTGGGCTCATTCTGATTCTGGGAGCAAACGCGGTGTGCAAGCGGTTGTTCGACAAGACAATCTGGTGAGGAGAAGACTAGCATGTCGAAGTATGAAAAAAAGAGTTCTATGGTTTTCACCTACCTGTTCCTAAGCCTCTTCGCTCTGTTGTGCCTGCTTCCATTCTGGTATGTGATCACCATCTCATTCAGCAACCCGTCTTTAGTGAGGGAAGGAGAGATTCACCTGTTGCCCGTCGGTTTCAACCTCAAGGCGTATCAAGTGATTCTCAGGGAGAAGACTTTCTATAACAGCTTCAAGGTGAGCGTCTTCCGCACCCTTGTCGGTTCCGCTCTGGCAATCACCGTGCAGAGCATGTTCGCTTTTGCTGTCAGCAGGCGGCATATGGTGTGCCGCAGATTGTTAAAGAGGATGGTGCTTTTCGCCGTTTTGTTCAACGGAGGTATCATTCCCACCTTTCTTGTCGTCTGCGACACGCACTTGTTCGACACCATCTGGGCTCTTATCATCCCTGTGGCGTTCAGTCCGTGGAATGTGATTATTCTGACCAGTTTTTTCGAGTCATTGCCGGTTTCCTTGGAAGAGAGCGCGCGGATCGATGGAGCAAACGACCTCCAGATTTTCGGCAGGATTTGCCTGCCACTCTCCACCGCATCGATTGCGACGATTCTCCTATTCATTGCCGTGAGCCATTGGAACAATCTGATGGATGGAGTCATCTATATCAACAGTTCCCGCCTGAAACCTCTTCAGGTCTATCTGAACGACATGGTCATGAGGACTCAGATGCAGGACATGTTTGCGGATGCAGGGGATATGGAATTGCCTACGCTTTCGATTCAGACAGCAGCTATCTTCGCATCCACAGTACCTATTCTCGTCGTTTACCCGTTTGTGCAGCGCTATTTCGTAAAAGGAGTAATGATTGGCGCGGTGAAGGGTTGAAGCTTGGTTACCACCTGCATGGCAGGATAAGGAGGTTTGTATGAGTACACGGAACAAGGTGTTGACACTTGCATTGCTGGTTGCAGGGTGTGTTGTGTTCGCACAGGGTGGCAAAGAGGCTGTTAGCAAAAAGGGAGAGATTCCCAAGCTTACCTTTTTGACTAATGTGAACGTTGATACCGAGGGATATGACGTCAATGAAAGTCCGTATCTGAAGTTCATTGAGGATAAATTTGGCGTAGACATCGAGATTATTACCGAGTCGACTCAGTATCAGGAGAAATTGAATGCTACCATGGCGAGCGGCAACTTGCCCGACTATGTCAATATTATCAAGAAGGCGGACTTGCAGAGATGGGCGAGCGAGGGGCTTTTGATGCCACTTGATGACTTGCTGAAGAAGTGTCCGAATCTTCAGAGTCAGATTATGCCTCTGGCATGGAGCCTGAGCACCTATGACGGTGACAACAAAATCTATGGTGTCCCGTTGCTCCGATATGATTCAACTCCGTTGATGACTTACGCTCGGAAGGACTGGATGGATAAACTTGGCATCAAACCTGAGGATGTGAAGACTACCGACGATTGGTACAACCTGCTGTACAAGTTTGTCCATGATGATCCCGATGGCAATGGAAAAAACGATACGATGGGCCTTGCATCCCGCAACAACGATTACTCGGCTGTCTATTTGACTTTCCCGGAGGCGTTTAACGGGGCCTGCGACCAAATTATAGATGGCAAAGTAATTCCGAATTATCTGACCCCAGGATACAAAGACTATCTGAAATACATGCAGAAGTTGTATGTTGATGGTCTGGTCGATCAGCAATACTTAGTTACCTCTTCCCAGCAGATGTGGGAGAAGATTCGTGATGGTAAGGTCGGAGCGTTTCTTGGGTTCTGGATGCTCACCGAACTTCGAAGCTTGAATGTGGATATTTCGAATTTTTATCCGATTGAGCCACCTCTTCGGTCCGATGGTACTCGTAGTTTCTATCGCTATGGTTCCCCGATTCGTACTTACACGGCGATTTCCGCTACCTGCAAGAATCCGGAGAAGGTGATGGAGATTCTTGATTGGGCGGCGACGGAAGAGGGTGGCATTTTTGTCTTTGCCGGTATCGAAGGCCTTGATTGGAACCGCGACGCTAGTGGCAACATTGTCATCAAACCCGAAAGGCGAGGCAAGAATACCTCATTGCGCTTCATCTTGCTTGGAGCCCAGAAACCGAAGATTGACACCCCTGTCCTTGAGAGCCTGATGGCTCAGAGCTGGGGAGAGGCAGGACTGAACGACTTGGCGGTCGCCAGCAGGAGCGGGGGGTATGACGAGATTGAGATGGTAGCCCCTTATTTTCCTGAGCTTGCTGTCTATGATATCGATTCTCAAGTAAAGGAGTTCAGGGATCTTGCCATTATGGGGAAAATCGATATCGACAAGGAGTGGGATGGCTATGTGAAGAAGATCCTTGACGCTGGAGCTTCCCAGAAGATTAGGCTCATGACCGATTGGTACAACAAGAACCATAAATGAGTATTGAGTCCTCTCTGGTTTCTTTGCGCCGGGCTGGCAGACTTCTGCAATCCCGGCGGATTTCATGTACAATACGAAAATGGTGAAACGGGAAAAATCGTTTTTCCTCAAAATTTTTGCTTCATATGTCGCCTTGCTTGCGGTGCTGCTCGCAATGGGGGTGGTTCTCTACGTGCATGCCTCTGGGGAAATCAAGGATCAAATTGAAAGCCAAGGGGAACAGAGCTTGGTCCAAGTGGAGAAGGCTTTCAACGCCGAGTTCCAAAACGTGGAGATGATGCTGACTCAGATTTCGATGCGTCCAGAAGTCCGTTCATTCATGCTTGAGGACAAGGTGAACGATGCGGAAGACGCCTATCATCTGAAGCAGATTATCAACAGCCTCTCCTCGTATTCCTTGCTTTCGGACTTTATCGGCAACTACTATATCTGGTTCTGGAAGAACGACTACGTGATTACCCGCTCCTATGCGTACCGTTCCGATGATTTTTTCCGCCTCTGCTACGGAGATAGCGGTATGAGTTATGAACAATGGGAGGCTTCCAAGAAAGCAAGGACTCCCTATGTGGGGTACGAACGTACCGTTCCTTCGGAGTTTGAGGGGTCGGGAGGGGGAAATGTCATCGAATATGGCCTTTCCGTCCCGCTTGGGGTCGGACCTGCTCTTGGATGTATCACCGCGATGGTCGACGAGTCCCAGGTGCAGGCATTGCTTTCCCAGTCCGCGCCTTGGGGGGTGAGTTACGCTTATATCGCCGATAACCGGGGAAACATCGTGAGCTTCTATGGAGCTGGAGAGCAGGACATCTGTCGGCCTGACGAACTTCCTGCAGGAGACCACGGGTATTTCACCTGGGGGCGCGGCTCGAGCCGGCTTTTCCTTTCGTACGCGCGAAGCGGAGATGGAAAATGGCAGTACGTAATCGCCTGTTCCCCACTGGAGATGCTCAGCCCCGTAGTTCGCATGAGGAACCGGTACCTGCTCCTTCTTGGGGCGCTTTTCGCGATTTCCCTGTTGTGTGTCTTCTTCCTTTCCTTCCATCAATCCAAGCCCCTCGGGGACATCGCCAGTTCGTTGGCCGCCAAGGACATTTCCGCTCACGACCTAGGGTCGCTAAAAGAAGCAGTAAGTAGCCTAATCCGGGACAACGACGCCTTTGCCGAGGAACGAGTTCGGCAGGATGAAATACTCCATTCGGTTTTTCTGCTTCGCCTTCTTCAGGGGACATTGTCCTCAGGCCCAAATTCTTTCGACAAGGATATTGAGAGATTGCAGATTTTGGTAGCCAAACGCTATCAGGTAGTGCTGATGCATCTTGAGGGTGCGGACGGCGAGGATCCTTTGGCGGACGTCCGCTTGGTGCTGAAGAGGAAGGCAGAGGAGAACTTCGAGGATTTCCGTCTGGAAACCGTCGATATCGATGCACGGACCATTGCGTTTATCTGTTTTTCTGACGTAGATGACAACATCGCATGTGGCCAGCAGATCCAATCCTGGTTCGACGCGCTTTCCCGTGAGATGGAACGTGTCTTGCATCTCCGGCAGATTGTTGTCCAAGGAAGTGTCGTGGATACCCCTTCGCGGATTCAGGAATCCTATGGTCAGGCTACATATGCACTTCAGAACAAACTGCTTGGGGGTGGTGGCAGCGGCGCTGGCATGGAGCGGGGGACTGGCTATCCGCTCGCCATGGAGATGCATTTGGTCAACGCTACCTACGATGGCGATGTGGATGCAATCCGGGCTATCCTCACGAACCTGTTCCGGCAAAATAACATGTTTGTCCATGCGGATAACGAGGAGCTACTCCTTATGCTGGCGGCCCTGAAGAACACTTTGCTGAGAATTCTGCAATCCTCGTTCGGTCCTTCGGCAGATACTACGTTGCTCAAGAATCAGATTGAATCGATAGAACGATTGGACCAAGAGGACATCCTGGGTGTCTTTGCGCAGGTTTCAGGAGCCTTGGTAGTCCAGCGAAAGGGTGAGAAGGAGGAGTTCGCTCGGAAGATGCTCTCCTATGTCGATGCACATTATTTGGAGAAGAATTTCTCCCTCACCTCCGTGAGCGACCACTTCCGGCTTAATGAAAGCTATGTCTCCACTTATTTCAAGAAACATTACCATGTCAATTTCCTGATGTATGTGAAGAAGCGTAGACTGGATGAAGCCGCACGGTTGCTCAAGGATTCCGGCATGCCTGTAGAGTCTATCTCCCACATGACCGGGTATTCCAATAGTCATTCGTTTCGCAGGGCGTTCAAGGAACGCTATGGCATCAGTCCTGCTGAATATCGGAATCGCTCGTAGCAGGGCGCTTTGTCTGCTGACAAGAGTGCCGAGACTGCCTTGAGGCAGATCAAGGAGAAGCGCTACGCCGACAAGTTCCGCCTGGAGAAGGGAAAGACGGTCCACCTTTTGGGCATCGCCTTCAGTTCCATGGGGCACACCGTCCAGGACTGGAAGGAAGAGGTGCTGGCCTGAGGAAAACGTATCGGGTTGCATCCGACTATGAGCAATAGGCCGGTATTCCGTGTACCC
>OMYY01000023.1 GCA_900315435.1 uncultured Spirochaetaceae bacterium
ATCGGTTTGGCCTCTTCCTGAGGAGGTGGAAGACAAGGCCTTTTTAGGGTGGTACATTTTGTGCCGATCAAATGGATCAAAAATTCTTGATTAAACACACGCTCGCCTACCGGAAGCAGGTGCTCGACGGGAAAAGTTCGGATTTCTATCCGGTCTTTACCCTGGTCCTGTCCTTCTCGCTAAAGCCATGGCCCTATCCGCGGGACCTGGAGGGTGTGCTCCGGATTCCCGAGGAGTACCAGGGTTGCGTGAGCAACTACACGGTGAAGAACCTGTTCGAAGTGGCGTTCCTGCCACGGGAGGTGATCGATGCGTTCACGAGCGACTTCTATTTCGTGGCGGACTGCGTGTGGCAGCTGAGGGCGAAGGGGACCTACACCTATCCCCCCGACCGTGAGGTGAGGCACCTGTTCGCGCTGATGCGGGTGCTGGCCGCCCTGACGGGGGACCAGCGGTTCGTGAAGGTGATGGGAAAGGTATCTTTGGACGAAGGAGGAAAGACGACGATGGCGAAAGCGTTGGACACCATTTGGAATGGCGGGAAGGCGGAAGGTCTTGCCGAAGGGAAGGCGGAGGGTCTTGCCGAAGGAAAGGCGAAGGGCCATGCCGAAGGGAAGGCGGAAGGACTTGCTGAAGGAAAGGCGAAGGGCCTTGCCGAAGGAAAAGCGGAAGGCCTTGCCGAAGGGAAGGCAAAAGGTCTTGCTGAAGGTCTCGCCGAAGGGAAGGCAAAACAAAAGGACGCGTTCGCGCGGAAGTTGCTCGACGCCCACTTCTCCGACGCCGACATCATCTCCTATGCGGAAATCTCCGCACAGAGGCTGCAAGAGCTAAAGGAACAGATGGTGTCAGAAGGGAAGGAGCCCTACAACGGGCAGTAGGCCTAAGGGCTGGAGCTGGCTGGTTCCAGCCCTTTCAAGCGGACAAGGGAATGGAGCGATGGCGAAAGCGTTGGACACCATTTGGAATGGCGGGAAGGCGGAGGGTCTTGCCGAAGGAAAGGCAGAGGGCCTTGCGGAAGGGAAGGCGGAAGGTCTTGCGGAAGGGAAGGCCTCGCAAAAGGATGCGTTCGCGCGGAAGCTGCTTGACGCTCACTTCTCCGACGCCGACATCATCTCCTATGTGGAAATCTCCAGTCAGCGGCTGAAAAAGCTGAAGGAGCGGATGGGGCAGAGGTTCTACGGTGACCATTTCAGTTCCAGCTGACCGAGGCGTCAATCGGGTGCTGCAATAACAGCACGTCAATCAGCGGGAAGGTGAATGATGCCGTATTCGCGCTCTCCTTCTGCATGTTCGACACAGAAGTGATTGGTTTCGGAGTGTCGATCTTGATGGTGAAGGAACTCGTCCTCACTGCATCGGGCGCTTCGTCTCCCAGCATGAACGAGAGCATGTCCAGGTATTCTTCCTCACTGATGCCTTGGTTGAACCGGGGACCGAAGGGCTGGAAGTCATCGCTAGAGAGGATCGGTACGATTTTCTCCAATTCCGGATAGTTGTCAATCGAGAGGTGGATCCTCAAGGTCTGGTCCTTCAGGGTCAGGATATCCTGGCCGGAGCTCCCTCCCAGCGCCTCGACGAGACCTTGGATGTCGTGGAAGGTGAAGAAGAGCATGTAGCTTCGCTCGCCGACTTTTTCGAGCTCGAGGTTGTCGACTCCGCTTCCCCCTCGGAAGCTCTCCGCCATCTCCTCCATCAGTCGGTCGACGGAAATTTCTGGGTCATCCGGGTCGGTGAACGTGTCGAAATCGTTCGCCACATTGACGAAGAAGGGCTGGCTTGTCACATAGCTGGTGGCCTCATGCTCTCCGTCTGCCTGCTCGATGGAAAGCTGTTGGGTTACACTGCACCCGCAAAGCAGGCAGGTGGCAGCGAAGAGGAAAAGAGATTTCTGCATGGTCTGATTATACCTGCGGCTCAAAGAAGAGACTACCGTTTTGTTCCTGATAGATGGCCAGCATCCTCTGCCTGGCCGGGTATCGCTTAAGAAAGGTGTCTGGATCAAGGTGTTCCAGCTCGCTGAGCTCGTTCGGGTCCCAAAAGAGCTCGACGACGGGAGGCTCTCCGGTCTCGAGGAGATAGGCGATCCCCTGATAGAGCTCCATGTAGCTTGTGAGGAGTTTCTGGTACTTCTGCTTTCCGAGCTTTTTCAGCACGAGCCGGACAAATTCGTCCTGCAACTGGTAGATATCCTCTGATTCGCGGCCTTTGCTGAAGACCCCGAATCCATAGCATAGCTCATGGCAGGCAAGCTGGCTGATCTGGGAGAAGAGACCCATCCACGCCCAGGCTTGTCCCTTGGTGTAGAACAGGTCGCAGCCTTGCTTCATGGTCATGGCTGTGGCGATCGCATTTCTGTCCATCGTAGCGCTTTCCTCCAGCAGGTAGGGGGAATGGTGTTCGTAGACGATCGGCATATGGATGGCTTCATCCCCGAGTTTTGTACCGGGAAGCAGGCTGAGCAGGAAGATGTCGATGTTGCTTGGCTTGTAGCCGATCGCATCATCAAGGCTCTTGGAGAATCCCTCCAAGGTATCTCCTGGCAGGCCGATAATCAGGTCCAGGCCGAAGGTGATACCGCTGCTGGAAAGCATGCGCACGTTCTTCCGGAACTTGTCCATCTGCATGTGTCGGTCGATTGCTTCCAACGCCTTGGGATTGGAGGATTGCATGCCGATCTGCAGGGCGCAGTCGAGTTGGCTGAAGAGCCTGACCAGTTCCTCGTCAAGCAACTCGGCCCGGTTCTCGAAGGTGAAATGGACCCCCTTGGCCTTCTTGATGAAGAGCTGGAGCAGCTTCTTGGTCCGTTCCTTGTCCATGTTGAAGGTGGGATCCAGCACGAAGATGTCACGGACGTGGTGGGCGAGCAGGTAGTCCAGCTCCCGCTCGATCCGCTCCATCGGAAAGTGGCGCACGCTGCGGATGCCCTTGCTCTCGAAGCAGAAGGCGCAGTGGAAGGGACAGCCTCTGGTCAGTTCCCAGAGCACCGAGCCGGAGATGGCGAGGAAGGGGTCGGCCTTGTGGTCTAGGATCACGCTCCCCAGTGTCGCCACATCCCCTGGACAGGCGTAGGTGAGATCCCCGCCACGGGTGACGATGCCTTGGATGCCGGTGGGCATCACGCCACGTCCGACCATTTCCAACGCCTTGGGGACGCTCTCCTCTCCCTCGCCGAGGGAGAGGAAGGTGTAGATATGCAAATCGAAGCTCTTGGGGTTGGCGGTCACTTCAGGGCCGCCTGCAAAGAGCACCACTTCGGGCCGGAGTCGGGTCAGTTCCTGGACAAACCGGTCGAACCAGGAACGGTTCCAGAGGTAGACGGAAATCCCGATGACGTCGCCCTTGGTCTGGCGTGCAGCCTTCTTGGGATCCTCGGAAATGAAATGGTTTTCCAGCTTGGTGTCGCCGCCCAAGGCCTCCTGTATGCAGAGCGCCCCCAGCGGGTAGCTGAAATTGCCTTTCTCGTAACAGCAGGAGACAAGTGTGGTTCGCATGGCACCACAGTAGCCGTTTCTTGAGTCGAAGGCAATGATATGCTACAGTGCCGGCAAGGAGTTTTCCATGAGACGTTTTCTTCTCTCCCTTGCCATCGCATGCTCGATGGGCGCTCTTTTTTCCATGCAGGCCTCGATTGAGAAAAGCTATCCCAACCAGTTTCTGGTAAGCTGGAGCGAAGTGCCCGGAGCGGTCCATTACGATTTGTACGCCAATGGCGAGGCGATGGCGCGGGTGGATGGCGCCGTTCTTTCCCATTCGGTCGGCAGCAACGACAAGCCGCTTTTCTCCAACCGGGACTATACCCTGATTGTCGCCGCCCGCGACGCCGACAACCGGGATCTGGATGCCATCGCCCTGAAGGGGACGACCGGGACCTGGAGCGGTTCTTACCGGTGGACCAACACGACCGGGGACGACAACAAGGGGCGATGCACGATGATCCATTACGTCTTGGACGACCGGCCGGAGGGAATGGTCATCCAGAGCGAGTTGCCTGGGCTGGGCCTGCAGGTAGTCAGTCCCATGCCTGTTTCCGATAGCTGGACCAAGTTCGAGGACCCATCGGCGGAGGTCTACCGGGCCAACTCGGTCATTTTCAACACCACCAATTTCAAGCCGAGCAAATTCAAGGTGGAAGCGATCGAACAGGATGCCAGCGGTGTGACCGACATCCTGAAGACCAAGGCGATGAGCTTTACCTTCACGACGACCAGCTACTACCGGCTGATTGTCGACGAGGATGGGCGGCGTTGCGTGCTTTTCTCCACCAAGGGGAGCGGACTGGCTGCCACCGGAATCTTCAAGAATCCGGATGACCGTTGGGACGGTGCCTTCTGCGTTCCCGAGGAGTGAGCCCTATATATTAAGAGGTATACGGAAAAATTTTTTCAGGTTTCCTCTACATAGTAGAGGGGGATTCTCCTTTCGGGTCGTGCGGTTGACAAAGTTTTTTTGCTTGGCTATTTCTGTGGAGCGAATACTCTGAGGAAGGTGGGTCCAATCATGGAACAGCCAAAGAAGACGTTGGTGATTGTCGAGTCTCCAACCAAAGCACAGACCATCGGGAAATTCCTCCCGAAGAACTATACGGTGATAGCCAGCAAGGGGCATATCCGCGACTTGCCTGAGAAATCGATGGGAATCGAGCCTGGTACCTACCAGCCGGAGTACGAGATTGTTCCGGGCAAGCAGCCCCTGATCAAAGAGTTGAAGAGCGAATTGTCCAAAAGCGACGAGTTGCTGTTGGCGACTGATGAAGACCGCGAGGGAGAGGCAATCAGCTGGCACCTGCTGCAGGTGCTCAAGCCGAAGGTGCCCTATCGGCGTATGGTCTTCCACGAAATCACCAAACCGGCAATCCTTTCCGCCCTCGACCATGGTCGTCCGTTGGACGAGAATCTGGTGCGGGCGCAGGAGGCAAGGCGTGTGGTCGACCGTCTGTACGGCTATACGCTTTCCCCGCTGATCTGCACCAAGCTGGCCCAGAAAAAGCTTTCCGCGGGGCGTGTCCAGTCTGTCGGTTTGAAGCTGACAGTCGACCGGGAGCGGGAGCGCATCCAGTTCGAGACCAACACGTACTTTGACGCGTTGGCCCACCTGGTCAGCGCAGGCGGGCAACCGTACGATGCCCGCTTGGTCCGTGTCGGGGACCGGAATCTCGCCTCAAGCAAGGACTTCGACTCGGTCACCGGAACGTACAAGGGGAAAAAGAGCCTGCGGCTGGACGAGGAGGGTGCCAAACAGCTTGTCGAGCGGTTGAAAAAGGCCACGTACCAGGTCATCGATATCCAGAAGAAGCCTTTTTCCAGCAGTCCGTACGCTCCATTTACCACCAGCACCTTGCAACAGGAAGGCATCCGCAAGCTGCACATGAGCGCCAGCCAGGTGATGGCGACAGCGCAAATCCTCTATGAGAACGGTTTTATCACCTATATGCGTACCGACAGCATTTCCCTTTCCAAGGAGGGGACGCAGGCGGCACGAGGACAGGTCGAGGAACTGTATGGGGCGTCCTTCCTTTCCCCGAGTCCGAGGGTTTTCAAGACCCATACCGCCGGAGCGCAGGAGGCCCACGAGGCCATTCGGCCGGCGACGCCTTTCCGGCGTCCGGAGGAGACAGGCCTTTCCGGTCGTGAGCTGGCCCTGTATGGCATGATTTGGAAACGGACGTTGGCTTCCCAGATGGCAAACGCGCAGAAGGCGACCACCACCGTCTCCATCAAGGCCGACGACGCTCTGTTCAGCGCCAGCGGCACCCAGGTGGTCTTTCCCGGATACCTGAAGGTCTATGTCGAGGATATCGATGACCCGAATGCTACCCGTGACGACCAGCAGACGCTATTGCCGTCCCTTGCGGTAGGAGAGACGGAGACGCTTGCCGGGCTGGTCGAGGAGTCCCACCAGACCAAGCCGAGACCTCGTTACACCGAAGCCAGCCTGGTCAAGGAGATGGAGGACAGGGGTATCGGTCGTCCGAGCACCTACGCCACCATCATCAAGACGCTGCTTGACCGTTCCTATGTCGAGAAGCAGAACGGGGCTTTGGTGCCAACCTTTGTCGGCTACGGTGTCTGCCAGTACCTGGAGGATTCCTTCGGCAAGTTCATCGACTATGATTTTACCAAGCACATGGAGGAGGGGCTCGACCAGATTGCCGCGGCGAGCGAGGACGAACTGACCTTCCTTCGGAGCTTCTTCGAGGGCGCGGACGGTCTTGAGGCCTTCATCAAGGCGGCAAAGCCGGTTCCCGGAAAGGATTCCCGCAAACTCCGCCTTCCGCAGATTTCCGAGGAGAACCCAATCTACCTTGGCCCCTACGGGTGTTTCGTGACCAAGCCGGCCGAAGGGGAGGAAAAACCCGAATACATCTCCATTCCGAGCGAATGGATGCCGGGTACGGTGACCGATCGGATGGTCAAGGACCTGCTTTCCAATGGCAAGGAGCCCAAGGCCACCAGCCAGAACGAGGAGATTGGCGAGGGAATCACGCTACGTAGCGGCAAGTTCGGCCCGTATTGGAGTCGTGACCAGAAGAACGCCAGCGTGCCTTCTTGGGCGAGCGAGGAGGAGAGGCATGACCCTGCTTTCGCCTCCAAGTACCTTTCCCTTCCCCGCGTATTGGGGCAGGACAGTCAGGGTCAGGAAGTATTTGCGACGGTCGGCAAGTTCGGTCCCTATGTGGGTTGCAACCACCAGTTCCGCAACCTGAACAAGAAAGACCATGACCAGGAGCTCTTTACCATCACGCTCGAGCAGGCTTTGTCGTTGCTTGCCGAGGAGAAGAAACCCTTCGGGCGTGGCAAGAAACGGGCTGCCGCTTCCTCGGCAAGTGCCGCAAGCCAGGTCGCCACTATCGGGCTCTTCGAGGGAAATCCGGTCACGATCGCCCACGGACGCTATGGCTATTACGTGAAGTTCGGCGGGGAGAATTATGCCCTGCCGAACCAATACAAGCGGGATGAGGCTACAGCCAAGTCGGTTCCGCTTGACGAGGTCATCGCGATTATCGAGAAGAAACGACAGAAGGATAAAAGCTGAGCGCCATGGCACGTTTTTTTAGACAGCGCCGGCGTCCCCCACGTACGCCGATGCTGCACTCGGACGCCTATCTTGACAACCTTGCGGGCGAGTTCAACCTTGCCCCGCAGGAGGTCCTCACCATCATCCGTTCCGTCGGGTTCGACGCTGAGAAGGTGCCGGCCGACTTGGTGGACCTGCTCCGCGAGGTGATTGCCTGTAAGCTCCACCAGTTGGACCGCTTCAAGAGCGCGGACCCCGCATATGAGCAGAAGCTGGATGAGATGCTGCGGGATTTCGACGAGATCTACATCGACACCGCCCCCATCATCCAGATGGACTGGTTCCTCCATTTCGTGGCGGACGTCAGGCCGATCCTCCGCAGGAGAAAGAAGAAGCTGATCATCCTGGAAAAGACCATGGAGGAGCTCCACGGCCTGAAGGACAACCCGGAGAAGGACAGGGATGTCAGGGTACGGGCCACCATCCGTCCGGATTTGATCCGATGGCTTTGCCGGCAGGGCTATATCCGTATCGGGGATACCGGCAGCGACGGAATCGCCGACGACCATCTGGTCAAGCTCTTTTCCCGGATCGGGCAGAACGAGAATGTCCTTCTGGTCACCCAGGACCGGGGGCTGAGCGAGCGCATCATCCGTCTTGGCCATGCGTCCTACGAGAAGGGCCCCCAGTCGGTCAAGCAGAGTTTCTGGGAGAAATTGCTGCGTAAGCCGGTGGTCTACCAGGATCCTCACGAGATGGTGGTCTGCAAGCTGACCGAAGGCGGGCTGCTCAAGCGTTGCTATATCTGTCCCGATTGCCAGCAAAGCTATTATGACGAGTTCAGTCATGCCGATGGCATGATTCCCGACAGCGCTTGCATCGCCAAGCATCAGCAGAACGAGGCAAAGCTGAGGGCTGAGGAGGAACGCAAGGTCCGGCTCGAGCAGCAGAGGGCAGCAGCCGCAGCCCGCAGGGCGGCGCGTCCCTCGGTCGAGAAGCGGATCAGGGAGCGCCAGCGGAAGCTGAGGCGGAATGGCTTGCTGGTCGTGCTTTTCGGTATCTTTCTTGTTTTGGTTCTCCTCTTCGCCCTGTAATGGATTCTCCTGAGTGCTCCTTCTTTTGGGTGGGACGTACGGTAGGAAGGACGTTTTGGCAAAAGATAAAGAGAGTCGGGAAACAGGATGCAAATGCCCCGTCTTTCGAATGATCGGCTGGTAAACGCGGTACAGGAATCTTCTATTGGCGGGAACAACCATTCCGATGAGAAAAAAGGAAGTGCCTCGTTGAGTTGCGAGACACTTCCCCTTGGCCCGGATGCGAGTCGAACGCACGACCTACTGCTTAGGAGGCAGTCGCTCTATCCAACTGAGCTACCAGACCGTACCCTCCACTGTATCGAAATATCGGATAGAGAGCAAGCGTCAGACGAAATCTGTATCAAACTGGACAACAGTGTGGTATCGCTTGTCCAGGCTTGCGGCGTAGTCGGCAATCTGTTTCTCTAGTCCTTTCATGTCCTTGTAGCCGTTTGGGGGGAGCAGGCAGTCGAAGACCAGGTTGATCGCGTTCTTGCCGGGGACCATGCGGAAGTCATGGAGGGAAAGGCGGTTGTCGACCGACTTCAGGAATTCCTGCATCTGCTCCTTGACCCTGTTGGTGGTCGGGTCGTTGGTGACGGTGGGATCCATGTGGATGCAGATCATCAGATGCATCGATTTGCCGATTTCCCGCTCCGCCTTGTCGATCACCTCGTGGATGGCGACGATGTTGCTGTCGACCGAGACCTCGGCATGGACGGTAACGATGACACGTCCGGGGCCGTAGTCGTGGACGATCAGGTCGTGCACGCCGTGGATTTCCGGGTAGGAAAGCAGTCTCTCCTCCAACTGCCTGACCAGTTCCTTGTCCGGCTCCTTGCCGAGGAGAATGTCAATGGTGTCGTGGCAGACCTCGATGCCGGTCTTCAGGACCAACAGGGCGACGATGATGCTCATCCAGCTGTCGATGCTCCACCCTTTGAGCATCTGCAGGACGATGCTGATGAAAATGGCGATTGTTCCGAAAATGTCGCTGATGCTGTCCTTCGCCTCCGCCTCAAGCGGTTCGGAATGGATGCGCCTCGCCAGTGTCTTGTAGAAGTGGTAGAGCCATCCTTTCAGCGCGATGGAAAGGGAGAGGATCGCGACGATGACGGTGCTGGCAGCCAGTTCGGTAGGGTGGAGGACTCCTTTGATGCCATCTTCCAGAAGGTGGTAGCCGGCAAGGATGATGATGCCGCCAATCACCAGGGAACCGATGTACTCCATGCGGCCATGGCCGAAGGGGTGTTCCTCGTCGACCGGCTTGGCGGCCATGTGGGTGGTGATCAGGCTGACGATGGCGCCCGATGCGTCGCCTAGGTTGTTGACGCCGTCAGCGACGATGGCGAGGGAGCCGCTAATTACGCCTGCGACGATCTTGGTGACAGAGAGCAGGCAGTTGACCACTATCCCTGTCAGCGATCCAAGCCGTCCATAGGCGGCACGTACCGCAGGATTCTCCGTCTCCTTTGAGTTCTTCACCATGTGGCGGACCAGCCAGTTCGTCATACCTTACACCCCCTGATAAGAAAACATCCTGCCGTGGGGCAGGATGGTCGAGTCGAGACGCAGTATCCGTCAGTTCTGCTTTTTCAGCAAGTCACGGATTTCGGTCAGCAGCACCACATCCGGAGCGGGGGCTGGAGCAGGAGCAGGAGCCGCGGCGGCCTCTTTCTTCTTGTTCTCCTCGGCGAGCGCACGGACCCTGTTGACCCAGCGGACGATGCAGTAGATCACGATGGCGATCAGGATGAAGTTGATGATCGCCTGGATGAAGTTTCCGTAGGTGATGGCGACCTCGGCCATGTCACCCTCCGCCGGTTTGATGACAAGCTTCAGGTCCGCGAAATTGATCTTGCCAAGGAACAGGCTGAGCACCGGGGTCAGAATGTCCTTGACCATGGAATTGACAATGGCGGTAAAAGCAGCGCCCATGATGACGCCGACTGCCATATCCATAACGTTGCCTTTGGTGATGAACTGCTTGAATTCCCCAAAGAAACCTTTCTTCTCAGCCATATGAGTTCTCCCTATGCGACCCCGTTTTCCGGGGACCTGCACAATGTACCACTCGCCGGAAACTTTGTGAACTACCGGGTATTTTGCCTCGGGAGGGAACAGAAAGGGGGGGCTCTTGCACCTGTGGGGAAACTGGTATTTTTTTGTCTTTCCTGTTTGCTAACTTGTTGATATCTCGTTCTCATGCAGATAATTAATCCGAGTATCAAAAGAATTTTGTAAAAAATGCCGAATGTATATTGAATAAATATTCCCATTTGTGTATAAACTATTTCCAATCATTTGAACTATATGGAGGTTCCAGAATGAGAAAGCACACTTTTGCGATGGCAGCAGGTGCCGCATTGCTCTTGGCATGTGGGTCCCTGTTTGCGAACGGAAGCGCTGAACCTGCCCCTTCGGCATCGTCCAGTGCGTCATCCTCGAAGAGACCTAGCGTCAAGATTGGATTCATTGGCCCCCTTACCGGCGACAACTCCAGTTACGGTATTCTTCAGCTGCAGGCTGACCAGCTTGCTCTTGAGGAGTACAATGCTGATCCCAACCACAAGCTCGACATTACGCTTGTCGTAGAGGATTCCGAGGGTTCCCAGGAGAAGGCTCTTGCTTCCATTCAGAAACTGGACACCTCCGATAAGATCGCGGTCCTGCAGGGACCGGTGTTCACCGGTCCGGCCTTTACCGTCGGTGATTACTGCGAGGACGTGAAGCTGCCGATGATGTCCGGTTCTGCTTCCCACAAGGACATCACCAAGGACAAGACCTATGTTTTCCGCACCACCGTCAGCGATGGTCTGCAGGGCGAGGTTGCCGGCAAGTATTTCTACGAGGTGCTTGGTTACAAGAAGCTCGGCATCCTGTATGCCATGAACGACTACTCTGTCGGTCTGCGGGACGGCATGAAGGCCGCCTTCCAGGCTGATGGCGGAAAGGTCACCGCTGAGGAGACCTGCCAGGTCGGCGACAAGGACTTCAGGACCCAGCTGACCAGACTCAGAGACGCCGATGTCGAGGCGATCTACATCCCGAACTACACTGTCGAGATTGCCCAGATTCTGGTCCAGGCCAAGGAACTTGGCATCACCAAGCCGTTCCTTTCCGGCGACGGTTTCTCCAACCCGCAGGTCCACGATCTGTCCAACAACAATACGCACGGAGTTGTCTACATTGCTTCTCCTGAGAGCAAGGACAGCCCGCTGAAGACCCAGTTCGAGGAAGCGTACACCAAGAAGTACAACATCGCCCCGGATGCTTTCGCCCACAACTCCTACGACGCGACCAACATCATCATCGCGGCATTGGAGAGAGCGTATGAGAAGGAAGGCAAGTTCAACCGCACGACCGTCCGCAACGAGATTGCGGCCACCAAGGATTTCCAGGGTGTCAACGGCACCATGAACTTCCAGCCGAACGGTGACCTTGTCGCCTATGAGGGTGTCTACAAGGTCGAGGGTAACGACCGCGCTTCCGAGACCTATCAGGGTACCTATGGCGTTGATGCCAGCGGGAAGCTAGTAAAGATCGAATAAGGCTGGCTGCCTTGTGCGATTCCAGGGAGCCGGTGTGATGCTACACACTGGCTCCTTTTCCATATTATACTGTCAGCAGGAATTTGCTTTTTCTAGACTTGTTTGAAAGGAGCGTACGACGTTGTCATTCGCTGAGTTTTTCCAACACTTTATCAATGGTGTGACGTTGGGGGGGACCTACGCGCTGATAGCCCTCGGCTACACCATGGTGTACGGCATTCTTGGATTCATCAATTTCGCTCACGGCGACATCCTGATGGTCGGTGCCTACATCGGGCTTTTCACCTTCAATGCATTGCGTGGAAGCCAGGATTTCGGGCTTTGGCCAACCGTTGCATTCTTCATCGCGATGGTGGTGAGCATGGTGTTCTGCGCTTGTCTGGGCATGCTGACCGAGCGTATCGCCTACAAGCCCCTGCGCAAGGCTACCCGTCTTGCCCCCTTGCTTTCGGCAATCGGCGTCTCGTTCATCCTGTCAAACACTGCCGCATGGCTGTGGGGCACCCAGAGCCGCCGCTTCCCGAAGCCATTCGAGGACCAGGCAATCAGCTTCGGCGGGGTCAGCGTCACCCCACACCAGATTCTGATTCTGGTTGTCACCGTAATCATGATGGTGGCCATGCAGCTGTACGTGACCAAGACCCGCATGGGCAAGGCCATGCGCGCCACCAGCCTTGACCAGGATACTGCAAGGCTGATGGGCATCAACAGCGACCATGTCATCTCACTGACCTTCGCCATCGGCTCCGCCTTGGCTGCCTGTGGCGGTATCCTGATTGCCTTGGACTTCACCTGTTACCCGACCATGGGTACGATGACGGGTACCAAAGCCTTTGTCGCGGCCGTTATCGGCGGCATCGGCAACATTCCTGGCGCAATGCTTGGCGGTGTGATTCTCGGTCTCTTGGAGACCTTCGGCGTCGCCATCCTGGGCATTCCCACTGGCATGCGCGACACAATCGCCTTCGTCGCCCTGATCATCATCCTTCTGGTCAAGCCGGAAGGCATCCTCGGAAAGGCCGAGAAGGAGAAGGTGTGAGATGTTCAATTTCATCATTTTGATTTTCATCTATACCGCCATTTATTCGCTGCTTGCCATGGGCCAGAATGTCATCACCGGATATACGGGCATGCTGAGCCTCTGCCAGGCGGGATTCTTTGCCATCGGCAGTTATGCGACCGCCTTGCTGTCCGTCAAATGCGGCTGGAACTTCTGGGCGACGCTTCCGGTCTCGATTGGGCTTTCCGCCCTGTTCGGACTGCTCATCGGTCTGCCCACCCTGAGGCTGAAGGGCGACTATCTCTGCATCGCCACCCTCGGTTTCGGCGAGATCGTGCGCAACATCCTGATCAACTGGATGAGCCTGACCAACGGCCCCAACGGTGTGCAGCGTATCCCCATGGTCAAGATTTTCGGCTTCGCCATCAATCCTCGTTCCCGAAACTGGCAGTACCTGATTTTCTGCGTCATCTGGGTGTTGGTCTGCTATCTGCTTTTTGAGCGCTTGGCGAGAAGCCGCATGGGAAGGGCCATGGAGGCCATCCGCGAGGACGAGATCGCCGCTGCGTCCAATGGCATCAACGTGACCAAGTACAAGGTCGCGGCCTTCATGCTTGGCGCTGGTGTCGCCGGCCTTGCCGGTTCCCTGCAGGCCGAGCTGATTCTCAGCGTCATGCCTTCGACCTATACCTTCATGCTCAGCGTCATGGTGCTCTGCATGGTCGTTCTCGGTGGTATGGGCAACTTCAAGGCGGTCATTTTCGGCGCCTTCATCATCGAGGTCATCGACTACCTGCCGAAGATGCTGGGATTGACCAGCGTGCTTCCGCCGCAGTTCAAGCAGATCCTGTTCGGCCTGATCCTGGTTGTCATGATGATTTGCCGGCCGCAGGGCATTCTTGGACGTCAGAACAATGCCTTTAAGAGGCCGAGGGAGGCTGCCAAATGAATTTGCTGTATACGGAGGGGTTGACCCGAGAATTTGGCGGCATCATCGCCGTCAGCAATGTGGATTTCGAGGTTGAGGAGGGCCTGATCACCGGCCTGATCGGCCCGAATGGCGCCGGCAAGACCACCTGCTTCAACAACATGACCGGGCTGGACACGCCTACCAAGGGCAAGGTCTTCTTCAAGGTCAATGGCGAGGACAAGGATATCACCGGATGGCCGGCCTACAAGATCTGCCGTCTGGGTATCGCCCGTACCTTCCAGAACATCCGCTTGTTCAAGGAGCTGACGGTTGGTGAGAACATCATGGTCGGATGCCATTTCAAGACGGGAAAGAGCCCGTTCTCTGGACGGTTCACCAATGCCATCAGGAGCTATGTGCGGATGAAGGACGAGACCGAGGAACTGTACGAGCGCACCCGCAAGTGGATGGAATTCTTCAACCTGGCCCAGTTCGAGTACGAGACTGCCAAGAACCTGCCCTATGGCCAGCAGCGCGAGCTGGAGATTGCCCGTGCCATGGCGAGCGACCCGAAACTGCTCTTTTTGGACGAGCCTGCTGCGGGCATGAACCCGAATGAGACCGAAGACCTGATGAAGACCATCCTTCGCATCCGCGACCTGGGTGTGACAGTCGTCTTGATCGAGCACGACATGCGGCTGGTCATGCAGATCTGTGACAACATCACCGTTCTGAACTATGGACAGAAGATCGCATGCGGTACTCCGAACGACATCAAGCACGATCCCCAGGTCATCGAGGCCTATCTGGGCAAGGAGGACGAGGAATGAGCGATTTGCTTACCATCAACGATATTGGTGTCAGCTATGGCAACATCAAGGCGCTGCAGCACGTGAGCATGCACGTGGCCGAAGGCGACATCGTCTGCCTGATTGGCGCAAACGGCGCCGGCAAGTCGACGCTTCTCAAATCCATTGTCGGCCAGGAACCGCTGGTCAGCGGTTCGATTTCCTATAAGGGTGAGCCGATCGCCGATAGCGAGTGGCCCCACCACAAGCGCATCACCACCGACAAAATCGCCGCCAAAGGCATCTCCCTTGTTCCGGAAGGGCGCCGTGTCTTCTCCGGCATGACGGTCGAGGAGAACCTCGACATGGGAGCCTTCTTGGTGGATGACGAGCGGGTAATCCAGAAACGCAAGGAGGAAATGTATGATTTCTTCCCGATTCTCGGGGCGCGCCGCAAGCAGAAGACCCGCAGTCTTTCCGGTGGCGAGCAGCAGATGATGGCAATCAGCCGCGCGCTGATGTCCGATCCGAAGCTGCTTCTCTTGGACGAGCCTGGTCTCGGTCTTGCCCCGCTGGTCGTGCGCGATATCTTTGACAAGATCAAGCTGATCAACGAGGAACGCAAGGTCACGGTTTTCGTCGTCGAGCAGAATGCCCGTATGGCGCTGAAGTATTCGACGAACGGATACGTGATGGAGAACGGGAAAATCGTGCTTGCCGACAAGAGCTCGGAGCTTTTGGCCAATGAGCGGGTCAAAAGCGCCTATCTTGGCGGGTGATGGAAAAATGAGTGGTCGAACCGCGCAATTTCGTTATACATTTGACTAAGGGAGCAT
Source organism: uncultured Spirochaetaceae bacterium (assembly GCA_900315435.1). Taxonomy (GTDB): domain Bacteria; phylum Spirochaetota; class Spirochaetia; order Sphaerochaetales; family Sphaerochaetaceae; genus RUG023. The sequence goes on from OMYY01000023.1 coordinate 15,176, forward strand.
CGGAATGATTATCGAAAGAAGAATGACCCGCAACCCGGTAACTGCTACGCCGGAGATGTCGATTGCAGAGGCTTCTGCATTGATGAAGAAGGAGAAGGTCCATCGCCTTCCCGTTCTGAACAAGGAACGCAAGCTGGTAGGCATCATCAGCGAGAAAGATATCCTGTACGCGACTCCGTCTCCTGCCTCGAGCCTCTCGATCCACGAGATGGCCTATCTGTTGTCCAAGCTGACCGTCAAGCAGCTGATGAGCAAGGACGTCGTCACCATCACCAAGGACACTACCGTCGAGGAGGCCGCGAGGCTGATGGTGGACCAGGATCTTTCCTGCCTGCCGGTCCTCGAGGACGGCAGACTGATCGGCATCGTCAGCAAGAGCGACATGTTCAAGATCCTGCTCGAGCTGTTTGGCGCACGCCATTTCGGCGTCCGTGTCTCCTTCCTGGTGCAGGACAAGATCGGCACGATTGCGAGCATCGCCACGGCCTTCGCCAAAGAGGGCATCGATATCATCACGTTCGGCACCTTCATGGGCAACGACCCTTCGACTTCGATTTTGACGATCAAGGTGCAGGGTGCCTCCGTCCAGAAGGTCATCGACATCCTCAAGCCGCTGGTGAGTGAGATCTTGGATGTGAGGGAAGTCTGAGGGTGGCACGGAAACGCAAGCACCAGCAGGCTCCTGCTGCCAAGAAGGAGGATGAGGCGTTCCGTCCCTTTTCTGGAATCAACCTGAAGGAGAAGGTGTCGAGCATCGCCTCTTCCCCCTCTGGCGAGTCCCGGAAAGTTGTGCGCAGGAATCATGAGCCTGTTGTCGGTGGCTATCAGAAGGACGCTGACTTCGGGGATATCCTCGCCGCGTTTGAAGCGGGCGAGGATATCGCTTCTGTATCCAAAGGCGACGATGTGAAAAGCCGCGTGGAGGATACCCGTTCCTTCGCCGACATCTTCGCCGAGTGGGAGGAGAGCCAAGGCATCGCTCCCAGGAAGAGCAAGCCCAGGAAAGTCGAGATCAAGAAAAGCGCTCCCTACAAGCAGACCAAGGATTTCGGCTCGATTCTCTCCCAGTTCGAGGGCAGGCCCCAGCGGCCGGCACCGGCCAAACCCGCACCACAGCCCAAGAAGCCGTCGTCCGGAAAGCCGATGGAGAAATCTTCCATCGCTTCTTCTGGAAAAAGCTTTGGCGACTTGCTCGCGCAGTATGAGGGCAGGCCGCTTCCCAAGAAACCTGAGGTGAAGGCCACAGCGCAACCACCCGTGCAACCCAGACAAGTGCAGACCGGGGGTGGGTACGAGGACAAGCACGCGGCGATGCGCCAGCAGCTGACCGAGGATGGGGTGAAATGGGCGGGCAACGGCATCCATGTGATGATGACCGATGTGGCGCACCAGGAGCTTTCCCTCGCGCAGAAGGATGAGCGTCCCGTATCGGATCCTGTATCTTCCATTCCTTCCAGCGGGGTAAAGGCTTCGGGAAAGAGCTTTGGCGAGCTGCTTGAGCAGTTCTACCAGGCCAAGGACCCGCAACCCTCCGAGAAGGGAGGGAACGAGCGGGTTCCAGAGAAGAAAGCGGCAGAGGACTCCAGGCCTTCGCCCTTCGCCAACCTCTACAAGAATTGGTCTGACGGACACGACGAGCGTGGCGCCATCGAGCAGTCGAAGGCAGACAAGCACGAGTCAAACCGTTCTTCCTTCACCATCGGGCAACTTCGGGCGATGCTCCCATTGGTCACCAAGGACATGCACGGAATGACGGCGGAGGAGGCTGAAGCCGGCACGCTCCGGTTTCTGGCCGACAGCTGGGAGCATGGCGTCCCCAAGATCTGCATCATCACCGGCAAGGGCATCCATAGCCAGGATGGAATCCCCGTGGTGAAGGAGATGGTGGAGAGCGTGCTCCACGGAAGCCCCTACGTGCGTGAATATGCGAGCCCCAAGGCCCGTTATGGTGGCAGCGGAGCGCTCTGGATCATCCTGAAAGAGAAAGCCTGACACTATTCCAAAAACAATGTTTCTCGCTTGTTCGGGAATAAAAGATGGAGGTTGGTTTCCCAACCTCCATCTTGTTTGTCGGATCACTCCAATCAGGCCTTCGGACCAGCGGCGACCAGAGCCTTGCCGGCGGCGTTGCCCTCGTACTTGACGAAATTCTTGACGAATCTCTGGGCGAGGTCTTTCGCCTTCTTGTCCCACTCGGCGGGATCCTTGTAGGTGTCGCGAGGATCCAGGATTTCCGGGTTGACTCCAGGCAGGGAAGTGGGGACTTCGAAATCGAAGTACGGCAGCTTCTTGGTCGGGGCCTTCAGGACTTCGCCATTGAGGATGGCGTCGATGATGCCACGGGTATCCTTGATGGAGATGCGCTTGCCGGTGCCGTTCCAGCCGGTGTTGACCAGATAGGCCTTGGCGTGGTTCTTCTCCATCTTCTTGACCAGCTCCTCGGCGTACTTGGTCGGGTGCAGTTCGAGGAACGCCTGGCCGAAGCATGCGGAGAAGGTCGGAGTCGGCTCGGTGATGCCGCGCTCGGTTCCAGCCAGCTTGGCGGTGAAGCCGGAGAGGAAGTAGTACTTGGTCTGCTCCGGGGTCAGGATGCTGACCGGCGGCAGGACGCCGAACGCATCAGCGCTGAGGAAGATGACATTCTTGGCGGCAGGACCGTGGCTGATCGGCTTGACGATCTTCTCGATATGGTCGATCGGGTAGGAGACACGAGTGTTCTCGGTGACGCTCTTGTCGGTGAAGTCCAGCTTGCCGTTCTCGTCGATGGTGACGTTCTCCAGCAGGGCGTCGCGCCTGATGGCGCCGTAGATGTCCGGCTCGGCTTCCTTGTCCAGGTTGATGACCTTGGCGTAGCAGCCGCCCTCAAGGTTGAAGACGCCGTTGTCGTCCCAGCCATGCTCGTCGTCGCCAATCAGAAGGCGCTTCGGATCGGTGGAAAGAGTGGTCTTGCCAGTGCCGGAGAGGCCGAAGAAGATGGCGGTGTTCTTGCCATCCATGTCGGTGTTGGCAGAGCAGTGCATGCTGGCGATGCCCTTCAGCGGCAGGAAGTAGTTCATCATGGAGAACATGCCTTTCTTCATCTCGCCACCGTACCACGTGTTCAGGATGACCTGCTCGTGGCTGGTGATGTTGAAGAGGACGGCGGTCTCGGAGTTCAGGCCAAGTTCCTTGTAGTTCTCGACCTTGGCCTTGGAGGCGTTGTAGACGACGAAATCGGGCTTGAAGTTGGCCTGTTCCTCAGCGGTCGGGCGGATGAACATGTTCTTCACGAAATGGGCCTGCCAGGCGACCTCCATGATGAAGCGGACGGCCATTCTGGTATCCTTGTTGGCGCCGCAGAATCCGTCGACGACGTACAGCTTCTTGTTGGACAGCTCTTTCTGGGCAAGCTTCTTGCAAGCGTCCCACGCAGCCTGGGAAGCCGGATGGTTGTCGTTCTTGTACTCGGGAGTAGTCCACCAGACGGTGTCCTTCGAATTCTCGTCCATGACAATGAACTTGTCTTTCGGAGAGCGGCCGGTGTAGATGCCGGTGAAGACATCGACAGCACCCAGCTCGCTGACCCGGCCAACATCGTAGCCAGTCAGGCTCGGCTTGGTCTCTTCCTTGAACAACTCTTCATACGAAGGGTTGTACACGACTTCGGTGGTACCAGTGATACCATACTTGGTCAGATCAAGATTCTTCATATTGTTTCCTCTTTCTTGATGAGATTTTGCAACTTTCATCCAACACGCCCCGAACCGGGGTATTGGCTTTTCCTGTCTTATCGTTCGCGGAAGGTGATGCGGCCTTTGGTGAGGTCATACGGAGATAGCTCCACGCGCACCTTGTCCCCCGGTACAATCTTGATAAAATGCTTGCGCATCTTCCCAGAAAGGAATGCGAGAATGATGTGGCTGTTCTCCAACTCCACCCTGAACATCGTGTTTGGAAGAGCCTCCTTCACGATGCCTTCCACTTCAATAGCTTCTTCTTTGGCCACAGAGGCCCTCCTCTTCAATCCTACTGAATACTAAGAAATTACAAAATGCCTGTCAATGTACCGATATGTCGATGTAACCTTTTATAAAGACAATGATAAAAGGAATGGGAATGCCCCAGGCCGCCCGCTTCGGAAACCGCGAACCTTCTCCTGCGTCGGCCTCTTCGATGAAGGCCTTCCACTCCAGCCGATGCGGCGGGTGCAAAAGAAGGAACGTGATAAAAGGGCGGGCACGAAAGCTGTACCCGCCAGCAAGGTTAGTGGACCAGGATATCGATATATCCCTTGATGAAGACCAGAATGAACAGAATTGGAATTCCCCAGGTGACCCAGAGTCGTGACCAGCGCGGGAATTTCAGACCGGTTCCCAGGTCGGCTTCTTTGAGGAAGGCGCTCCATCCCCAGCCGGACTTCTGGGTGCAGAACAGGCAGAAGAGCAGGCTTCCCAACGGCAGCAAGGTGCTGGAGACAAGGAAATCCTCGAAATCCAAGACACCGGTACCTGCTCCGAAAGGCTGGAAGCCGGAGAGGACGTTGAAGCCCAGGAGGCAGGGAAGCGAGAGCAGGAAGACGGCTATCGCGTTGATGGCGCAGGCCTTCCTCCGGGGCACCTGCCTCACGTCAATCCAGTAGCTCGCGATATTCTCGAAGACAGCGATGACGGTGCTCATGGCCGCGAAGCTCATGAACAGGAAGAAGAGGAATCCCCAGAACCGTCCGCCCGCCATCTTTGAGAAGATGTTGGGCATGGAGATGAACAGCAATGTCGGTCCGGCGTTGACCTCGACCCCGTAGGCTGAGCAGGCAGGGAAGATGATCAGGCCGCTGACCAAGGCGACGAAGGTGTCCAGGATGATGACGCGCAGCGACTCGCCGGTCAGCGAGTGGTTCCTGTCGATGTAGGATCCGAAGATCGTCATGGCGCCGATACCCAGCGAGAGGGTGAAGAAGGCCTGGCTCATGGCGGCGAAGACCACGTCGAAAAGACCTGCCTCCCGGATATGGCCGAGGCTCGGCTTCAGGTAGAAGGCAAGACCCTCTTCGCCACCGGGCAGCAGGATCGAGTGGACGGCGAGGACCACAATCAGGACAAGCAGGCCGACCATCATCTTCTTGGTGATCGACTCGACACCCTTCTGCAGGCCGAAGCTGACAATCGCAAAGCCGCCAAAGACGGCAATCGCCATCCACACGATCTGGGAGAAGGGCTGGGAGAGCAACGCTCCAAAATAGGAGGAGACTCCCTCGGGTGAAAGCCCCGCCAGGTCCCCGGTTATATAGTGCCAGCAATAGGAAAGCAACCAGCCGGTGATGGTGGTGTAGTACATCATCAGCAGGTAGTTGCCGGCGATGGCGAAGGGGCTGTAGATGTGCCATCTGCCTCCCTTGGGTTCCAGTGTCTTCAGGGCAAGACCGATGTTCTGCCTGCTGGCCCTGCCGATGGCGAACTCCATGACCATGATCGGCAGCCCGAAAACGGCAAGGAAAACCAGGTAGATCAGGACGAAGGTGGCGCCGCCGTAACGGCCGGTGATGAAGGGGAAACGCCAGACGTTCCCTAGTCCGATGGCGCATCCAGCCGAGAGCAGGATGAAGCCTAGTCTTGAAGACAATGTTTCACGTTGTTGCATGCAAACGAGTATACGGCGCTATTTTCCAGCGGTCAATCAAACGTATGTGCTCGCAGAAATGCGAGGAATTGGTCCTTGGAAAGCGGTTTGGAGTAGTAGAAGCCCTGGATGTAGTCGACCCCGTCGGCGATGACCGCCTCTGCCTCTTCCTTTGTCTCGACTCCTTCGATGAGGGCTTTCATCCCAAGCCGTTTGACGAGGGAGATGGTGTTTGCGCGGAGCTTTTCCCCCATCGGGTTGATGACAAAGCTCCGGTCCAGCTTGACGACCGAGAAAGGGAGCATGATCAGGTGGTCCAGGTTGGCCTGGCCTTGCCCGAAATCATCCAGGTAGAGATGGAAACCGGCGGAAGCGAGTTTCTGCAGGTTGTTTTTCGCCACTGCCGGCAAATAGGCGGAGGCGGTCTCGGTCAGCTCCAAGCAAAAGCGGTCCCGCTTGATGCCCAGGATGCTGGTGGAACGGATGATGTCCCGAATCACCTCTTCCTGCATGCACTCGGCCATGGAAAGGTTGACGTGGATGGGGAGTCCTGATAGGTCGTTGGAACGCAAGAGTTGCTGGACGATTTTTCTGACGCAGGCGTCGATGCGGATTATCGAGCCGTTGCGTTCAGCCACCGCAATCAGTTCGTCCGGACGTACCTTCCCAAGGACCGGGTCGGTCAGGCGGACGAGCGCTTCCGCGCTGATGAAGCGCTGGGTCTTCACGTCCCAGACTGGCTGGTAGACCACTTCCAGCCCGTTCTCCTCGCTGCACTTGCGGCTGAGGATGTCAAGCAGCTTCTGCTTGCGCGCCTCTTCAAGCTGCAGGTCGTCCCTCAGGTTCATGACGGTCTTGGGCGAGCGTTGCAGTCCGAGGGCGATGAGGATGTCCTGCAACTGCGCAAGGGAATGGAAGTCTCGGGGCGAGTCGGCTGCCAGAATCTGCAGCCTCAGCCCGATTTGTTCCCCATCAATGCTCCAAGGCCGCTTGGAGCGTTCGTTCAGGGTCCGGACAACCTCGCTTTGGACCATTGTGGCGTGGTCGGCGAACCAAAGGGCATAGACGTCGTCCCTGACGGTGTAGACCCAACGGCTGAAGCTGGTCAGGTAGGTGGCGATTTCCTTTTCCAGACAATGGAAAGCGTGGTCTCCAAGCGATTCGTTCAGCGGTTTCCAGTCTTTCATGTGCACAAGCACCAGCGTGAAGGGGGTATGGTGCTTGAAATCCCGCTCGCACCAGAGTGTGAAGATATCCCGGTTGAACAGTCCGGTGTTCCATTCCGTCACGTCTTCAAGCCTGCTCAGCGAGACGAAACTGACGAAGATGCTCAGGTCGATCGTGTAGTTCTCCACCAGAAGGGAAGGGTGGAAGAACTGGATCATGGTACCGATGACGGCAAAGGTCAGGAAGAACGTCTGCGCGATCAGGGGTTTGCGCATATGCTCGTCACGTTCCTTCAAAAGCAGGTAGTAGCCGTGGATGACGTATCCTGCGACACCGATATACCAGAGGAACCTGAGCGGACCGCGGTGGTACATGCCGTCCGCGTCGGTATGGAAGAACCAACTGGTCAGGGGATTGAGCAACAGAAGCGGTCCAAGAACCGCCAAGGGAACCCAGAACAGCTTGGGGACCGGGTCTTCCGCATCGCGGACGTGGTTGAGTTCCAGAAGATAGAGCGAGTAGATGGCGATGCAGGGCAAATGGAAGAGGAAATAGACGTAGTTGTTGGCAATGTTGACCCACAAGGGCACGTGCGAGTGGAACCAGAGAGGATAGTTCTCCCACAGCGCGTAGAAGAGGTCGCTCGCTGTGGAGAGGAAGGCGGAAAGAACCAGCAGGGGCAGCAGACGATGCGTATGGATCTGGTTGCGGGGCTTGCAGACGTACAGGAAGACGACCAACAGAAGCAAGGCGAGCCCGACCAGGTCAAGAATCCAGTTACACATTCCACAGCCCCCTCTGCTTGGAAAGCAGGATCGGCCTGCCAAAAAGCGGGCCGGTCAGGTAGCGGACACCAAGGGTCCCATAGAAGTCGGCATCTTCCTGCCTGACCACGCCTTCCACTTGCACCGCGTAGCGCATGATCCGCATTGCCTCCATGCTGGCGGCGATGATTTCCCTGCCTCCCCTTGCCAGCGAGCCGGGGGTGGTGAAGGTGGGGCTGAACGAGACCACCGTATCCGGCATGTCGGGGGCGTGGAACACATCGGTATAGCCGGTGCCATAGCCGGTCAGGACCAGACGGATACCCGCCTTTTGCATGTCGTCCAGATTGGAGCGGACTACGCTAAGCTGCTGGTGGAACAGGCTGGAAGGCATGGTGAACGAAATCGTGCTGCATGGTATCCCGTAGTAGTCGGCCAGCTTCACATAGCGGGGGACCAGCCGGTATTGGAGCCATTGGCGAGGAGTGAGCGTGAGGGTGAGCCGGTTCATCTGGTACTTTTCGAGAAAGCCTGCCCTGATGAGAAGGCAGCTCTCCTTGATCATCAGGTCGGTGAAATAGCCGATGGTGCCTTCCCTTTGGGCGATCGGGATGTACTCAATGGGAGTGGCATCCTGGAGCTGGTCGTTTGACAGGAGGAGGGTCGCTTTGGCCGCGTGCATCCGCCTGGTTGTCGTGTCGTAAGCCGGGATGAGCCGCATCTTCATCTGGACGTTGTCCATGTGTCTGGCCAGGTGGGCGACTGCGATGCGCCGTTTCATGGCTCCGGTGCGGAGCACGCTGGCGGAAGTGCTTCCCAAAGCCGAAGCGCTGGTCCTGCTTCTCAGTTGCCGTAGCGCAAGGAAGCAGTCTTCGGTCGTGGTGAAATCATCCGGGTAACGGATTGTCGTGACGAAGCCGGTGACCGGCAGCTTGTTCTCGCCCATCAGGAAGGATTCGGAAAAGGCGGAAAGGCAAAGCTGGGTGACCTCGCGGACCGAGTCCGGATCGGGATGGTTCATCGAGACAAGGAACTGCTGCTTGTTGACCCGGAAGAGGTCTCCGTAGCGGTTGCAACGTTTGACCACATGTCCGATATGGGAGATGATCTCCCCCATCATTCCCGCCGGCAGCAGGTTGTCGAGCTCCTCGTAGTCGGCGATCGTGGTGACTACGAAGAGACGGCGCTTGTGGCGCCTGATGATTTCCCGGGTCTTGTAGATGAATGCCAGCCTGTTGGGAAGTCTTGCCTGTCCGTCAATCAGTTGTTCGGGACTCTGCACGGCGAGAAAGAGCACCGTGATGCTGAACGAATGGATGCAGCCAACGAACCTGATGGAGGGGAACCGGGTCTGGGTGAGCGTGGAAAACAGCAGGACGGTCAGGTCGATGAGCAGCAGCGGCAGCTCGTAGGAGTTGTTCAGGTTCTTCCGGTATCTGACGACCAAATACCATCCATAGGCATAATAGCCAAAAAGGACAAGGCCGAGCGGGCAGAGGTTCCAAAACAAGGGACGGGAAAGCAGAAGGGGAAGGAGCGGAAGGGTGGCGACGAAGCCGATGGCGAAAGGGATGGTCCGGATAAAGAACTCCCGCTGCCTGAGCCCGATGCCAAGCAATTCGCGGACATACAGCACATGCAGCAACGCGGAGCAACTGAACAGGAAGATGGCGCAGACATGGAAGAATTCGTGCCCGGTCCGCATGCTTTCCGCCAAGGAAAGATAGGATAAGTCGCAGACAAGGGCAAGCACGATCACAAGGCTGTTGCCGGCCAGTACCTTGCTGGACTGCCAAAAGGGCGTCGCGCGTAGCAGGTAGACTGCGTACAAGACTGCCATCATCCCCAGTGAAGCGATATCTAGCCAGAAGCCCACATCCATGAAGCCATGTTACACACATTTTCCTGCACCTGAAAAGATATGCCACAAGAAGAAAAGGCCGCGTTTCTGCGCATTGACACGCACAAACGCTTGCAGGACAATGGTTCCAACCCTGTATCGGAGGTGGATGGAATGGATGTATTGCAAAGCTATTTGGAGAGCGGGAAGCCGATCAATGCGGGAATGGTTTCCTATGTCGCGTCGCTGGAAAAAGTCGCAGAGGTGTCACCATTTGTCGCAGGAAGGATTGTCCAGGAGCTCGCGGACCAACGCACCCATCTGAAGCTGATCGCCAGCGAGAACTTCTCCTCTCTTTCCGTGCAGGGCGCCATGGGGAACCTGCTGACCGACAAGTACAGCGAAGGATTTCCGTATCACCGCTTCTACGCCGGCTGCGACAATGTCGACGCCATCGAGGCCTTCGCCGACCAGCAGGCCTGCAAGCTGTTCGGGGCGGAGCACGCCTATGTCCAGCCACATAGCGGTGCCGACGCCAACCTGTGCGCCTATTGGGCCATCCTGAACACCCGCATCGAGATGCCTGAGATGGAGAAACTCGGCGAGACCAATCCGAGCAAGATGCAGAAGAAGGACTGGGACAACCTGCGCCACATGCTTGGCAACCAGCGCATCCTTGGCCTGGACTATTATTCTGGCGGACATCTGACCCATGGCTATCGCCAGAACGTCTCCGCCCAGATGTTCGATTCCTACAGCTACACCGTCGACGAGAAGACCAAGTTGCTTGACTATGATGCCATCGAGAAGCTGGCCATGGAGGTCAAGCCGCTGATCCTGATTGCCGGATACTCCGCTTACCCGCGCAAGGTCAACTTCCGCCGCATGAGCGAGATCGCCAAGAAGGTGGGAGCCACCTTCATGGTCGACATGGCCCATTTCGCCGGTCTGGTCGCCGGTGGCGTCTTTAGCGGTGACTACGACCCGGTCCGGTGGGCCGACGTCGTGACCACCACGACCCACAAGACCCTTCGTGGCCCCCGTGGCGGCATGATCCTGTGCAAGAAGGAATATGCCGAAAGTGTCGACAAGGGATGCCCACTGGTCATCGGGGGGCCGCTTCCCCAGATGATGGCGGCAAAGGCGATTGCCCTGACCGAGGCGCTGCAGCCCTCCTTCAAGGAGTACGCCCGCAAGATTGTCGAGAATGCCCAGGCTTTGGCCGAGGCGCTGATGGCCCAGGGGGTTCCCCTTGATACCGATGGCACCGACAACCACTTGATGTTGCTCGACGTGACCAAGTTCGGCCTGAATGGCCGTCAGGCGGAAAGCGCCGTACGCGCCGCCGGCATCACCCTGAACCGCAACGCCCTTCCCTTTGATCCGAATGGTCCTTGGTACACCAGCGGCCTGCGTATTGGAACGCCAGCCGTCACCACGTTGGGCATGGGCAAGGAGGAGATGAAGGAGATTGCCGACATCATCGCCTTGGTCCTGAAGAACAGCCGCCCTGCGGTCATCACCAAGGGAGAGCATGCCGGACAGTCCTCGAAGAGCACCGCGCACACCGCTCCGGCAGTCCGCAAGGAGGCCTATGACCGGGTGCAGGCGCTGCTGAGGAAGTTCCCGCTCTACCCCGAGCTGGACCTGGAGTTCCTGCAGAAGGCATTCCCTCTGGTGGACGCAGAGTAACCGGTCTTTCCTGGAAGCCTCCCGATTCCCTCGTGCAAGGAAAACGGGAGGCTTGTTCTTGTTCCGGATGAGGTGTTGCAATATGTTTCGCTTCCCCGATTCAGTGCTATACTACTGTTCGGATAGGAGGGAATATGCAAGCAACACTTATCAGGAACGCGCTTGTGGTTGACGCGGAATGGACCCGTAAGGCCGATGTCCTTATCGAGGGCTCCCAGGTGGCCCATATCGCCACGCACATGGATCCGTCACTGGTTCCCGAGGGGGCCAAGGTCGTCGACGCCCATGGACTGTATCTGCTTCCTGGTCTGATCGACGCCCATACCCATTATCATCTCGTCAGCCGGGGGACGGTCACCTGTGATTCCTTCCCCGAAGGGAGCAGGCTCGCCGCGTTCGGCGGCGTGACCACTGTCGTCGATTTCGCCGATGACGACAAGAAAGGAAATCTCGCCGCCTGCACCGAGGCACGCCTGAAAGAGATGGAGGGCGGCATGGCGATCGACTACTCCCTGCACCAGGGGGTCTACGCCTGGAGAAAGACGCTCGGGGCGGAGATGGAGGCCCTTGCCAAGCGGGGAATCCGCGCCCTGAAGATGTTCACCACCTACAAGAACATCGGATACCTGGTGGACGATCCCAAAGAGCTGCGGGATGTCTTTGCCAACGCCAAGCGCGAGGAGATGATGGTCTGCGTCCACTGTGAGGACGAGGCTTTGCTCAATGAAATCCAGTCCACATACCAAGGCTCCTACAACCCTCCGGCGCACGCTGTGCTTCGCCCCAGCGAGGTCGAGGCGAGAGGAATCCGGACGGTGGGCATGATCGCCCATGACCTCGGCATGACGCTCTATGTCGTCCATCTTTCCAGCAAGAAAGGCCTGGAGATGGTCCGCTACCTGCGTTCCATCGGTACCCGTGTCATCGTCGAGACCACACCAACCTACTTGTTTCTTGACCGCAGCCTGCTCGAGGGAGCGGATGGGTCGCTTTTCGTGATGACACCACCGCTCAGGGACAAGGAGGACAACCTGGCCCTGCAGGAGGCTCTCGCAGGAGGGGAGATCCAGGTGGTCGCCACCGACCATTGTGCCTTTACCCGTCAGCAGAAACTCTCCAGCAACGACTGCCGGACCGTGTATCCGGGTATCCCGGGTACCGAGGAACTGCTTCCTTTGCTGCACACCCGGTTTGTGAAGGAGGGGAAGATCACCATCAACCAGCTGGTGAACCTGCTTTCCACCGGGCCGGCGAAAGCTTTCGGGCTGGCTCCCCGCAAGGGTCGTGTCGAGGTGGGTTCCGATGCCGACCTGGTGCTTTTCGATCCGGACAAGGCATGGATCCTTTCGGGCAAGAGCCTGCACTCTGCCAGCGGGTATACCGCGTACGAAGGGTGGAAGGTGGAAGGAAAGGCGGTCGCGGTCTACAGGCGCGGCTGCCTGATGGTGGAGGGAAGCGAGTACTATGGTGTTCCCGGCAGCGGCCACTTTGTTCCCCAGGGCAAGCCAGGCCAGGTAGCCACCATCCTGCACTGACCCTTCCTTGTCCAAACCTTCCATATTCCTTACCATAGGGAACGAGAGGATCATCATGGTTCGTTGGGTAGTCTGTTCATATGACGAGGCCAGCAAGGTTGAGGGTGGCCCCTTCCTGCTTCACGAGTTGCGGCAGGCCGCTGTAACCGTTGGCGGCTATTCTGGGCAAAGAGACGTGGAAAGGGGAGATTGCACCTTGCTGGTCAGGCGAGGGGAGGGTCCCCTCGTGCAGGTGAAAGAGGGAATGTTTTCCTGCGGGGGAACGATGAGCCTTCCGTTGGTGCTTTCCGCCCTCGGGGGAGATGCGGGCGAGGCTCTTGCCATCGCATTCACCCCGCAAGAGGTCTCCGAAGCCAAGAGCGCCGGCATGAAGGTCCTGGCGGTCGCCAGCCAGACGGATGCGGTGACTTTGGCCGACAGTGGTGCCGATATCATTGTCGACAGCCTGCTTGCCCTCGGCCGGTTTCATGATGCCGGCTCCTTCGAAGCCCAGCTTCTCAAACTGGAGGACACGGAAGGGCAGAGCGGCACGGTACGCTACGGGCGCAACTTGCTTCGTCCGGTCTCCTCGCCGCTGTTCAGCCTGGAACGCGCCATCACCCTTGCCATCGAGATGGCGACCAATGTCTGGAAGAACGCCTATGCCCCCTATTCCCGTTTCAAGGTCGGGGCTGCCGTCGTCAGTGCCGCGACCGGAAGGGTCTACTCCGGGTGCAATGTGGAGAACGGCAGCTACGGCGCCACCATTTGCGCCGAGCGCAACGCCATCCTCCATGCCATCGCCGTCGAGGGGGTCATCGGCATCGAAGCCCTGGTGGTGGCCAGCAAGGGGAATCCTCTTGCTCCTCCCTGTGCCCAGTGCCTGCAGGTGATCAGCGAATTCGCCCGTCCCGAGACCCAGGTGCATCTGGTCTCTGTCGACGGGAAAAGCCACAAGGTCTATCAATTCGGGCAGTTGCTGCCCCATCCTTTCGTGCTGGAGTGATTTGTGAACAAGAAGCATCTTCCCGCGCTACTCGCATGCTGCCTCGTCCTGCTTTGGGGTTGCGCGTCAACCCGTCCCATGGCCAAGGGGCCGACCGCGGATCCTTCGCTTGGTCTTGTCGAGAAACTGCATCTCGTCGGCCTTCCCAAGACGCCGATTACCAAACCGACTGTCTGGTACAACGGCAACGCGTGGCGCGACCATGTGACGGAACTGGTGCGAGGCGCGAAGCAATATGTGGTCATCACTTCGTTCCTTGCCTCGAACAGCCTTCCGAACGCCGATTTCTACCAGGCGTTGGTCGACAAGGCCAACGAGGGCGTCCCTGTCTACTTCCTTGTGGACGGCTCGGGCTTGTTCGACATGACCGAGAGCCGTAAGAGCCTGATTCCCCTGATGTACCTGACCCACACGCCCATCCATTTTCTGGAAACCAAACCGATTTCTGCGGCGCGCCTGGTGGGAGCAAGCGATTTTTTCTTCCGCTACCATCAGAAGGTAGTGATCATCGACGGGCGGGTGATGGCGATTGGTGGCATGAACTTCAACTACATCTCTGTCGGAGCTCCCCCGGGAAAGGACCTGCAAAGGGACACGATGTATGAGTTCACCAGTCCGGAAGCGGTCGCCGCCTTCCTCGGCTGGTTCGTCCCATGGTGGAACGACCAGAGCTGGGACCGCCTTGACTTGAAGGATTTCCCCATCGACTACTCCTACAGGCAGGATGCGCCGAAAGTCGACGCATGGCTGGTCAACGAGGTACCGGGCAGCCATACCATCGGCTCGGCCTATGGCGCCCTCCTTTCCTCGGCGAAGGAGAGTGTGGAGATCCTGCCCTTCCTGCCAGCTTTGGATGCCAACATGATGCGGGCGATCAAGGAGACGGTTGCCCGCGGGGTGAAGGTGAGTATGGTCATCTCCTACGACAAACGCACCAGCGACCGGTACATGTACCTGCCGTTGCTCGAGGCCGGGGTGGATATGCGCATCGAGCCTCCCAGCGAGAAAGGACTGCTGCATGAGAAACTGATGGTGGTTGACGACCGGTACGTGATGGTGGGCTCGAGCAACTTCAATGTCCGTTCGATGGCGCTCTCCTACGAGATCTGCATGATCATCGATGACCCCGACCTGGCCAAGATGGCCCATCAGCATTACAACGAGCTGTACGACCAGGCGGTCTATGTCTCGCCCGAAGAGGCAAAGCAATGGCGTACCTTCGGGAAGATGCTGATGCACATGCTGATGACGGTGGGAGGTTGAAGATGAAGCGATTCTGGTTGTTCCTTGTGTTGGTCGCGGTTCTTGCTTGCCCGCTATCGGCGCGGAAGGTAGGCTTCGGCGTGGCCAAGGATGGAGAGAAGACGGAGGATAACGCCTATGGCGGGTTCTCTGCCTGGCTCGCCTACGAGCCTTTCGAGTTCAAGTTCGGCAATCCCTCCCTGACGCTCGCCATGGCTATGGAGAGCGACGAGGATTGGGATATCTCGATTCCGAGCGTGACGCTGGCGGTCAATGTCGACCTGTTCCGGACGCTCCACCATCCCTTCTGGATCATCGCCCACAACCGTGTCGCCTGGGATCCTGCCTTGAGCCTGGGGGTGCAGGCCCGATTTGACGGGGATGGGAACCGGCCTGCGCTCTATATGAGCGTATCTCCTTTCAAGTTCAGCCAGCCCGATTTCTGGTATGAGGCGCTGAGTCCCTTCTTCACCTATGCAAGCGAGGGGTGGAGCTGGGGTGTCGCATTGCTCCGCTTTACCTGGATGTTCCTATGAGATTGAACCGAGTTTGCGCCGTTGTGGCGTTTGTGTCGCTCTTGGCCCTTCCCGTGACGGCGAAGGGAATCGGGAGCTTTGACTTGGGGGTGACTTTGGGTACCCGCTCCCACTACTTCGAGGAGAAATACGATGACTCGAAGCTGGCTGTCCAGTATGGACTGACGTTGGGCTTGAGCGACGTCTATGAGCTGGATGTGACTGGAACGAGCGAGGTGGTTCCCGATTTCTTTGAAGGCACGAACACCACCATGCAGGTGTTGCTCCAGCGTTCCCTGCTGGGAGAGCGCAATACAGGAACCGCCGTCAGCGGTATCGGCCTGAATACCCTGCTGGGTTTCGGCGTAGGACTGTCGACCTACCACGAGACAGGTGAGTTCTATCCGACCCACCTGCTTTTCAGCCTGACCCCGGTGACCATCGGGACCCCGATGATGGGCAAGAGGGAGAAGCTATGCTCCCTCACGCTCGCGGTAAACATCTACGACAAGTCGATCAGCCTGTATGTCGATCTGATGTCGTTCGACTTCTATTTGCTGGGCTCTTGGTTCCAGCACCGGCCGCCTACCTCGTCGACTCAAGCGCTGTGAGCTTGTCGATGCGCTTCTGGTGGCGTCCGCCAGCGAAGGTAGCCGCCATATAGGCGTCGACCATGGCCTCGGGGCTGTCAGGGTAGTTGGTGATCCGTCCCCCGAAGGCGAGGAAGTTGGCGTTGTTGTGCTCTTTTGCCTTTTCTGCGGCAAAGGCGTTGACCGGCAGGGCGCAACGGATACCCTTGATCTTGTTCGCGGCCATGCTGATGCCTTCTCCGGTGCCACAGCAGACGATACCGAAATCGTATCCCCCTTTCTTGTATTCGTCCGTCGCTTTCTTGGCGATATCGGGGTAGTCGACACTCTCCTCGGTGAAGACGCCGAGATGGTTGACGGTGATTCCTTTTCCTTCCAGATGCGCTTTCAAACGTTGCGCCAGTTCGACGGCGCCGTGGTCGTTGGCAAGAACAACTTTCATGTAAGATCCTCCAACCTGTAGTCTACCCACTCTGGCTCTTGGTGAAAAGCGTCCGCTTGTGTAAGATGTTTCCATGGCTGATATTTTTGTGACGGGACATCGCAATCCCGATATGGACAGTGTCTGCAGCGCCTGGGCGTACGCTAATCTGAAGAACACTTTGGACAAGCAGAATACCTACATCCCTGTACGGTGCGGAAACCTGAACGACGCCACCAAGGCGGTCTTCGACCAGCTTTCGCTGACGCCTCCGGGATTCCTGAAGGATGTCCGTTCCCGTCTTGCCCCGGTGGTGCGCAGGGGGGAGCCGATGGTGGATGTCTCTGATCCATTGACTACGTTGATCCCTCTGTTCCAGACCAATCCCGCCGCGGTCGGGGTGATGGACGGTTCCCGCTTTGCCGGCCTGCTCACCGCGGAGGCGGTCAACTCCTTCTTCCTGCAGGATTCCAGCAAGAAGCGTCCAAGTTATCATTTCGTCATTGACACCATTCCCAAAGTGCTCCCCGGCCACTTTCTCAAGAAAGGGGAGCCGGCGGAGTTCACCGGTCCGATTGCCATCGGGGCCATGAAGTATGAACTGTTCTGCGAGCACATGGACGCTTGGAGCAAGGAGGGGGTCAGCCCCTTGTGGGTCTTCGGTGACCGCGACCGCCATCTGCAGAAGGCGATCGACACCCAGGTTCCCTGCATCGTCCTGACCGGTTCCCAGTACAAGGTCTATGAATCGGTCGACCTTTCCCGTTTCAAAGGGTCGATTTTCCTCAGCGAGGCTGACACCAGTGAGACACTACGCCTGCTCAGGCTCTCCGTCCAAGTACGCGAGCTATTGAAGGAGTCCTTGCCCCATCTGGAGGACGAAATGCTCTTCGACGAGGCGAAGAACATGCTCCACTCGGGCAAGTTCCGGGCCATGCCGGTCTTTCATGGCAACCAGTATCTTGGCTTCGTCAGCCGACGTTGCTTCATGGACAAGCCACGGATCAAGGTGATCCTGGTGGACCACAACGAGAGCCAGCAGAGCGTTTCCGGCCTCGAGGAGGCGGAGGTCCTGGAGATTATCGACCACCATCGGGTCGACGGCATCCATACCGACCAGCCAATCTATATTCTTTGCAACCCGCTTGGGTCGACCTGCACGATTGTCTGGACCCTTTACCGCAGGCAATGGGTCCCCTTGACCAAAAAGGTGGCCCAGGTGTTGCTTGCCGGCATCACCAGCGACACGGTCGGCCTGAAGAGCCCGACCACCACCGAGGTGGACCGCCAAGCGGTCAAGGACCTGACGGAAATCGCAGAGGTCGCCGACTATCAGGCCTACACCGAGACGTTGTTCAGCTATGGCGCCTCGTTGGTGGGCAAGGATCCGTTGATGCTGGTGGAGAGCGATTTCAAGACCTACCAGGAGAAGGGCATGCTTTTTGGAATCGGCCAGTGCGAGGTGACCATGCTGGATGACAGCAAGCGCTTCGTCCCGTCCTTCTTCGAGGCTCTGGAGAAAAGCAGGCTCCAGCACGGACTGGACTTCGCCCTGTTCCTGATTACCGACATTGTCCACGAGAACAGCCTTCTCCTGGCGACAGGCATGGGGACCCTGGAGTCCCACTTCGCCTATGAGCGGGTGTCTCCCCACCTCTTCTTCCTGCCCGGCGTGCTCTCCCGCAAGAAACAGCTTTTGCCTGAGGTGGTGCGGGTCCTCGAGGAAGGATGACCATGTCGTTGGAGGAGTTGGGCAAGCAGAGGATCCTGTTGCTGGACGGGGCCATGGGGTCGTTGCTCCAGAGGGCGCACCTGCCTTCCGAGGCCTTCCTTAGTCCTGCGACAGGAAAGCCGGAGGAGAGCTGCGGGGAGCTTCTCAACCTGCACCGGCCCGATGTAGTCCGGAACATCCATCAGGCCTACCTCGACGCGGGGGCCGACATCATCGAGACCAACACCTTCAACGCCAACCGGATCAGTCTTGGCGAGTATGGATTGGAAAAGTGGGTACGCGACCTGAATCTCGCCGCCTGCAGGATTGCCACGGAGGCGAGAGGAGGGCGGGACGCCTTTATCGCCGGCGATATCGGTCCGACAAAGGAGAGCTTGTCGCTCGCCACCAATGTCGATGACCCTGCCTGGCGTAGCCGTGACTTCGACTCGTTCGTCCAGGTCTATGAACAGCAGGCTTCGGCGTTGCTGGAGGGCGGTGTCGACCTGTTTTTGGTCGAGACGGTCTTTGATACCTTGGTGGCCAAGGCGGCCGTCAAGGGGTGCCAGCGCGCCATGCGCCTGGCCGGGAAGACGGTTCCGGTCATGGTAAGCGTCACGTTCAGCGACCAGAGCGGCCGCATGCTCTGCGGGCAGGATCTCGGGGCGATGGTCGCATCCTTTTCCGAATATCCGCTTTTTTCCCTCGGCATCAACTGCTCTACCGGAGCCCGGGCCATGGCTGAGAAGGCGAAGGAACTGGCCGCGATCAGCCCCTTCCGGGTATCGATCCATCCCAATGCGGGGATTCCTGACGAGGATGGGAACTATCCTGACGGGCCGCAGAAGTGGAGCGGGGAGCTCCGGGATGTCATCGAGTCCGGAGAGGTTTCAATTGTCGGTGGCTGTTGTGGCACCACCCCGGAACATATCCGGGCCCTGAAGGCGATTGCCACAGGAGTGAAACCCCATGCCAAGGGCAAGGAAACCGACAGTTTGGTGCTTTCCTCCTTGGAGAGCAGGACGGTCAGGCCAGGGGTGCTCTTTGTCGTTGGCGAGCGGTGCAATGTCGCCGGTTCCAGAAAATTCGCCACCATGGTGGCGGAACATCGTTGGGACGAGGCGCTCTCGATCGCCCGCGCCCAGGTCAAGGCGGGTGCCGACGCCCTGGATATCTGCATGGACGCGCCGATGCTGGACGCCCGGTCCGCCATGGTGACCTTCCTCAGAGTCCTGCAGAGCGATCCCTTGGCCAGCAGGGTTCCGGTGATGGTGGATTCCTCGGACTTCTCTGTCATCGAGCGGGCCATGGAAGAAATCCAAGGTCATTGCATCGTCAACTCGATCAGCCTGAAGGAAGGGGAGAAGCCATTTCTGGAGCGTGCCCGTCTGATCCATTCCTACGGTCACGCCATGGTGGTCATGCTCTTCGACGAGAAGGGCCAGGCGGACACCTACGAGCGGAAGACCGCCTGTGCCAAGCGGAGCTACGACCTTTTGGCTTCCATTGGCATTCCGCCCTACGATATCATCTTCGACCCCAATGTGCTGGCCGTGGCGACCGGTATTTCCGCCCATGACAGCTATGCAAGGGATTGTATCCGGGCCACCGGATGGATCCATCAGAACCTTCCCGGAACCTTGGTTTCGGGAGGGGTGAGCAACCTTTCCTTTGCCTTCCGGGGAAACAACCGGATCCGCAGTGCGATGCACGCCATTTTCCTTGACCTTGCCAAGCCTGACATGGCCATCGTCAATCCTTCCTCCGATCGGGATGTCGCCCATATTCCCGCCTATATCCGGTTTGTTGTCGGACGAGCCCTTGCCGAGGGGACCGAGGAAGGACGCGAGGCCTTGGTCAGCCTGGCCGAGTCGACACGGGATCTCGCGGCGCCCAAGCCAGCGGGAACAAAGGACACGATACCGGTTTCCCCGAAAGAGGAGCTGGTCGAGGCGGTGTTGCAGGGAGATGATTCCCGTCTCTCCCTTTTGCTCGAGGCCCTTTCGGGCGAGGATCCCCTTTCCCTTGTGGAGGGACCGTTGATGCAGGGGATGGAACAGGTCGGAAAGCGGTTTGGGAAAGGGGAGATGTTCCTCCCCCAGGTGGTGCGCTCCGCCAGGACGATGAGACGCGCTGTCGAAATCCTGCAGCCTCGGATCCAGCAGTCTCTGCATCATGGTCCGGACGGACCGCGGAAGCCGGTGGTGGTACTTGCCACCGTCAGGGGCGATGTGCATGACATCGGCAAGAATATCTGTGCCCTTGTCCTTTCCTGCAATCATTTCGAGGTGCACGATCTTGGGGTGATGGTCGAGGCGGCCACCATTTGGAGGAAAGCCAGACAGCTGCATGCCGATCTGATTGGGCTTTCCGGTCTGATCACCCCGTCGTTGCGGGAAATTGAGAAGACGATCAGCTATCTTGCCCGGCAGGGGAGCAAGATCCCGGTCTTCGTCGGTGGCGCCACCACCAGTGACAGGCATACCGCCCTGTACCTTGCCCCGCTTTCCCTGGCTCCGGTCGTCCATACCGGAGACGCTTCGCACATGGTCCTCGCCGCCTTGCGCGCGACAGGAAAAGAGAGCGCGCTGTTTTTCAAGGAAATGGAGGACCGCTACGCGCGGATCCGGAAGGAGGAACGGCTTCGGATGGCACCGGCTCCTGTGGACGATCCGCTTGCCTTGCGGAGTCAGAAGCGGAGTGGAAACGCGGCACACTACGGAATCTGGACCAGGAATGCATGGAATCCGGAGGAGATGGAAGCGTCGATCAACTGGAAGGAACTGGTAGCCGCCATGCGTATTCCCCTCGCGAGTCCCGAGGCAGACAGGGCGGTTGCTGACGCCAAGCGGATGTTCGAGGATTCTATGTTCCAACAGAGTCTGCGAAAGGGGTGCCGCGCCGTTTGGGGACTCTTCCCTGCTTCGAGCGACCGAAGGACTGTGACAGTCGGTTCCAAACGGTTCCATTTCCTGCGTAACGAGCGCAGCGGCCTTTGCCTTGCCGACTTTGTCGCCCCAAACGATGATACGGTCGGGGCCTTCGTGGTCACCAGCGAGATGGCACCTGTAGCGGAGACGGATTCCTACCGCAAGGTGCTTGCCCAACTCCTCTACGACCGGGTTGCCGAAGCCCTTGCCGTCCTGGTGCAGAAAGAGATGGAGGGCAGGTGGGAAGGAGAGGGTACGGTCATCCGGCCGGCCCCGGGTTACCCGACTTGGCCCGACCACACGGAGAAGCTGACGCTCTTTTCCCTGTTGGATGCCACAGGCAGGACCGGAGTGGAGCTGACCAGCTCGCTGGCCATGCGTCCTGCCGCTTCGGTCTGCGCCTTGGTGCTGAAGGCGCCAGATTCCTGCTATTTCGGCGTAGGTGCTGTCAGCGACCGTCAGTTGGAACAGTACGCGAAGTGCAAGGGCGTCAGCCTTGCCAAGCTCAAACCGTTCCTTTCGGGGGCAAACCCATGAAAGTCATCGATATCCTTACCCGGGCCGACAAGCCAGTTTTCACTTTTGAGATTGTCCCTCCGCTACGTGGAGGGAGCGTCAAGGACGTCTGCGACGCAGTCGAGACATTGCTTCCTTTCCATCCCGCCTATATCAACATCACCAACCATCAGAGCGTGGTCGACTATGTGGAGCGCGAGGACGGGCTGGTGGAGAAGCATGTGATCCACAAGAGACCTGGCACGGTGGCGCTCAGCGCCCTCCTGCAATACACATACCATATCCCGGTGGTCAGCCATGTGATCTGTGGCGGCCAAAGTGCGGAGGAGATCGAGAACACCCTGATCGAGCTCCACTTCATCGGCATCGACAATGTGTTCGTGCTCCGGGGAGACCCTGCGGGAGGGCAGAAGCGCTTCATCGCCCAGAAGGGTGGCTGGAGCCATGCCACCGACCTGGTCCGGCAGATTGGCAATCTGAACCACGGCCACTATCTGGAGGAGAGCGTCAGGAATCCGGAAGCCACCGACTTCTGTATCGGAGTCGCCGGTTATCCGGAAAAGCATTCCGAGGCGGCAAACCTGGCGGACGACATCAGGCATCTCAAGGAGAAGGTGGACGCCGGCGCCTCCTACGTGGTCACCCAGCTCTTCTATGACAACCAGCGGTATTTCGACTTTGTCCGCGCGGCGCGAAAGGCTGGCATCACCGTACCGGTCATTCCCGGGTTGAAGCCGCTGGCAAGCCGCAAGGATCTGGAGACCATTCCGCAGACGTTCCATGTCGACATTCCCGAGGAGCTTGCCCGTCGCGTCCGCACTGCCGCTACGTTGAACGATATCCGCGAGGTGGGAATCCAATGGGCCATCGACCAGTCCAAGGAGTTGCTTGCCCACGAGGTGCCTGGCATCCACTATTACACGGTGGGCAAGGCCAAGTTGGTGTCCGAAGTGGTCGGGGTGGTATTCTGATTGCCCAAATGAGTAGGGTGGAGTATGGTGTCCGGTAGGGAGTGTCTATGATTGCTTTGGTGCTTGCCGCAGGCTATGCCACACGTCTGTATCCCCTGACCAAGGGGTTTCCCAAGCCGTTGTTGGAGGTGCAGGGGAAACCTGTGCTCTCCTGGTTGTTGGATGACCTGGAAACCATCCCTGGCATCGACGGGTATGTCATTGTCAGCAACCATGTGTTCTTGCCGTTTTTCCAAGAGTGGAGCAGGGAACATCCTTTGCGGCGGAAGGTGACGATCCTTGATGACGGATCGACCGAGAACGAGAATCGCCTTGGCGCGGTGAAGGACATCCTCTTTTCCATCGACAGCCTTGGGCTGGACGACGACCTGCTGGTGCTTGCCGGTGACAACGTCCTGGAGTTCAGCCTGAAAAGTTTCGTCGACTATTTCCACCAGAAGAAGGCCAGTTGCATCCTGCGTTTTGAAGAGCGGGATCCAGAACGGCTGCGCCGTACGGGCGTGGCGGAGATCGACGCCGAGGGTCGTGTCCTGCGCATGGAGGAGAAACCGCAGGACCCGAAGAGCACCTGGGCGGTGCCGCCCTTCTACTGTTTCACGCGGGACGACGTCGGCCATCTGTCCGAGGCAATCGGACAGGGATGCAAGACCGATGCACCGGGCTCCTTGGTCAGCTGGGCATGTGGCCGCTTTCCTGTCTGGGCCATGCGGATGCCGGCAGCCCGTTTTGACATCGGAAACCTGGAGAGCTACAAGCAGGTCCAGAAGTGTTACCGGGGAATCCTCTGTTAAGGGAACCGACGGGGGTGAGGGCTGGACATGGCTAGGCATCTCTGATATGTTTGTTCGGAAACAGGGGAGGGAGACGATGGCAAGCAGAAGTCGTAATTCGTGGCATGCGAGTCGTTTCCCGTACTGTTTGCAATGAATAGATGAGCCGGCGTTGTCGCCGGCTCTTTTTTTGAAGGAGAAGGCAGATGGAAGGAAAGAATGTCTTTGAGGCGCGCAGCCTGTGCGAGATCAATGATTTCTCGATAGAGGAACGCAAATACCTGTTCGAGAAAACCCGGATTCTCAAGCGCGCGTTCGAGACGAACGACACCAAGACGATGGACGGGTTCCGGATTGGCGACAAGGATTTTGGCATCTACGAGGTCTTCCTCGAGAACAGCACCCGCACCAAGGAGAGCTTCCGCAATGCGGCCAATTTCCAACAGGTCAAGGTCGAGGAGCTGGATACCTCCACCAGCTCGATCAACAAAGGAGAGAGCTATGCCGATACCTTCCACATGCTCGGTGGCTTCCACAATTCGGTCTTCATCGTCCGCAGCAAGGTCGAGGGGCTGTGCCGCTGGCTCGAGATCGACAGCCGCCATTATAGCGAGCGCAACCACCTGAACTACCACATCTCCTTCGTCAACGCAGGGGACGGCAAGCACGAGCATCCCACCCAGGAGCTGCTCGACGAGTTCTCCTTCCTGGAGGACAACGGCTTTGACTACAGTCATCTGCATGTCGCCTTGATCGGCGACCTGTTCCACGGGCGTACCGTCCACAGCAAGGCCGATGGTTTGAAGTTGTTCGACCACGTGAAGGTCGACCTGGTCGCTCCCCCGGAGCTGGCCATGCCGGACAACTACGTGGAGGAGATGCGGGAGAATGGCTTCGAGATCCGTAGCTTCGGCTCGATCGAGGAATATCTGTCCCAGCCGGATATCAGCACCACCTGGTATTTCACCCGTCCGCAGCTGGAGCGCATGGGCGAGCAGGTGCTGGAGAAGATGGACCAGCTTCGTTGCGCCATCACCTTCCGCAAGGAGTTCATGGACAAGCTGAAGCCCGGCACCCATTTCTACCACCCGCTTCCCCGCCATAAGGAGCACCCGACCATTCCCACCTTCCTGGACGACACTCCGCTCAACGGATGGGAACGGCAGGCGATTAACGGCATGTATGTCCGTATCACGTTGCTTTCCCTGATTGGCGGAAAGATCGGCGGGGATTTCGTGCCTCCAGCCGAGAAGCCTGCGCCAGAGGAAAAGCCCTACATCGTCGAGGTCGACCTTTCCGGCAAGAGTGGCAAGCAGAAGGACTATAGCGAGGGAGTGCACCCGATCCGGAATGGTATCGTCATCGACCATATCGCCCGTGGCGACAGCCCGAGCGAGATCCGGGACCATATGCGCCTGATCTGCAGAGTGCTGCATCTTGACGACCTGAAGGGTGGCGACTGGATCAGCCAAGGCCACAGTGGCGAGACCACCTACAAGGGCATCATCTTCCGCCCGGATGCTCCGGAACTGGACCATAAGATGGTCAAACGCTTGGCGGCAGTCGCCCCAGGGTGTACGCTGAATATCATCAAGGACAGCAAGGTGGTGAAGAAGTACCGGCTCTACATGCCGCCACGCATCTACAACTTTGATGACCTGCAGTGCACGAATGACGCCTGTATCTCCCATCCGTCCCAGAACGAGGGAGTGCCGGCCATGTTCTACCGTACCGAGGACGGCAAGTTCCGCTGCGCCTATTGCGGCAAGACCCATTCGTACAAGGAAATCTGGAAGAAGAACTGAGAAGGAGGAACTAGGATATGGAAACGAGCAAGTTTGCGGAACTGTTGGCGAAAAAGGCGCTGGAAAATGGCGCGATCAGACTGAACGCGGAAAATCCCTTTACTTGGGCGAGCGGCTACCGCATGCCGATCTACAACGACAACCGCCAGTTCCTGTATGACTGGCAGAGCAGGGCGATGATTGCCGATGCCTTCACGCAGATGCTGACGGCTGATGCCTTCGACCCGGACAATATCGCCGGAACATCCACTGCCGGCATTCCCCATGCCACGACGCTTGCCGACAAACTGCACAAGTCGATGAGTTATGTCCGTTCCTCCAGCAAGGACCACGGCCTGCACCAGAAGATCGAGGGCCTGCATGATGGCGGTTACCACCAGGCCTCCGTCCTCCTGGTCGAGGACCTGATTTCCACTGGAGGTTCCTCGATCGCCGCGGTGAAGGCGATTGTCGAGGCGGGAGGACGCTGTCCCTACTGCTACGCGATCTTCACCTATGGGCTGGATGCCAGCAAGGAGAACTTCGCCAGTCTGGATCCGCCCTGCAAGGAAGAGACGATCCTGGACTATGATACGGTGCTGTTCTGGGCCGAGAAGACCGGCTACCTGACTTCCGGCCAGGTCAAGGTGCTTTCCTCCTGGAGGGAGGATCCGTTCGGGTGGGGTATAGCGCATGGCTTCCCGAAGGAGGAGAGGAAATGAACTATACCGACCTGCTCCGGTCTTCCGCCCAGGAAACCGGGAACTGCACCTGCATGGGGCTTGATCCCCAGATGGCGATGCTCCCCGGAACAGGTTCCGGCCGCGCCCGCCTGAACCAGTTTTTCGGAACCCTCTTCAAGCGGATGCGCCAGACGGGGACGATTCCTGCCACCTTCAAGCCCAACATCGGCTATTGGTCGATCTTGGACCATCCCCGTGAGGGGGATTTTTCCGGCAGCGAGGCTTTGGTGGACGTGCTGGACATGCTGGAGACTTTTTTCCCTGGTGTGCCGGTCATTCTGGACAGCAAGCGGGGGGATATCGCCCGAAGCAGCGGGAACTATGCCAAAGAGGCCTTCGATTGCTGGAAGGCCGACGCGGTCACCGTCGCTCCCTACATGGGTGGCGACAGTGTCGGGCCGTTTGTCTCCTTCGGCCAGGAGAAAGGCGTCTATGTCCTCTGCCGCACCAGCAATCCCGGTGGCAAGGACCTGCAGAACCTGACTGTCGAGGGTGTTCCCCTGTACCTGGTGGTTGCGGACAAGATCCGCCAGTGGAAGGCGGGCGCGGTGGTCGGCGCCACCCATATGGGCGAACTGAAGGATATCGCCCGCTACTTTGCGGACCAACCGGTTCCCCTGCTGGTTCCTGGAGTCGGCAGCCAAGGTGGCAGCGCCCCTGAGGTGATGGCGGCGCTCAGGGAGGTTGGCTACGACATCACTTTGGTCCGCATCAACTCCTCCAGCGGCCTGACCCATCCGTGGAAGAGCGCTCCCGTCCCGGAAGACTGGGTGGACCAATGCCTTGGCGCCTTGCGCAAGCTGACAGGAGAGACTGCGGTATGAAGGTGATGGAGGTTCTGAGAGGAAATACCGGACGCATGCTGCTGTCCACCGTCAGCGGCGTGTCGTCGACCAAGGCGGGTTTGATCGAGTACTTCGACCAGGAGGTTCCCGCCATCGACATGATCACCACCAAAAGCTTCCAGGTGGTGCCGACGGCAGGCAATCCTGAGCCGATTATCTGCGAACCGGAGACCGGCTCCTTCGGGAACTCGGTCGGACTCCGCAATATCGGAGCCAACGCGGCCTTCGCCGAGCTTGAGAAGCTCCGTAGGAAAGGACTGAGGTGTCTGCTCGACGTCTCGCTTGCGGCCAAGAGTCCCGAGGACTTCATCTCGTTGGTGAAAACCTTCCGTCCGGTGGCCGACCTGCTGGAGCTGAACTTCTCCTGCCCCCATGCGGCTGCCGGTTTCGGGGCGTCGATCGGTACGAGCGCAGAGGTCGCCAGCGCCTATGTGCGGAGCATCCGTCAGGCAATCCCCGATTTGGAGATTCCGCTGTTCGTCAAGTTGACCCCGAACGTGGAGGACATCGGTTCCATCGCCAGGGCTGTGGTCCAGGCGGGAGCCGATGGCATCACCGCCATCAACACGGTGGGACCTGACCTGTATATCGAGCCACATGCCCACGAGCCCATCCTGCAGAACCAGCTTGGAGGCAAGGGGGGCAAAAGCGGTCGTTGGGTCTTTGACGAGGCTGTCGGAAAGATTGCCGAAATCCGGAAGGCGGTAGGTCCCGACGTGCCGATCATCGGCATGGGTGGTGTCGATGACGGACAGAAGGCTGCAAGGATGATGCAGGCGGGAGCGAACATCGTCGGACTCGGCTCCGCTTTGGCCATGGTCAACCAGCGGCAGTGGCCAGAGTATCTCTCGTTGGTCAAACGCGAGGCCCAGGAAATCCTGGACGGAAACCTGCCGGAGAGGAGCGCCAGGAGTTTTCTCCGGCGCGAGGACCGGATGGCCTACAAGCCCTATCGGGTGGTGAAGCGCGAGCAGTATGGGGAGGATATCGTCATTCTTACTTGCGACCACAAGCTGGACAGTCAGGCCGGCGAGTTCGTCTTCCTCTGGCTCCCTGGTGTCGGGGAGAAGCCTTTCAGCGTCGCAGGTACCGATCCCTTGAGTTTCATCATCAAGAAGCGCGGGAAGGTGACCAAGGAGATTTTCAACCTTCAGGAGGGCGACGAGGTGATGGTGCGGGGCCTGTATGGAGCCCCTGTCGCTGTCAAGCACGCAAAGCGGGCCTTGGTGATTGCCGGTGGCACCGGGGTCGCGGTACTTCCTATGCTGGTCCGAAGGCTGAAAGACGAGGGGACCGAGGTGACGATGCTGGTGGGTACCAGTGTCAGCGTCGAGGGTCCTGCCCTCCTGGAGAAGGAGCTCAGCCCGTATGGACCGTTTACCTGTGTCGCCGATGACGGGAAGCCGGGGAGAGTGCTTGATTTGCTTGATTCCATGACGATTGACGGGAAGACGGCGGTTTATCTGATTGGCCCGGAGGTCTTCATGTCCATCGCTTGCAAGCTTCTGTTGCGGAAGGGAGCCAGCGAGGAGATGATCAGTCTCAGCATGGAGCGCATGACCCGCTGTGGCGTCGGTCTGTGCGGCGAGTGTGTCTGCGGCCATCGTCTTGCCTGCCAGTGGGGCACTTTCATGGACTACTCCTACCTGAAGGCCAACGCGCCGAGCCTGTTGCGCCTATGATTGACCCGCACGTACACCTGAGGGATGGCAGCCAGGCGTCCAAGGAGACACTCGTCCACGGTCTTTCCGTGGCCAGTTTCATCGGGGACCAGTGGCTTTTCGACATGCCCAACTGCGATCCCCCTTTGACCAGCAGGGAGGCGATTGTCCGTCGTCTTGAGAAGGCCGCTGAGGCAATCGCCATTGTCGGAACGCAGACGGGTCGGGATATCCGCTACAGTCTGTATGCGGGTCTGACCAGCGATGACGCGGAAATCCGGATGGCGATCGATGCCTGGAGGGAGCTTTTCCCCCATGTCGTGGGACTCAAGCTGTTCGCAGGAAACTCGACAGGCGGCATGGGACAGGTAACGGAGCCGCAACAGCGCCATATCTACGAGCAGTTGGCCGGAAATGGCTTTGATGGGGTGCTTGCCGTCCATTGCGAGAAGGAATCCCTGTTGCATCCCGGGCTGGAGAGGTCCGAGGATTTCTCCACCCACAGCGATGCCCGTCCGGTGGAAGCCGAGATCGAGAGTGTCCGTGACCAGATTCGTCTGAGTGGCGAGGCTGGTTTCCCGGGAACGCTCCATATCGCCCACGTCTCCACCATTGAGGCGGTGGAGCTTGTGGAGCAGGCACGTGCGGCGGGAAGACGGGTCACCATGGGGGTCACCCCCCATCATCTGCTCCTTGACCGGGAGATGGCTAGGAACCAAACACGTTTTGCCAAGATGAATCCGCCGTTGCGAAGTTCCGGGGAGCGGATGCGGCTCTGGCAAGCGGTGCTGGAGGGAAGGATCGACTGGGTCGAGACCGACCACGCTCCGCATACGCTCGAGGACAAGCGGAAAGGGGCGAGCGGTATCCCTGGCTTTTGCGGGGTTTTGCTCCTCTTGCAACGGCTGAGGAAGGCAGGGGTGTGCGAGGAGAGGTTGAAGGACCTTTTCGGGAGAAATGTGCTGAAGGCTTTCAAGCTGGAGCCGGTTTCCATCACTCTGCCAGGAGCAGAGGAGACGGAGGAGCTGGCTGCCATGGCGGCGAGCTGTTATCCGTTTGACAGCTATCAGGGACTGGAATGAACGACGGATTCTAGGAGAATGCGAGAGGCCTTTCCCGTTGCCTTGCCGCTTTCGTGCCACTCTTTTGCTATTCGCGCTTTGCTGTGGTATGCTTGAGCCATGAGCAAGCAACTGCTTCCCATCATGACGGCGAACGGCTCGTTCGAGAATCTCCGGCGAGGGGGCTACGTGTACGTGGAGTCCCCGAAGGTTTGGGAAGACGTTGACGGTCTCCACGTTGGAGGCGATCTTTCAAGGGAAGCGTGAGCTGTTCAAAGGTCTTGCCATCGATGCTCTGGACTACGACTGGAAGACCTACCCGGTCATCCACATCGACTTCGGGGACTGTCCGTTTGACACGCCGGAGGAGCTGGACAGCTGGCTCTGCGACCTTGTGCTACGGATCGCCAAGGAGAACGGGGTCATCGTGGAAGGGATGCGGAACTCTGCCGTCCTGTTCGCCAATCTTCTTGAGGCTCTGTCCAGCCGGAAAGGGAAGGTCGTCGTGCTGGTCGACGAGTACGACAAGGTGCTGCTGGACAACGCTTTCTCCCCTGAAGTCGAGGAATTGCGGCGGCAGCTTGGCGGCTTCTACCAGGTG
>OMYY01000072.1 GCA_900315435.1 uncultured Spirochaetaceae bacterium
GGAGCGGGCCCTGGATTACCGGGTACCGCTCCTTCGTATGTGGGCTTGAACAGCCCATATTTTTTTAGTCTTTGCTTAACATCAGCAAATCCGCCGTACAACGAAGACTTTGAGAACTCTGGAGACAATGGCAAATTCGCCAAGCCCATCTACAATGATTTCATGGACGAGGCCTATCAGATTGCCGATAAAGTCGAGCTGATCCACCCTGCAAGGTTCCTGTTCAATGCAGGTTCAACCCCAAAAGAGTGGAACCAGAAAATGCTCAACAACCCGCATTTCAAGATCCTGCAGTATGAGCCGGACAGTGCCAAAGTTTTCCCGCCACCTGTGGACATTAAGGGGGGTGGCTATTTCTTTATATAATAAAGAAATAAACTACAAACCCATCAAAGTCTTCACTGCATTTCCGGAATTAAATGGAATATTGAGGAAAGTAACAAACAAATCGACTCAATTTGTAAATTCAATTATTTCTGGAAGAGGGGTCTACAAGTTGTCTCCTCTGGCGATAAAGGAACACCCGGAGTTGGAGACGATTCAATCAAAGGGTCATACTACAGATGTTGGAACAGGTGCCTTCAAACTGTTAGATAACATTATTTATTTTATTGTAAAGCCAGAAGATAACCAGAAGAATTGGGTACAAATTTTAGGATTGCTCTCCAATAAGCGGGAATATCGCTGGTGTAGGCGAGATTATTTACAGTGTCCGGACAGCTTTACCAAGTATAAGGTGTTTTTGCCCAACTCAAATGGCAGTGGCGCACTCGGTGAAGTGCTCAGTACACCCCTTATCGGGGAGCCCCTTATCGGGGCAACAGAGACCTTCTTGTCCATTGGTTGTTTCGATACAAAAGAAGAAGCTCAGGCTTGCCTGAAGTACGTGAAAAGCAAGTTTGCCAGGGTGATGCTGGGTATCTTGAAAACAACGCAACATAATACAAGGGAATGCTGGAAATTTGTCCCTCTCCAGGACTTTACTTCCCATTCCGATATCGACTGGTCCAAGAGCGTGCATGAGATAGACTTGCAGCTTTACAAGAAGTACGGGTTGTCTGCTGAGGAAATCTCCTTTATCGAGACTCATGTGAAGGAGATGGCGTGATGAGAACATCGGAATGTGTGAAGACATCGTGCAGAATCACTCCTATGGTCTACGCATACACGACTCCTGAGATTCACCGGCATGATGGTTGGGTCAAGATTGGGTATACCGAACAACCGGATGTGCTCAAGAGGGTGGAACAGCAGACCCATACGGCTGATGTGAGATACCATCTGGAATGGAACAGTGTCGCCATCTTTGATGACAACGGGGAAAGGTTTACCGACAAGGACTTCCATCGGTTTCTCCGCAAGAACCATGTTCCTCAACAGGAAGGTAAAGACAACGAGTGGTTTCAGATTACTCCGGGTCATGCAAAGGATCTTTACCTGAAATTCAAGGCCAATCACGGTATCATTAAAAATGCGGGGGTTGTTCCGTATCGTCTGCGTGACGAGCAGGAACGCGCAGTCACGCAGACGATCGCGTATATGAACGACCACCCGGGCAAGGAATTCCTTTGGAACGCCAAGCCGAGGTTCGGCAAGACGCTTGCGGTGTATGATCTGTGCAAGCGGATCTCCGCCCGCAACGTGCTGATACTGACCAACCGGCCTGCCATTGCGAATTCCTGGTATGGTGATCATGCAAAGTTTGTGGGACCGGAAAATGGATATTGGTTCGTCAGTACGGTTGATGGGGTGCAAAACAACCTTCTTGTACATAATCGCAAGCAGTACGTGGATGAACTATGCAAGTATCAAGACGGTCAAGGTCCCGGTTGTTTCGAATTCATCAGCCTCCAGGACTTGAAAGGTTCCATCTATTTCGGCGGGAGTTTCAAAAAACTCAGGGAAGTTGCTGAAATGACGTGGGATTTGCTTGTCATAGACGAAGCCCACGAAGGCGTGGATACATATAAGACCGATGTCGCATTCGATCACATCAAACGCAAGTTCACATTGCATTTGTCAGGCACGCCATTCAAGGCTTTGGCCAACGACAAGTTTCCGGAAGATGCCATCTACAACTGGACTTATGCCGATGAGCAGGAAGCGAAACGGCGGAATGCAGGCAATCCTGATAGCCCTTATGCGAGTCTTCCCCGTCTCAACTTGTTCACTTACCGGATGTCGGAAATCATCAAGGGCGAGCTCCAGCATGGCGTGGAGATTGACGGAGAGACGGAAGAATATGCGTTCGATTTGAACGAGTTCTTTGAGACAAAGATGGAAAACGGCACTCCTGTGTTTGTCCACGAGGACTCGGTCGACAAGTTCCTGGATGCGCTCGTCCACAATGAAAAGTACCCGTTCTCAACGGAAGCCCTTCGCAAGGAACTGAAACATACGTTATGGCTATTGAACCGGGTGGACAGCGCCAAGGCGCTGGCAAGGAAACTGGAAGCCAACGATTCCTTCGCCGGTTATAAGGTCGTGCTTGCGGCTGGCGATGGAAGGCTTGATGATGCCGACGAGCAGCAGAAGGCGTTCAACCGCGTACGTGAGGCGATTGCCGGAAACGACAAGACCATCACGCTCTCTGTCGGCCAGCTGACTACGGGAGTAACGATTCCCGAGTGGACGGCTGTGCTGATGCTCAGCAACCTGAAAAGCCCGGCATTGTACATGCAGGCGGCTTTCCGCGCGCAGAATCCATGGAAGTATTCAAATGGAACAGCCTTCTGCCGGAAGGAAAACGCCTATGTGTTTGATTTCGACCCGGCACGTACATTGACAATCTACGAGGAGTTCGCCAATGACCTTTCCTCGGATACCGCGGCGGGAAGGGGCGACATGGACGCGCGCAAGCAACATGTCAGGAAACTTCTGAATTTCTTCCCGGTCATCGGAGAGGACGATGAAGGGAAGATGGAAGAGCTGGACGCCGAGAAAGTGCTTTCCATTCCCCGCAAGATCCGGTCTGAGGAAGTGGTGCGGCGTGGTTTCATGAGCAACTACCTGTTCCAGAATATCTCGAATGTGTTCCATGCCCCGAAGGAAGTCATCGACATCATCACCAGTTTCCCAGCAGTGAAGGATACGCATCCGGTTGATCCGACCCCTACGATGGGGCAGGAGCTCGGGATCGGAGAGGATGGAGACATCCATCTTGCCTCTGACGAGATGCGGTCCAAGACCGAAGGATTGTTCGGTGACAAGATATACGGGAAAGAGGACGCTGACGAAGACCTGGCAAAGGTCGAGGAAGACCTCAAGAAATCCGAGAAGGATGACCAGGAGGACAAGAGCATCGAAACGCTGAAGAAAACCCTCCATACGGCCGTCACCGTCCCCATCATCCGCACAGCCCAGCAGAAATATGCAGGCAGGATGACAGGAAAAGTCGCCAAAAGAATCGAGAGGCAGCTGAAGGCGGAAGGAGATTTCGCTGTCGAGCGGGCTGTGGGTGACTACAGGATCCAGAAGAAGGTCATCGACGATGATTGCAAACAGGTGTTGAAGGATTTTGAGCAGGGAAAGCGTGAGTACAAGAACCGTCAGGACATACAGGACACTTTTGATCGGCGAAGGCAGGAGGCAAAAGAGGACCTGTATGCGACTATCGATTCCGCTGTCAAACAATTCCGTGAATCGGCAGCGCAAAAGGTAGTCGAGACGGTTGAGAAAGCAGACAGGGAAAGAAAGCGGGATGAGGTGGAGGACTCCGTCAAATCCCGCCTCAAGGGATTCGCCAGAACCATTCCATCGTTTCTTATGGCTTATGGGACTGGCGAACAGCCTATGACGCTGATGAACTTCGATACCATCGTGGAGGACAACGTATTCAAGGAAGTGACCGGCATCACCATCAGCCAGTTCAAGTTCCTGCGGGATGGCGGGACCTACACCGATGAAGCGGGGAACACGAAGGAATTCAAGGGCAATCTGTTCGACCCTGTGGTGTTTGACGATTCGGTGAAGGAGTTCATGCGGTTGGAAAAGGAGCTGGCGAACTATTTTGACGACGATGCCGAGGAAGATATTTTCGACTATATTCCACCTCAGCGGACGAACCAGATTTTCACGCCCAAACGCGTGGTGAAGACAATGGTGGACATGCTGGAAAAGGAGAATCCCGGCTGTTTTGACAATCCGGACAAAACGTTTGCAGACCTTTACATGAAGTCCGGCCTTTACATCGCTGAAATCGTCAGGCGATTATACCGCAGCAACCGGATGAAGGAACTATTCCCGGACGACAAGCAACGATTGCGGCATATCTTTGAGAAGCAGGTCTATGGAATGGCTCCGACGAGGATCATCTACCTGATTGCAACGCATTACATCCTTGGGTTTGATCCTTCGTTGGCGCACGTAGCCCATTTCGTGCAGGCGGATGCGTCAAAGGCAGCCAAGGAGCATGCATTGAAGCAACTAGTAGAGGAAAAGTTCGCATAACCAAAGGTCTCTTCTTGTACGGTTGGCAAGGAGAGGGAATTGCATTCCACATCGTCCATCGCAAAGCCTCCTCCCACGAACATTCCCCCAAGGAAGCCGGACCGAAAGTCTGCGGGAGGCAAGCTGCCGTCCGGCAGGGCGGACAACCGGCTCGACACGACGAGCTGCAAGGCCAATGTCGTCCACGGCGCCGTAGACGACGTGGACGACAGCGCGCCCTGACGATTCTTCCGTGCCTTCGGCCCGCTCCTTCAGGGGCAGGCAGTTTCCGCAAGGCGATGGGCTACTGCCGCCTTGCCTACAACTGGAGCTTTGCGGAGAGAGAGCGACGGCCTTTCAAGTTCTTGTCCAGTCCTCGACTTCAATCCATGGAATACGTGCGAACTCGTCGTAATTGTTTGTGACGACCGTGAGATGTCTTGTCATGGCTTGGGCGGCAATCTGCATGTCATAAGATCCTATCGGTCTCCCTTCTTTCTCAAGGTACGCCCTTATCAGGCCATAGGCCTCCGTATCTTCCACCGTAAAATCCAGGATATGGTTGAAATCCATGCAGAAAGTCAACAGCGCCTGACGATTCTTCTCCCTGTTTTTGCTTTTTGAGGCCCCATATTCCATTTCTGCCACGGTTATGGACGACAAGCAAAGCTCGTCGCAGTCAGAAGAGAGGACTTTGTCCGTGAGGACAGGAAACTTGTTTTTGATTAGGAAGATGCAGATGTTGGTGTCCAGCAGGTACTTCACAAGGACGTCCTCGTTTCGGGTTTCGGCTGTTGTCTTCCTTCTGCCATGAAATCATCCGAGAATTCCGACAGGCTTTTCTTCAGATTCTCCCAAGGACGATGCTGCGGATACAGAATGATGGCCGTACCTATTTTTTTTATGAACAATTCCGGGCAGTCGACATGATATTCTTTTGGAATTCTCACAGCCTGGCTGTTTCCGCTGGTAAATACTTTTGTGCGGGTCATGGCATGCCTCCTTTTCGTTAATAGTATATACACATGTAATTACATTCGCAAGGGGCCATTGCGAAAGAACCCTTGCGTCCTCTTCCGCCTGCTCCATTCTGGACTGCGGAGATGCAGCTGCGCATATGCAACGGCGAGGCGCGCTTCCTCCATGACGTGCGCTCGTGGGCGGAGAAGATGCCGCCTCCGGAGAACTGCACCCAGGACCGCTGGAACCTCCTGCTCGGCCTTGCGGGCATGTACCGGCACAAGCGCTTCGGCGACGAGCCGGAGACGTTCAGGGACGCGGACGGGAAGATCGACATGGACGCCTACGGGACTACTACGACCACCAGTACGTGAGGCATTGGGGACAATCGAGTGGGAATAGTTCGAAATTTACATTTTAGTCCAAAAACCTGCGAATGGCGCGTTCATTTGCAGGTTTTTTAACATCCGGTTGAGCGTCACTGAATATTCCAGCCCAAAAGCACCATTAATCCGCACTTGAGCACCACCGATGGATGGAAGAGCACCATTTGAATATTCATCAGCACCGTTTTGTGCCTGGAGTTATAAATTATAAGAGGTTTCTTATACAATCTTATGAACGACAGCCGATGGCTGCATAAAACGAGGGAAAGGAGGGATTGTACATGAAACAGA
>OMYY01000024.1 GCA_900315435.1 uncultured Spirochaetaceae bacterium
TCCACGCCGATGGTACTGCGGTCTTTCCGCGGGAGAGTAGGTAGCCGCCGGGCCCTTTCTTTTTCCCCATCTCGCGTGCGGTCCCCCGCACGCTTTTTTTTTGTTTCTTTC
Organism: uncultured Spirochaetaceae bacterium; assembly: GCA_900315435.1. Lineage (GTDB taxonomy): Bacteria > Spirochaetota > Spirochaetia > Sphaerochaetales > Sphaerochaetaceae > RUG023. Next base: position 112 of record OMYY01000024.1, read on the forward strand.
CTTTACCATTGGCTCGTTTTTCTGTATGTTCTAGAAACAGGAACATACCATGAGAACCATTGAGGATGTTTGTTCGTTTTTGAAAGCAGTCGAGACCTATTATCTTGCCACCATTGATGGCGACAAGCCGCAGGTCCGCCCTTTTGGCACCGCGCATCTCTTTGAGGGGAGACTCTACATCGAGACCGGACTGAGGAAGGAAGTCGCCAAGCAGATCGCCAAGAACCCCCACATCGCCATTTGCGCTTTTGACGGCAAAAGCTGGCTGCGCATTTCCGCAACGGCGGTCCATGACCCGCGGGTGGAAGCCCAGCAGTCCCTGCTGGACGCCTATCCCTCGCTCAAGGACATGTACAAGGCCGGTGACGGCAATACCGCCGTCTACTATCTGAAGGATGCGACGGCTACCTTTTCCTCCTTTACCTCCGCGCCTGAGACCGTCAAGTTCTGACAAGGCGCCTTGGTACCCGCGCAGCAGGCCCCGGCCTGCTTTTTCCCATCCTGCAAAGGTTCAATAGCCATATCGCGTTGAATCCGGTATACTGACGCGAGAGGTATGCGCTGTGATTCGTTTTTATAAGCCTACCATCCGCCGGAGCGATATGAACGCGGTGCTCCAGACCATGGTGGATGAGAAGATCGGGCCTGGTGAAAGGAAAAAGGCCTTTGCTGTCGAGTTCTGCGAGCAGGTTGACAAACGCTACGGCGTGATGCTTCGGTCGTTCTACGACGCCCTGCGACTTGCTTTGGATGCGGCTGGATTGAAAAGCGGGGATGGTGTAGGCATGAGCCTGCTTGCCCCGCGCATCTACGGAATCGTGTGCAAGGCCATGGGACTTTCCATCATGCTTGGGGATATCGATCCAGCCTGCGGGTGCCTGAGTCTTGACGAGGCGTTGCGCCTGCAGCAGGAAGGCGCGAAAGCGATCATGCTTGACGAGCCGATGGGCATGATTCCCTATGGCATCGATTACAGTTCCTTGGAGATCCCCGTCATCGAGGACATCACCGAAAGCCTCGGTTCTTCCTATCCCAATAGCGAGCAGCCTGACAAACCCGACGTGCCTGGAAAGAGAGGGGCGTTGGTGGTCTGCGCCTTCGAGGAGTCGGACATGATCAGTTGCGGCGGGGGCGCAGCCCTGCTTTCTTCGGTCAAGGAATATAAGGACGCCTGGACCGGAAAGCTGGAGGGAATCAGGTCCTATGTGGAGATGCCGGACATGAATGCGGCGATGGGCATCGTGCAGAGCGAGACCTTTCCCGAGCAGGTATCCAAGCGCAGGGGTTTTTACCGGACGTTCCGCGAGAACCTGCTGAAGACCCGGCACAAGCCATTCGGCATCGGCGCGATCGACTATGACATCAACGGCTTCGGCTTCGCCGTGTTCCTGGACAGCAAGATCGAGGATGTGATGGCATTCGCGACCAAATACCAGGTTCCTTCCCAGAAAACCTTCCAGAGTTGCGTGGGAAAGGAGAAGATGGACGATTTCGACCATTTTCCCAAAGGCATCCCCTACATGATGAGGACACTTTCCTTCCCGGTGTATCCCTTCATCAGCAAGAACGACATGAACCTGCTGGTGAAAGTCATCTCCCATCTTCCCTGACAATCTTTCGAGGTAATCATGGAAAAACCCAAGCATGTCATCATCGTCGAGAACGGATCGAAGGAGCAGAGCAAGCCCCTCGGTGAGGAAATCCGGAGGTACTTGTCCGGGCTTTCGATTCCCGCAACGGTCGTGCGCACCAACGGGACCGACCAGCCTTTGGCGGTACCTGAACAAACCGAGCTGGCGATCAGCCTGGGCGGCGACGGTACCGTGCTCTACTGCGCCCGTTTCCTCCACGACCTTGGAATCCCCATCATCGCCGTCAACCTCGGGACCTTCGGCTATATCACCGAAATCAGCAAGGACGAGTGGAAGGACACCCTGGACGCGTATCTTGCCGGCAGACTGCAGCTTTCCCGCAGGCTGATGGTGCGGGTCGACGTCGTCAGGGGACACCGCAAGGTGTTTTCCTGCATGGGACTGAATGAAATGGTCGTCACTTCCAGCGGCATCAGCAAGGTCGTCAACCTGAAAATGGAGCTGGATGACATCTACGCCGGCACCTTCCGCGCCGACGGCATGATTGTCGCCACCCCGACCGGTTCTACCGGCTACAGCCTTGCCGCCGGGGGGCCGATCCTTGACGTCAACCTGGACGACCTGATTGTCACTCCGGTATGCCCTTTCTCGCTCTCCAACCGGCCTTTGGTGGTGAATGGAGAGACGGAAGTCTCGATCGAGGTGCTCCATGGACAGCGGACCGGGTTGATGCTGACTGTCGACGGCCAGCAGAATTTTCCCTTGGAAGAAGGGGACGAGGTGACGGTGGAGAAGGCGAGAAGCAAGGTGCTGATCGTCCGTAGCCCCCACCGTTCCTCTGTCGACATCATTCGCGAGAAGCTGGGCTGGTCCCGCGGAGGTTGGAACCATGCTTGAACGATTGGCCATCCGTCACTACGCGCTGATCGAGGACGCGGAAATCTCCCTTGCCGACGGTCTGAGCGCCATTACCGGCGAGACTGGTGCCGGCAAGTCGATCATTCTTGGCGCGCTGGGGCTGCTGCTGGGAGACAAGGCGAGTGGCGAGGTGATCCGTGCCGGACACGATTCCGCCACGGTCAGCGGCACGTTCCATTTCGACCACGTGCCTCAAATGCTCCAGGACACGCTTGAGGAGATGGACCTCGAGCTGGACGACGGAGATATCGTCGTCAGCCGCACCATCCGTTCCAACGGCCGCTCCACCTGTTCGGTGCAAGGCACCGCCCGTACGCGCGCCGAGCTGGCCAAGTTGGGACTCGTCCTGGTCGATATCAGCGCCCAGCGTGACCACCAGAGCCTGTTTCTGGCAACCAAGCAGAGGGAAGTGCTCGACTCGGCGAGCGGGGACGAGAAGGAACTCGAAGCGTATCAGTCGGCGTGGAAGGAGCTTGAGACGCTGAGGTCCTCCTACGGGGAGCTTTCCACCTTGGTCGCCACCAGCAAGCGTGAGCAGGAGTATCTTGCCTTCGCCGTTGCCGAAATCGAGAAGATGCGCATCCGTTCCGGCGAGGACGAGCAGATCGCCCGGCAGCTGGAGGTAATCGGAGCCTATGAGCAGATACACGACCACGTGGAGGAAGCCGTCCGCCGGCTGCATGAGGAGATGGATGGAATCAGCACGCTGGGAGGGCTCCGGGCAGCGACCAAGGAGACGGCGGAAGCCTCGCGGAGCGACGAGCGTCTCGTCTCCCTTGCCTCCCGTCTGGAGAGCTGCGCCATCGAATGCCAGGACATCTACGAGACGCTTCGGGACTACCTGGACCATATGAGCTTCAGCCAGGAGAAGCTGGACCAGCTGCAGAGCCGTCAAAGCTACCTGAAGAGGCTGATGAAGAAGTACGGCCCGACACTGGATGACGTGATCAGGTACCACGCCGAGGCGAAGGCAAAGCTCGAAGCTGGAATCCACGGGGAAGAGCGGCTGGCGGAGCTGTCGGAAAAGATCAGGCAGAGCCGGAAGGAGCTGCAGGAGAAGGCGCTCGCGCTCTCTACCGCCCGCAAGAAGGCGGCGGTAAGGCTGGGCAAGGAGGTGGAACGGGTGCTGCAGGGACTGGGCATGGCCCAGGCGACCTTTGCCATCAGGGTCACCAATGGGGAATACGGTCCATCAGGGGCCGACGAAGTCTCCTTCGACATCTGTGCCAACCCGGGACTCGAGTCACGCCCGATCAGCCAGGTTGCCAGCGGTGGTGAGCTCAGCCGCATCCTGTTGGCGCTTACCGCGGTACTGAAGGCCGATGACGTACCGGGAACCTTGGTATTTGATGAGATCGACAGCGGAATCGGCGGCGCTGTGGCCGTCGCGGTTGGGCAGGAGCTCAAACGGCTCAAGCAGAGCCACCAAGTCATCGCCATCACCCATCTTGCCTCGATTGCGGCTATGGCGGACAACCAGCTGGTGGTCAGCAAGAACGTGGAGAAGGGCCTGTCCTTCAGCTCGATCAGGCCTGTGGAAGGCGAGGACCGGGTGAGGGAAATCGCCCGTATGCTCAGTGGAGACACGGGCGAGGTCACCCTCATGCACGCCAGGTCGCTTCTGCAAAGTTCAGTTCTCTGAGCAGGAACCGGAACGGCCCGGTAGGGCGTTCCGGCCGGATATCCCAGATGGTCTCCTGGACTTCGGTCAGGTCGACACCCATGCGCTTCTCGCGGATCACATGGAAGAAGTCCGTCATGATGGCCGCCAAGGAATCATCCACCTCGCGCGCCTGACGGAGTTGTTCGCACAACTGGTGCGTCCATTCGTTCAGCAACGAGCTGATCTGCTCTCTGTCGACTGGCCTCTGGGCTTTCGCCAGATACTTCACGATATCCATGAACGGTTGCTTCATCTTCTTCCAGAAGGCAAGGGAATTCTGGCTCATCATGCTCTGGATCGCGACGAAGGAGAGACCGAGCACCTCGCTTTCGAGTATGTCCATCGCCCGGTACTTGCTCGGGGCGGCCATCTGGCTGTAGTCGGCGATCTTGCGGGAGAAGTCGACACATTCCTCGAAGTCCATCGTCGAGAGCCTGCGGGCGACCAGGCCATTGAACTGCTTGTACATCTTCTTGGTGAAGTCTATCGGACCAAGAGGCCCGCAGAAGAGCTGGCTTTGGTTGGACAGGTTTGTCACCATGACCATGATCATCTGCGTGGAGGTCTCGGACGACGGAATGCGGTGGAACTTGGCCTGGTAGTCGGTCAGGTTTCCACGGTCGGTGAAGAGGATCTCTCCCTCCGATGCCCTGGTGAGCTGGAACCTGCCGTATGCCACGGCGGGGTCATCGCTTCCCAGTATCCTTCCATACCCGAAGAAGAGGGCGGCCTCGACAGGTCCCTTCAACGCCCTGTCCTCGCTCATGGCGATGGTCTTGCCGGTACCGTCCTTCGCGACGTTGCAGAGCGCCTGGTCGAGCATCTGGTAGAAGAGCGGGTGGAGGTCTTCTCCGGAAAGCTCCTGGCAAAGCTCGATCGAGCGGAGCGCGTAGGCGATATCCTGACGAGGCTCGATGCCGTTGAGGTCGTTGAAGAACCAACCGCAGCTGGTGAAGGAGTACAGGGAAAAAAGGACCATCTCGCAGACCATCGCGATCTGCCGCTCCTTGCCTTGGGCTGTCTTGCCGAAGGTGGCGATGAAATCGGCTAAGGAGAGCTGGCCGCAGGGAACCTCGGCATACCGCAGCACCATGGTGGAGACGTCAAGCCCGACCAGCTCCCTGGAAAGCTGTCCTGCCCGTTCCATCACCTTGCGGTGCACCTGGTTGCAAGCGTCCCTGAGGGGGGTGCGCCATTTCTGGTTCCATCCAGGCTCCCCTCCGGTGTGGCAGCCGCAGTCCTTGTACCAGCGGCTGACTCCATGGCTGCAGGACCAGGAAGTACCCTTGCCGTCTTCGCCAGGAAGGAGCCTGGCGTGCAGGACGGCAGGGTGCTCGGCCAGGAAGGCTCCGTAGTTGGTCAGGGTGAACTCGTCGCCAGCGTTGACCTTTTTGACCAGCGCGCAGAGGGCCATGTCTCCGTAAGGCTCATGGTGGCCGTAGATCTCTCCGTCGGTAGCCGTGTGGACCAGCAGGGCGTGGGTCTCGTCCTTCAGCGCGACAAGGCGTTCGTACAGCCGGTCCGCGCTTTGCAGGAAATGGCCGAAGCTGATGCCGCTGGCAAGGTCGGGCTGATAGAAGAACGCGGCGATCTGGCCGCCCTCGGCTCCCGTGAGGAGGTACGGCTGGTCGCTCGGGGCCGGCTTGCCCTCGAGCGGCACCATCACGCCCTGGCTGTTCTCCACGGCCTCGCACTGCCATGGGGAGAGGATGACGAACTTGACCCCATGCTTGGAAAGCAGGTCGATGACGGTGGGGTTGATGGCGCATTCGGGGCACCAGAATCCCTCGCTCTTGCGTCCGAACCATTTCTCGAAGACATCCAGGGCCCAGACAATCTCCAGCTCCGCGTCTTTGGGGTCGTCCAACGGCAGGATCGTGTGGTTGAACCCTTGGGCGATCGCGTTGCCGTGTCCGAGCCTTCTCACGCTTTCCTTGTCGGCCTCGATGATCGACCGGACTGTCTCCGGATGCTTCTCCTGCATCCAGGAAAGCAGGGTGGGGCCGAAATTGAAGCTGATCGAGGCGTAGTTGTTGTCGATGGAACTGATGGCGCCTTTGGGGTCAAGATAGCGGCTATGGGCGTTGGCCCGGTAACAGGAATCCCAGATATTCTCGTTCCAGTCATCGTATGGGCTGGCGGTTTCTTGCAGATCGATAAGTCCGGTACGCGGGTTTTCCCGTGGAGGCTGATAGAAATGTCCGTGCAGGATCAGGTAAGACTTCATGGCTGTTCAGTCTACCAGTTTATGGAGAATTTTCAACAGATCCGGCCCGCGTCGTGGAAAAAAAGGGTCAGAACCGAAGTCCTGACCCCAAAACCTCACCATTGCTTGCGGAATTCCTTGGGGACATGCTTCGCGCCATCCCAGAGGATCTGCCGGAAGTTGATCGGGTCGGTGTTGCCCTCGCTGTTGACGAGCAGCACCTGGCTGTGTTCGTTCAAGCCGAGCGTCTCCACCAGCTCATGGGCCTTGTCCTCGGTCATCAGGGAATACAAGGCTCCCAGCGTGATCGCGCCGCTCTCGCCGCTAATGACGAGCTCGTCTCCCTTCAGGGGTACGGCGTAGATGCGCATGCCTCGTGCGGCGATGTAGTCGGGCACCTTCATGAAGACGTCGGCGTCGCTGCGGAGCACCCTCCAGGCCAGCGGGCTCGGCTCGCCACAGGCGAGGCCGGCGCAGATGGTGTTCAAGGCGCCGTCGACGTCATGCGGCTCCCCGTCGTTCACCTCGGCGGACTTGTACAGGCAGGCCGCGCGGTCAGGCTCGACGACGATGAATTTCGGCGGGTTGTCCGGGAACAGGGCGGAGTAGAAACCGATGATGGAGGCGGCCAACGCGCCGACACCAGCCTGGATGAAGATGTGGGTCGGACGGGTGATGCCCAGTCCTGCCAGCTGCTCCTGGCATTCCAGGAACATGGTGGTGTAGCCCTGCATGATCCACGTCGGGATTTCCGTGTAGCCGGGCCAGGAAGTATCGCTGACAACCGTCCACCCGTGCGCCTTGGCGTCCATCGCCAGCTGCCGTACCGCGTGGTCGTAGTTGCCGGAGATGACGCGCACGATGGCACCGTATTGGCGGATGGCGTCGATACGGGGCTGGCTCGTGCCGCTGTGCACGTAGATCACGCACTTGTAGCCGAGCTTGCTGGCGGCCCATGCGACACCGCGGCCATGGTTTCCATCAGTCGCGGCCGCGAACGTGATGTCGCCGGCCTTCGCTTTGGCTTCCTCGCTGGTCAGGTAGTCGAACGTCATCTTCTCGTCGCTGACGCCAAGTTTCTTCTGGATCAGCCGGAACAGGGCGAAGGAACCGCCGAGCACCTTGAAGCTGTTCAGCGTCAGGCGCTGGCTTTCGTCCTTCACGTAGATGCCGCCTAGTCCCAGCATGTGGGCCAGGTTGGAAAGGGAGACCAGACGGGTCTGGTTGTAGCCGGGAATCTGCCGGTGGAAGGCACGCGCGGTACGTGCGATCGCCACAGGAAAGAGTTGTTGCGCGACGGAAATGTCCTGATGGGCGTTCGGCCGTACAATCCATGAAAAATCAAGTTGCTGCTCATCCATACTAGGGAAATCCTCACTTCATGATATGGTAAGCATATGTCTTGTGAAAACTTATTGCAAGCGTCATGAAATGAAACGATAAAATTGCGTAGAATGGTAGTTTATGTTGATGAAATGTATGATTTCCTCAATGTTCTGGGAAAGGCACGCAATCTGCTCCATGTTGACTTATTGCCTCTTTTTTCCTTAATCTGTAAAAGATTTTCAATGCGGGGGTACGCATGGTACTGATTAATCTCGGTGCGCTTTCCGATAGCGAGCTACGTTACATAGCCCAGCAGGAAGGTTTTGGGGATTGGGAAGATGCGGATCGCGACGATCTCATCGAACGTCTTCAGGAAAAGTATGAGGAGGAGGATAATCCTGTCCCCGAGACAAAAGGTTCTGGCACCGCGCGCCGGTATCTCACGTCTTTGACCGACTTCGGCATGGAGGCTTCCTCCTCTGACGAGCTGCCGGGGGTCGAGAAATTGCCGGAAGACTACAACTCGACGTCAGTCCATCTGCTGATCCGGGATCCCCAGTGGGCCTATGTCTACTGGTCGGTAGCCCCTGCTGTGAGGGAGACGCTGGACGACAAGGACGGGTGCGGCCTGTTCCTGCGGGTGCAACAGCAGCCGGAAGGGACGGGAAGCCCGGTCGTCTTCGACATCGAGGTGGGCCTGAACGACAACGAGTGGAACATCAACCTGAGCGACAGCTCCGGCCTCTATACCATCCTGCTCTGCTATCGCCATGCAGACGGCACCATCCAGCAGCTTGCGGCCAGCGGCAGCGTCGCCATGTATCGCCCCTACTGGGCGGACCACTACGAGGAAATCGGGGCTGAGGCGGATTTGTTCAACATCTACTTCTCCAGTCTCGTGACCCGTAGCGGGGAACCGGTGGACAACCAGATCATCCGCAACATCGCCCGTATTTTCACCGAGGGGGAGAGCCATGCCAAAAACTAACTACGTCGCATTCATTTTGAACGCGCACCTTCCCTACGTGCGCCATCTGGAGTACCCCCGTTTCCTGGAAGAGGACTGGCTGTACGAGGCGATCAGCGAGACATACCTGCCGATGATCCGGATGCTGAACCGCATTGCCGACGACCAGTTGCCGGTGAGGTTGGTCATCAGCGTCAGCCCCACCTTGGCGACCATGCTTGGCGACGAGCCGTTGCAGGAACGGTTCCTCGCATATCTGCAGAAGCACATCGAGCTGGGCCAGAAAGAGGTCCAGAGAACCGCCAGCGAGCAGCGCGAGTATGCCGAGATGGCCCAGGAATACCTGAACCGGTACCAGAGCGACCTGGAGGATTTCGAGGCCTGCGGCCGCAATATCCTTGAGAGTTTCCGCCGGCTCGAGGAGCGGGGAGTGGTCCAGCTGATCACCACCGCGGCAACCCACGCCTATCTTCCGCTCTACCAGGAGTTCCCTGCCGCCATCAACGCGCAGGTCGACCTTGGCATCAAGAGCCATCTGGAGAATTTCGGCCGCATGACCCGTGGTTTCTGGCTGCCGGAGTGTGGTTACTTCCCTGGCCTGGAACGCTATCTGAAGGTCAAGGGAGTGCAATGGTTCCAGTGCTCCAGCCAGAGCATGCTGCTGTCCCCCGACCGCGTGGACGCAGGCAACCTGCGCCCGATCCGCTGCCCCAACGGGGTTGCGGCTTTCCCGCGCGACTACGAGCTGACCAGCCTGGTCTGGTCCAACACCGAAGGCTATCCCTGCGATCCCCGCTACCGCGAGTTTTACCGGGATATCGGCTACGACCTTCCGATGGACTATATCCGGGATTACATCGACGCCAGCGGACAGCGTATCTTCACCGGATACAAGTATTGCGCGATTACCGGCATGACCAACGAGAAAGCGCCCTATGTCCCCAGCGTCGCCAGGGACCTGGTCAAGGTGCATGCCTCGAACTTCCTGTACAACGTCCAGGACAAGGCGCGCCGTACCAGCAAGCTGGTCGGGGAGAAGCCGTTCTTCACGCTCGCCTTCGACTGCGAGCTCTTCGGCCACTGGTGGTACGAAGGCATCGATTGGCTGGAGCAGGTGCTCCGTCAGTCCTGCACCGATGCGTGCACGACCGAAATGACCACCCCGAGCCTCTTTCTGGAAACCAAGCCGAACCTGCAGACTGCCAGACCGGCATACTCTTCCTGGGGTGTGGGAGGCTTCAGCAGCACGTGGCTGGACGGCAGCAACCAGTGGATCTACCGCCACGTCTTCGAGGCGATCAAACGCATGGGAGAGCTGGCCGAACGTTTTCCTGACCAGACCAGCCTGAAGCGACGCTTCCTCAACCAGGCGGCGAGGGAAGTGCTGCTGTCCATGGCGAGCGACTGGCCTTTCATCATGTACAGCAAGAGCGACGCGGCCTATGCGAAGAAGCGCTTCGAGGGACACCTGGAGAACTTCAACGTAGTCTACAGCAACATGTGCAAGAATGCCGTGAACACCGAATGGCTGGTCAAGGCGGAGCGCAAGGACTTGATTTTCAAAGACATCAATTACAATATCTTTCGTGGATAAATCCTGATGATAAAAGCAGTTGGGACTCGCTGAAAGGCGGGTCCCTTTTGTTTTGCCCCAAAAGGCGGGGAGCCCCTCGTGCGGATGGCATTCCCAAGAGAAGACCGTATCCATCATCGGTTTTCCCTCCATGCGCACGATGGCCCTTCCTGCTTGGAAAACCAGACATACGGGTTTCGTTTGTGTAGTAGTCCGTCAATTTTTCTTTCGAGCATGCCGGCAAATTCCCCGGATTCGTCCTTGTGGTGTGGTGGGGAAGAGTGTAGATTTGTGGTACAAAGTGGAGTGAATTCCCACTTTTGTGGGAGAAATCTTCGAAGGAGTGGGGCATGCTGACCGGTGAGTTCCGGGTATCCATTGACGACAAGGGAAGGGTTTCGGTCCCGAGCAAGCTGCGCGCCGCCATCGGTGGCGACAGCCTGTATGTGACCAAAGGCCTGGAAAACTGTCTCTGGCTGATGCTCCCCGCCTACTTTGAGAAACTTGCCGAGATCATCCAGCCGGGTCCCGGTTCCGCCTTTGACCGGAACCGCAGGTACATGCAGCGCCTGATCATCAGCCCGGCCCAGCAGGTCGACATCGACCGCGCCGGGCGTATCAACATTCCTCCCACGCTCCGGGACTATGCCAGCCTCGAGCTGAAGAAGGAGTGCACGCTCCTCGGATCGGGAACCTACCTCGAGCTGTGGAACGTCGACGCGTATGACAGGTATCTCGAGGACGCGCAGGCCTCGTTCAACCAAGCGGCCGAAGGACTCAGCGAACAACTGAACATGCTCGGGAGGGAATGAGATGGAATACGTGCACTATCCGGTGATGTACCACGAAGTCCTTTCCTATCTGGTCCCGAAGCGGGAGGATGCGCTGATGGTCGACTGCACCACCGGCGAGGGCGGCCATACCCGCCTCTTCCTGGAGAAGTATCCCCGCCTGCATGTCACCGGCCTGGACCGGGACAGCGAGATCCAGAAGAAGGCGATAGCCCGCATGCAGCCCTTCGGAGAGCGGTTCACGCCGGTCAACACCTGGTTCGACGATTACTGGGAAACCTACCAAGGCCCCAAGGTGGACCTCGTGCTGTTCGACCTTGGTATCTCCTCCTATCATTTCGCCGAGTCTGAGCGGGGGTTCTCCTTCCAGAAAGAGGAGGAGCTGGACATGCGTCTTGACCTGCGCCAGAGCTTGAGCGCAGAGACGGTGGTCAACTCCTATGCGGAAGAGGACCTCGCGACCGTCATCTACCGGTATGGAGAGGAGCGCTATTCCCGTCGCATCGCCCGGGCGATTGCAGAGGCGAGGGCGAAGGAGCGCATCGTCACCACCAGACAACTGGCCGACATCATCTTACACGCGGTGCCTCCGCAGTACCGCTACGGCCACATCCACCCGGCGACCCGGAGCTTCCAGGCAATCCGCATTGAGGTGAACCGGGAGCTGGACCGGATCGAGCCGGCCATACGGGGTGCCGTTGACTCGCTCCTTCCCGGTGGAAGGGCCGCGGTGATCACCTTCCACTCATTGGAGGACAGGCCGGTCAAATGGCTGTTCCGCGAGCTGGCTGGAGGAGACCAGCCGAAGGTGAAGATCCTCACCAAGCACCCGGTGGTGCCCGGCGAGGAGGAAATTGCAGAAAACAGCCCCTCGAGAAGCGCGAAGCTTCGGGTAGTGGAGCGGATATAAGGAGTCAAGCATGCAGAGCGCCATCAAATACCAATATCAGGAACCGTACCGGCAGCCTCGGAAGACTCCCGTCAGGGACTTCGAGCCCATCCCGCGGAAGGATGCCATCGGAAAGGCGATGGTCATCGGCATGATCGTGTTCATCATGAGCGTGATTTTCTGCATCGTCTGGGAGGCCGCCGTCGCGCGCTCCCTCGAGCTGCAGAAGCAGAGTCTGCAAACCACCATCAGGGAGCTGGATGAGCAGAAGCGCGACCTGCGTGCCACCATCGCCAGAGAGCAGATGCCGGAAGAGGTGGTCCGGCTTGCCATGCAGGACGATGTCCGCTTTGTCGCCATCGACCCGAAACAGGCCATCAGGGTGGGGGGCGTGGATTGAGATGAGGCTCACGGCTCCCGTATCCCTGGCTTTCGCGGCGCATGCGTGTGGCGGACGTCTGGTCCGCCCGAATGGCGTGTCTGTCGATTCCGTCTCCATTGACACCAGAAACTTGGAGAAGGGAGCCCTTTTCTTCGCCCTTGCCGGCGAGAACTGCGATGGTTCCCGCTTCGTCCCTCTGGCGCAGTCGCTCGGCGCCCATGCCGCGGTCGTCGCCGAGAGCCATGTCGCCGAACTGCTTTCCGCCTGCTCGATTCCTCTTATCGCGGTCAAGGATTCCCTGCGCGCGTTGCAGCGGTTTTCCGCCCATGAATTGGAAAAGTACACCCACGTGGAGTACGTGGGCGTGACCGGTTCCTGCGGCAAATCGACCACAAAGGAGGCGATCAGCGCCATTCTCTCGGTCCATGGAAACACTGTCAGGACTCCCGGCAACCTCAATAGCGAGATTGGTCTTCCCTTGAGCGTGTTGCAGGTGGGTCCGGCTACCCGCTATGGCGTCTTCGAGATGGGCGTCGACCACGTGGGGGAGATGGGGCGCATGCTGGACGTCATGAAGCCTGATGTGGCGGTGTTGACCAATATCGGCATCTCCCACCTGGAGAAGTTCCATACCCAGAGGGCGATCGCCCATGAGAAGGGGGGGATCTTCCATCCCGGCATCGGTGCCGGATTCATTAGTCGCGGATGTCCTTTCACCAGACAGATCGAGAAGGAGCGCGGGCTCCTGTTGGGGTCATTTGACGCATCCGATCTGCTGGCGGAGGATCTTGGATTGGATGGTTGGCGGCTGAGCATAGCGAACCAGCAATGTGTCGTGCATGTGTTCGGCCGCCATCTCCTCCACGACATCGCCGCCGCGGTGCAGGTTGCGCGTTACCTTGGCGTGCCTGACATCGAGATCGCCGAGGGCCTGGACGGGTTCCGGCCGATGGCCGGGAGAGCCACCGTGCTGAACGGCGAGGTGACCATCATCGAGGACTGCTACAACGCCAGCCTCGATTCGACCAGCTCGATGCTTGACACCATTGCCAAGGTTCCCTGGAAAGGAGCCAAGAAGGTGGTGCTCGGCACGATGAAGGAACTGGGGAGCGCGAGCGTCTCCGCCCACCAGGAAGTGGCGAGACATATCATGCGTTGCGGTTTTGACGGGGCGTTCCTGTACGGCAAGGAGATGGGGACCGCCTATCGGCTCTTGAAACGGAGCGGCTACCGGGGCTCCCTTGTCTATACGGACGATTTCGACGACCTGCGCGACCAGGTGACCCATGGCGTCAAACGCGGGGACCTTTGTCTGGTCAAGGGGTCGCGGTCGATGGCGATGGAGCGGTTGATTCCTTTCCTGAGGCAGGTAGGGTGATGTCCGGCTTCCTTCTGGGTTTCTGCTTTACATTGGCGCTCTCACTCTGCCTGCTCCATTCCAAGCGCAAGCTGGTGGTCCGGATCAAGCCGGAACTGCGGGATGTGCAGGAAGCCAAAAGCGGTACCCCCACGGTCGGGGGTATCGCCTTTACCGTTTCCACTACGGTCGTCTCGCTTCTCCTGCATCTGAGCCCGGTCGGGCTGCTTGCCATGTGGCTCTTTGCCGCCGTCGGCCTGCTGGACGACTTGGAGAAGACCCGGACCCGTAACGGCGATGGACTGAAGAGCACTACCAAGCTGTTTGCCCAGTTCCTCGCCGCGTTCCTGACCGTGCTGATGCTTGGGATGAACAACCTGGTCGAGACCAATTTCAGTTACAGCGCCTTCTCCGTCTTTTTCCTGGTCTACATGGTCAACGCGGTCAATATTTCCGATGGGATGGACGGGCTGGCGACACTGATGGCCCTTCCCGCCCTCTGCATGGTGGCAGCCGTAGACCGGAACCCGTTCCTGTTGGCATTTATCGGGTCTCTGCTGGGATTCCTGATTCTCAACATGAAGCCTGCGAAGTATTTCATGGGGGACACCGGCAGCCATGCCATCGGGGCGGTACTTGCCTTGGCGGCGTTGGTGCATCATCGGGAAGGACCCGTATTGGTTGCGACGATTCCTTTCTTTGTGGAATTCCTCAGTTCTTTCGTGCAGATTGTCGCCATCCGGCTTTTCGGCCGGAAGGTGTTCGCCATCGCGCCCCTGCACCATGACCTGCAAAAACATGGGTTGGGGGAGAGAACCACGGTAGCCATCTTTTTTCTGGCAAGCCTGTCGGCCACGCTGGCAGCGGTATGGTTGATGGGCAGGGGAGGGTTTGCGTGATGTGGGACGCCGACCAGTGGGATGCATCGAACCGCATGGCATCGCTGAGGCATGAGCGCCGCTATGGCGCGTTCACCTTCCTGTGCCTGGTCGTCTTCCTGACCTGTTTCGGCCTCCTCATGCTCTACAGCTCCTCGTACGACGAGGCGATCCGCCACGGGTTGCCGCACTATTACTTTTTCGTACATCAGCTGGCGTTTGTCGTGCTCTCGGCCTTCGTCGGCGTGGTCGTCTGCTACATGCCCGTCAAGGTGCTCCGGATGATGACGGTCCCGATGGTGGCGGCTGCCTTCCTGCTGATGCTGCTCAGCCTGTTCACCCCGCTGGGGGTGGTGGTCCTTGGAGCCCGCCGCTGGATCCGGCTCGGTCCGCTTTCCCTACAACCGAGCGAGCTGGCCAAAGTGGCGACCCTCTTCTTTATCGCGGACTGGTACGCGAAGGAGCACCGGAAGGTTGCCCGCTATCTGGTGCCGATGGGGGTGATGCTGCTCTTCGCGGTCTTGATCCTGATGCAACGGGACTTCAGCACGACGATTGTCTATCTCTGCCTCTGCCTGGCGCTGCAGATGGCTGCCGGACTCCATTTCAGCATCCTGCTCCTGGCCCTGGCCGTCATCTTTGTGCCCAGCATCCTGGCTATCCTGACCGCCCCCTACCGCATCCAGCGCATGGCTTCGTTCCTCTTTCCGGGAATAGACCGCAGCGGCGCATCCTACCAGGTGGACAGCGCCTTGAAGGCGATCCGCAGCGGGGGATTGTTCGGTGTCGGACTCGGCTCTGGCACCTACAAGCTGGGAATCCTCCCCGAAGTGCAGAATGATTTCATTTTCGCATCGATGTGCGAGGAACTGGGGTTGTTCTGGATGCTGTTCCTGCTCGGGCTCTTCCTGCTTTTCGCCATTCTGGGATACCGGAGTTTCGCACAGATGGTCCGCCATGACCGCTTCCTCGGATACGTGGATTTCGGCCTGACCACGCTGATCATCAGCCAAGTGGTGATCAATGTCTCGGTCGTCACCGGCCTGTTGCCGCCGACCGGCATTCCGCTTCCCTTCTTCAGCCAAGGGGGGACGAACTTGTTCGTCACCCTCGTCTCCAGTTCGGTGCTCTTCAGGATCATGGTCGAGCTCGGCAGGCAGCCGATTCCCCCCGATGGACACGAGGCAGGCAAGAGCGTCAATTTCCCGGCGAGGAACCCATGAAGGCGGCCCGTTTCGCAGTCATGCTGGTGCTTGTCGGCATGCTTGCCTGCATCGGCGTGTATACGCTGAAGTACATTCCCGCGTTCGTTGTCAACCAGGTGGTCCTGCAGGAGGAGCAGGGAAGGGCGCTGCCCAAGCGGGCAATGGAGGCGCTTGCCTCCCAGAAGGGCAGACCCTTGTTCGGCGAGACCAAGGGGGAACTCTCCAGACAGCTTTCTCAAGAGCCGCTCATCGCCCGTTTCTCCATCAGCCGGAAGCTTCCCGACAAACTTTCCGTGAAGGTCTCCTTGCGGCCGCTGGAGGCCGTTTTGGTGGTTGCAGAAGGGGACCGCACCCAGAAGCTCATGGGGTTGGAGGGAAAGACCTTGTATCCCATCGAGATGGCCGACGGGGACATCTATCCGGACTCGGTGGTCCGTATCGTCATCACCCCTATCTACGCGGCGATGATCGAGGGCTACGGGGTGGACGACGAACTGGTCAAAGTGGTGCGGTATCTGGCATCGTTGCAGGGCAATATGTCCTTGATAACGATGGTTAAATACGATAATAATAGTAGCAATAGATTAGGTAGAGTGGTACTGCAGCTTGCAAGCTTGCATGCAGAGGTCTGTATCCGTGAAGAAGTCACCCCGGAATTGATGCGCAAGGCCATCGACGTGGTAGCCAGAGAGGAGCGGGGGCTGTTGCATTTGGACAACGAATGGACACGGTACGACGTCTATGCGTCAGGCATTGTGCGCCGCTAGCGGAGGATTTTGATGGCTGGCGATAAAATGTTGATGGGGCTGGATATCGGCTCGAGCAAAATCCGATGCGTGATCGGTAGTGTCAATCACGACGGACAGCTGATGGTCGATTCCATTTGCGAGCGCCCGAGCGAGGGCGTGCGTAACGGTTCCATCGTCAACATCGAGCTTACCTTGAAGGCCATCAGCAGCGTGGTCAACGAGGCGGAACTCCAGGCTGGCGCGGAGCTGTCCGAGGTGATCATCGGCATCGGCGGCGAGAACATCGTCTGCGTCCCCAGCAACGGGGTGGCGGGAATCAAGGGAAACGGACAGGAAATCAAGCAGGAGGACGTGATGCGGTCTCTGGAAGTCGCCCGTTCCTTCGAGCTTCCCCCTGACCGGGAGATCATCCACACGCTGGTCCAGGAGTTCAACATCGACGGCCAGGGCGGAATCAAGGACCCGATCGACATGCTCGGCCACCGCCTGGAGACCAAGGCTTTGATCGTCACCGCGTCCGCCTCCATCGCCCAGAACAAGCGCAAGTGCGTCATGCGCAGCGGCCTGAATATCCGCCGCATGGTGCTGCAGAGCCTTGCCGACAGCGAGGTGGTGCTTTCTCCCGAGGAAAAGGAGATGGGCGTCATCCTGATCAATATCGGCGGCGGAACCAGCAACATGATTGTCTACAGCCATGGAGCTCCGCAGTATGTCTCAGGAATCAACGAGGGAGGGGACCTGGTGACGAGCGACCTCGCCCAGATCCTCAACAAGCCCCGGCAGATGGCGGAGCAGATCAAGTTCGACAGCGGCTTCAGCTATGTTCCATCGGTTTCTCCCGAGCAGATGGTGACCATTCCCTCGGTGCAGGGCATGCCGGCGATCGTCATGCCCAAGCGCGAGCTTTCCCGCATCATCGAGGCCCGCATGGCGGAGATTTTCAGCCGTCTGCAGCAGGGGATGGCAAAAGCGGGAGTGGGTGGAAACTACGGCGGGGGAGTGGTGCTGGTCGGAGGAGGATCGCTCCTTTCCGGCGTGACCGACCTCGCCCATGAGATTTTCGGCATTCCGGCTCGTCTTGGGTTCCCCGAGGCGATCGGAGGACTGGATCGGAATTACATCAATCCCGGGTACACGACCGTCCTTGGGTTGCTGAAATACGAGGCGAAGAAACTGGGAGAACAGCAACAGCCCAGACGTCGCCATGAAGGCGATCGGGCTGGCAGTCAGGAATCGGTGGCATCTCGCATCAAGGGATTCTTCCGTACGTTGTTTTGAGGGTGGACGATATGGGTAGCGATACTTCTTTGGATTTCGGCATGCTTGATGTGGAAGACATGGTCAAGGATGAGCAGACAGCCTCGACCGTCATCAAGGTCGTAGGTGTCGGCGGCGGCGGTGGAAACGCCGTCAACCGCATGATCGCAAGCGGGCTGAAGAAGGTCCAGTTCGTCGCCATGAACACCGACATGCAGGCCCTGCAGCGCTCCAATGCCCAGGTCCGTCTTCCCATTGGAAGGGAGCTGACAGGGGGGCTTGGCGCCGGAGGCCAGCCCGAGGTCGGCGAGAAGGCAGCCCAGGAGAGCAAGGAAGAGATCAAGAAGGAGCTGGAGAACGCCGACATGGTCTTCATCACCGCCGGCATGGGCGGCGGCACCGGTACCGGCGCGGCCCCGGTCGTCGCCGAGATCGCCAAGAGCTGCAACGCCCTGACTGTCGCCGTCGTCACCACTCCCTTCGCGTTCGAGGGCAAGAAGAAGATGCTGCTGGCCCAGCAGGGCTTGGCGAAACTCCGCAAGAATGTCGACACCCTGATCATCATCCCCAACCAGTACCTGCTGAAGGTGGTGGAGAACAACACCCCGATCAAGCAGGCCTTCCTGATGGCGGACGAGGTGCTCTTCATGGGCGTCGAGGGAATCAGCGAGCTGATCACCGAGCCAGGCGAGATCAATATCGACTTCGCGGATGTGCGCACCGTCATGAAGGGGAAGGGTGACGCCCTGATGGGAATCGGATTCGGCGAAGGCGCCAACCGTGCCGCCGATGCCGCCCGTCAGGCGATCAGCAACCCGCTATTGGAGAACGCGTCGATTGCAGGAGCCAAGAACGTGCTGGTCAACCTTTCCGGCAGCGAGAACCTGACCCTGCAGGAATACCAGGACGTCGTCGAGATCATCACCGAGAACTGCGCCGAAGATGCCCTGATCATCGCAGGACAGGCCTTCAACCCGGAATTGGGAGACCGTATCAAGGTGACGGTGGTCGCCACCGGTTTCGAGGAGCGCAAGGAAGTGGTGGGAGCGGAGATGAACCTGAACCGCCACCCGGCTTCCAGCCAGGCGGCGCAAAGCCAGCCGAGCGCGATGGGCAACCCGTTCTTCACGGGTGCCGCAGCCCAGGCACAGAGCGCCCCCGAGCCGCAGAGAAGCGAGATGGCTACGCCTCTCAAGCAGGCGATGAACCCGATTACGGAACGCAAGCCGCAGCAACCATCCCAGCCCCAGCCTGAGCAGCCCCAGCCGGGTACCATCCAGGTCAACCGTTGGCAGGATTTGCAGAAGCAGCTGGGAAAGACCAACTTCAGCGGCGAGGATGGGGATTATTCCATTCCTGCCGTCCTCCGGTTCGGCCAAGGCAACAACAACCAGCAGCAATGAGGCCTGAAAACAAGGAACTGTGCGATCAGTTCGCCGACTACCTGTACGTGGAGCGGCGCCTTGCAAAGGCGACCGCTCTCGTCTATCTGCCGGTCATCCAGCATTTCCTCACATATGTCGAGCACCATGGACTTGATGTCTCGACCCTGGCGGTCGACGACCTTGAGCGCTTTCTTGTCGAGACCAGGGAGGCCGGGGGCACAGGCGGGCGCACGATTGCCAAATACCTTTCCGCCCTGAAGACGTTCTTCTCCTTCCTGGTCAGGGAGCATATCCGTCCGGACAATGTCGCCAAGCTGCTCAGAGCACCGAAACTCGGCAGCAGACTCCCGAAAGTGGTCTCTTCCGAAGAGCTGGAGAAGTTCTTTGCGGATATCCCTGCCGATACGTTGCTCGGACAGCGGGACCAGGTCATGCTGAAGACGATCTTCGGTTGCGGATTGCGCGCGAGCGAGGCGGTTTCGCTGAAGGTAAGCGACATCCAGGACGGAAGCCTGAGGGTCCTGGGCAAACGCGGCAAGATGCGATTGGTCCCGATCCCCGGCGAGG
Source organism: uncultured Spirochaetaceae bacterium (assembly GCA_900315435.1). Classification (GTDB taxonomy): domain Bacteria; phylum Spirochaetota; class Spirochaetia; order Sphaerochaetales; family Sphaerochaetaceae; genus RUG023. The sequence continues at coordinate 19,817 of OMYY01000024.1, forward strand.
TGCGCCAGCTGCTTGTCCAGTACCTGGGAGAGGTGAGGCCCAAGCTGGTCGGACCACGTTCCAGCGAGCGCCATCTCTTTGTCGGACGCAGGGGGACGGGACTGACCCGCCAAGGCGTGGCAAAGCGGTTGAAGGAGTACGCCGCAGGGGAAGGCCTCGACATGCATCTCCACACCCTGCGGCACAGCTACGCCACCAGCCTGCTCTCCCGGGGGGCGGACCTGCGCAGCGTGCAGATGCTGCTCGGCCACAGCGACATCAAGACCACCCAGATATATACCCATGTGGATACCCAGGACCTCGAGGCCGCCTACGAAGCCTGGCACGAGGAGGATGACGACCTATGAATCCCCAGATTCTCTGGATTCTCTGTCCTTTGATTTTCCTTGCCGGTCTGGTGGACGCGATTGCCGGAGGCGGGGGGCTGATCAGCTTGACCGCCTATTCCTTTTTCCTGCCGCCTACCATGGCGCTTGGGAACAACAAGTTCTCGTCGACCTGTGGCACCCTGGTGGCAACGGCGCGGTACGTCAAGAACGGGGACATCGACTGGAGGGTGGCTCCGCTTTCGGTAGCCGGTGCCATCGCCGGTTCCTTGGCCGGCAGCCGCCTCGCCCTCTTTTTCGACGGCGTCTACCTGCAGTACCTGCTGCTGGTCCTGGTTCCCGTCATCGGCATCCTCACCTTCCTGAAGCCCGATTTCGGCACTGCCAGGGAGTGCGGGCACATCTATCCGGTCAGTCTGCTGACCGGCATCATCATCGGCATGTATGACGGCTTCTTCGGCCCGGGTACGGGCATGTTCCTGACCTGGATGTTCAGCGCCGTGGTCGGTTTGGAGCTGATCAAGTCGGTGGGCACCACCAAGATCGTCAACCTTTCCAGCAATATAGCCGCCATCGCGACCTTCATCTGCAACGGCAACGTCGACTACCGGATTGGCGTTCCTTGCGCCCTGGCTTCGGTTGCCGGGGGCTATGTGGGCAGCGGCCTCGCCCTCCACAAGGGAGCGAAGGTGATCAAGCCGATGCTGGCCGTGGTGCTTTTTCTGCTGTTCCTCAATATCGTGCGGAACCTGTTCTTCTGAATCGTTTTTCCGGAAACGACGGTATTGTAGGGTATGACCATTGTATCTCCCTGTGATGATGGGTACCCCGAGCGGTTGGCCCTGCTCGACGCGCCACCGCTCTTGTATGCGAGCGAGCCGCTTGCGATCGGTTCCGATTCCTGCGTCCTTTTCTCCGGTACCCGCAGGCCTGACCATCAGGCCTTCCATGACGCCTGGGTCTGGTCGCTGCGCTTCGCCCGCCTGGGATGGCGGGTGGTCACAAGCGGGGAGGGCGGCTGCGACCTGGCGGTGCGGCGGGCGCTCGCAGGTGCGGGTTTCAAGCCGATTGTCGCCGTAGCGGGCGGACTGCCGGCGACCTGGGACGGAACGACGGTCCTTGTCTCTCCGTTTCCGGAAGGGACGGTCCGGAGCCGGGAAAGCCTGCTGGGCAGGAACCTGTTCTCCGCAAGCCTCTGCCAGCTGACCATTATCGTCCAGGCTCCCCTGCGCAGCGGCTCCCTCCTGGTCGCCCGTGACGCGCTCGACTCGGGGGGCGATGTGTTGCTCCTGCCCTGTGCCGTCGGCAACGGTGCGCAGCATGCAGGAGGAAACCGTCTGAGGGAAGAAGGAGCTCCGATCCTCAGACGGTGTGTCGACAAGACGAGCTTTGTGGTAGACTCGGCCTATGGATGTGATTGAGGAGTTTTTGGACTATCTGCGGGATGTGCGGAACTATAGTCCCCACACCGTGACCGCCTACGAGTTCGCGGTCCGGCGCTTCGCCTCCTTCTGCAAGGAGTATCGGCTCGCCTTCGAGGATGTGGTCGACCCGGACGCCAGAACCTACGTCAGGGGCATCCACGAGCAGGAAATCTACCGGGATGCGTCGCTGAACCAGCATATGTCCGCCCTCAGGACCTTTTACGACTGGCTGTTGAAGCGGGACATGGTCAAGGGGAACCCCTTCGACGAGATTTCGGTCCGGAGGGTCCAGGACCACCTGCCGTCGGTGCTCGACAGGAATGAGCTGAAGCAGCTCTTCTCCATCGAGACCCCGGACTTTCCCAGCCTGCGCGACCTGATGTTGTTCCGCTTCCTCTACGACACCGGTTGCCGTATCGGCGAGGCGGTGTCGGTCCGCTCCAAGGAAATCGACCTTCGGTGCCGCCGCATCCCGATTACCGGCAAAGGGGACAAGATGCGCTACGTCTTCTTCACGGAAAAGACCAGGAGGCTGATGGCGCGATATCTGGAAGAGAAGGACCGGTTCCAGTCCCGGCTTGGGGTGACGGAGCCGGGCCTGAGGGAACTCTTCTTTGTCTCCGACAAGGGAAAGCAGTTGCCGATGAGCTCCATTCATACTATGTTTGAGAAGTACAGGCTGCGGTTCGGGTGGCAGAAGGAGTTCACGCCACACGTGCTCAGACATACCTATGCGACTCGGCTCTTGGAGCATGGAGCCGACATCAGGACGGTCCAGGCGATGCTTGGCCACGCATCCATCTCCACGACGCAGATGTACACCCATGTCACCCAGGCAAGGCTCCGCCAGGTCGTGGATGACTGCCACCCCTTAGGAAAGAAGGATTGACACGCACATGGAACAATTGAAAGGGACGACGATCATCGCTGTCCGTAAGGACGGGAAGGTCGCCATTGCAGGTGACGGACAGGTCACGCAGGGGAACACCGTGGTCCTGAAGGGCAATGCGCACAAGGTGCGCAGGCTCTACGATGGAAAGGTGATTATCGGATTTGCCGGCGGCACGGCTGACGCCTTCACGCTGAGCGAGCTCTTCGAGCAGAAGCTCAGGCAGTTCTCCGGCGATATCACCCGTGCGGCGGTGGACTTGGCAAAGCAATGGAGGACCGACAAGCAGATGCGGCAGATGGAGGCGATGATGCTGGCCACCGACGGGAAGAAGATTTTCCTGATCGACGGAGTGGGCGATGTCATCGATCCCCAGGGGGATTGTATCGGCATAGGCAGCGGGGGGAATTTCGCCTACAGCGCGGCCTTGGCCTATCTGGATTGCGCTCCCCAGCTCTCGGCGGCGGAGATTGCCCGCAAGAGCATCGAGATCGCCAGCCAGATCTGCATTTTCACCAATACCAACATTATCGTCGAGGAACTCTGATTCATGGAAGCAATCGCTACGTTACAGAAGAACCTGGACAACATGACTCCCAAGGAGATTGTCCAGGAATTGGATAAGTATATCGTCGGCCAGGAGAAGGCGAAGCGCACCATCGCCGTCGCCATCCGCAACCGGACCCGCCGGCGCAGGCTTCCCGCGGAGATCCGCGACGAGGTGTCGCCGAAGAACATCATCCTGATCGGTCCCACCGGTGTCGGCAAGACCGAAATCGCCAGGCGTATCGCCCGTCTTTCCAACGCTCCCTTCATCAAGGTCGAGGCGACCAAGTACACCGAGGTCGGCTATGTGGGCCGCGACGTCGAGTCGATCATCAGGGATCTGATGGGAATCGCCATCGGCGAGGTCAAGCGCGAGATGGCAGCCAACAACACCGAGAAGGTGAAGGGTCGTGTCGAGGAGCGTCTTCTGGACGTGATCCTTCCGCAGAACGAGGTCAAGAGCGCGGACGGCAGCCAGTTTTCCAGCTACCAGAACGAGACCCGCGAGACCTATCGGAAGCTGCTTCGGGAGGGGAAGCTGGAGGACCGCGAGGTGGAGGTGGATGTCATGGGCCGGCCGGCCGCCGGCATCGAGCTGTTCGGCGCCGGCAACCAGGAGGACCTGCAGAACGCCATGCAGTCCCTAGGATCGATCTTCGGGGGCAGGAGCCACAAGCGGAAGGTGAGTGTCAAACGCGCCCGCGAGATCTTCATGGACGACGAGATGGACCGCAGTGTCGACCCGGACAAGGCGGTCGACGTTGCCAAGGAGCGGGTGGAGCAGATGGGCATCGTCTTCATCGACGAGATCGACAAGATCGCCTCCAGCTCCAACAGCGGGAGCAACATCGATGTTTCCCGCGAGGGGGTGCAGCGCGATATCCTGCCGATTGTCGAGGGAACCAAGGTGTCCACCAAGTACGGTGTGGTGGACACCACCCACATCCTCTTCATCGCCAGCGGGGCCTTCCACGTCTCCAAGCCGAGCGACCTGATCCCCGAACTGCAGGGACGGTTCCCGCTGCGGGTGGAGCTGGACGAGCTGAAAGAAGCCGATTTCTACCGGATCCTTACCGAACCTTCCAACGCGATCACCAAGCAGTACCAGCAGTTGTTGGCCACCGAAGGCGTCAACCTGGTCTTCAACGACGAGGCCCTGCACCGCCTTGCCCAGATCACCGAGCAGATGAACACGCAGAACGACAACATCGGTGCCCGGCGTCTTTTCACGATCATGGAGAAGCTGCTGGAGGAACTTTCGTTCGCCGCGAACGAACTTTCCGGCCAGACGGTCACGATTACCCGTGAATATGTGGATGAACGGCTGAAAGATGTCTTGGAGAACCAGGACCTTTCGAGGTATATACTGTAGACATGCAGTTGCACCATCTCATCGGGACGGACTACGATACGGCGCTCCGTGACGCCCACGAGCAATTCGGGGACGGGGTGCGTGTCGTCTTCCGCCGCGATTACACGGAAAAGAAACTGTTCTCCTCGCAACATCGTTGCGAGGTGCAGTTCTACGTGGTCGCCCCCGTGTCAGAGCAACGGTGAGACGCTGCTCGCCAATTTTCCCTGGCTGACCAGGCCCTTGACCACCTTGCCGACGGCGGGAGCTGCGATGTTGGCCCCCCAGATGGTGTTTCCTTTGGGGTTGCCGGCGGCAATGTAGATGATGTACTTCGGATCCTTGGTGGGGACGAGGGCAAGGGTGCTTGCCAGGTTTCCCCCATCCTTGTAGCTACGGGTCTCCGGGTTGTACAGCTGGGCGGTGCCGGTCTTCGCGCTGACGTCGACCCCTTCGACCGCAGCCAATCTGGCTGTGCCGCCTACCTCGGTGGCGGTATGCATGTAGTCCAGGACCTTGCTGGCGACCTCCTCGGAGAAAATCTGCCCGCTTTTGGTGATTTCCCTCTGGAAGAGGGTCTCTCCGATGCCCCCGCTCTCGTTTCCTTTGCTCCGTTTCAGGATCAGGTGGGGCTCGAGCATCGAACCTCCGTTTGCCAGGGCTGTGGCGGCGGCCGCCAGGTGCAGGGCTGTCACCGACACCTCTTGTCCGAAGCTGATGGTCGCCTTGCTGCGTGCCGACCAGGTGGATGGGTCCGCGATGCGGGCCCGGCTGCGGGAGGGAAGCCCGATATCGTATGCCCTGTTGAATCCCAACTGGTCGAGAATCCCGTAAAACTTCTTGCTGTCGGTCTGCAGCGCCCAGTTCGCCACCGCTCCGTTGCAGCTCTGGGAGATCATCTCCCGCGGAGTGACGGTGCCATGCGGTTCATGGCAGCCGATGGTGATGCCGTCGAACGTGAAGGCCCCGTCGCAGATGAAGGGTTTGGACAGGTCCGCCTGTCCGATTTCCATCTCCGCGCAAAGGCTGAAGATCTTGAAGACCGATCCTGGCTCGTACAGGTAGTTGACCGCATGGTTCAGGCGGCTGGTCTCCGAGGAGGAGGCGATGTCGTTGGTGTCGTACCAGGGATAGCTGGAAAGGGCCAGGATGTCGCCGCTCTTGGCGTCCATGACGATGCCGATGGCGTAGTCGGGCATATGCTCCTGGGCGATGCGCTGCATCTCCAGATCGAGCAGGTACTGCACGTCGATATCCAGCGTCAGGGTGATGTCCTGTCCGTACGAGGTGTCCGGGGAACCCAAGACCGGCATGGGGGAAAGATTGTCGTCTTGGGCGTACTCGATTCCTTCCAGTCCGTGGTTGTTGGTGTCCACAAAACCGATGGTCTGCGAGGCATGGAAGCTGGCAGGGTAGGTCCGGCCGACCCGCTTCTCGATGTCGACCGCGTTGGACAGCGCGGCCTGCCTGACCGCGTTCCGCAGCGCTGCCGCCTCGCTTTCCCCGATATCCTTGCGTACCAAGGCATAGGTCTGGTAGCGGGATACCTGTTGCTTGATCTCATCGACGGTCATGCCGATGTAGGGGGAGACCAGCGATGCCGTGGCATCCATATCCTTGATGTGGGAGAGCCGGAAATAGAGATTGTAGGAGGGGGTCTCGATTGCCAGGATTTGCCCCCCGCGGTCGTAGATGGTTCCCCGTACGACTCGCTCGGAAACGACCGGATCCCGGTATTCCCGGTTCTTGCCCGCCGTCACGGTGACCCAGACAAGACGTCCCATCAGCGTCAGCACCGCCAGACTGGCAAGGGTCGTGGCGATCCAGAAGGTTCGTGTATGGTTTTGACTACTTGCCATGTTGGATGCTATGATACCATTACTGATAAGGGAAAGTCGAGCATGACAAGAGATAGTTACGATGGCCTCCAGGATGATGGTTCCGACCTCCGCACTGGCGGCAAGCCGAGAAAATTGATCTTCACTGTCGTCATCCTGCTTGGATTCGTCATAGTGTTGCTCGCCATCGTCCTTTTGTGGAACAAGCTCTTTCCAGCCTCTTCCCAAGGTGTACAGCCCGCCGCCCGGCAAACGGATGTCGTACAGGTCCAGCCTCCTGTCGCCGCCGAGGTGCAGAAGGTGGAGGACGCTCCCGCTGTCGTGATTTCCGATGTGCCGAAAAGCGAAACCCCGGCTCCAGCCGTCCTGCCCCAGGAACCGAGCAAGCCGACGGTGACCCGCACTACCACCGCGGTCAGTCTTGACGAGACGCCGAAAAGCGTGCGGAGCGCCAAGAACATGGTCCAGTTCGCCGACCATCAGGTGAAGGAGGGCGAGAGCCTTGACTCGATTGCAGAGAGCTATGGGCTGAAGACCCAGACCCTGATCAACGTCAACCAGATCCGCAATGTCAATGCGATCACCACCGGCGTGACGCTCCGCATCCCGGACCGCGATGGCCAGATCTACATCGTCAGGAGCGGGGATATGCTTTCCACCATCGCCCGGTCCTACAACATGGGCTGGCATACGCTGATGGACCTCAACGGCCTGACCAGCGACATGATCCGCCCCGGCCAGGAGCTTTTCATTCCTGATTCCAGCGCCCAAGGCGCCGCTTCCAGCAGCGCTGCCGAAGTCGCCACGGTCAACTTCCAGAAGCCGACCAAGGGGAGGGTCGTCCTGTCCTTCACCCAGAGCGCCTCTGACCCCGTTGATGGCAATGGCATCCTGATTGAAGGCACCTGGGGAGACGCGGTCCTCGCCAGCGCCGATGGCAACGTGGTCGACGTGGGCATCGAGCCCCAGGGAAGGGGACGGTTCGTGGTCATCAGCCACGCTGACGGCTACAAGACCACCTATGCCCACCTCGAGTCGGTCGAGGTCAGGGGAGGAGACAAGGTGAGTGCCGGACAGATGATCGGCATCATCGGCACGAGCGGCACCACCTGGGATACCCCGAAGCTCTTCTTCAAGCTGGAGCAGAGCAGCTACGCCCTCGATCCGGCAAGCTTCTTCTAACGCTGTTCCCTGTTTGACACTCCTTGCAGAAAAGACGCAGGAGCATCCGAGGCTGCCTGTTTCCGGGTGTGCCAGACAAGTAGACGATTCCAGGCACTCGCAAAAAACACTGCCCCGGAAGGAGGGGCAGTGTGGATGTGGGCTCTGGCTGTCCTTATGCCTTCGGCGCGTCGGTCCTTGGCTTGACCTGCACCCGGACGAGTAGCTGGGCCATGAAGTTCGAGATGTTGTCCAGCATCGTCTGGAAGATCTCGAAGCCCTCGACCTTGTACTCGACGAGCGGGTTTCGCTGGGCGTAGGTCCTGAGTCCCACGGCCTCGCGCAGGCTTTCCAACTCGCCAAGGTGGTCCTGCCAGCGGAGGTCGATCTGCCTCAGATAGTTGAAGCGGAGGAACTCGTTGAACGGACCCGGACCGGTCAGGTTGATCTTGTCGGCGATGTTCTTGTTCAGGAAGGCGTTCAGGTGGCCGACCCATTGCTCCTTCGTCACGTCCTGGCCCTCGAGGGGCTGGATCTCGTAGAAGAAGTTCTTCTTGAACTCGTCGCAGATGGTGGAGGCGATTTCCTCCTTCTTCCCCGCGAAGGCGTCGTCAACGATTTTCTGAGCCATCTCATGGGTGTGGTTGATGACCCGGCTGATCAGATCCTTGCTCTGCAGGATCTCGTCGCGCTGGGCATACAGGTAGTTGCGCTGCTCGTTCAGCACGTCGTCGTACTCCAGCAGGTTCTTGCGGATCTCGAAGTTGCGCTCCTCGACACGCTTCTGGGCCTTCTCGATGGCGTTGGTCAGCATCTTGTGCTCGATCGGCTCTCCGTCCTGCATGCCAAGCCTGCCCAGCATCGCCTTCATGTTGTCGCTGGCGAACAGCCTCATCAGGTTGTCGTCAAGCGAGACGTAGAAGCGGCTCTCGCCCGGGTCGCCCTGGCGGCCGCTGCGGCCACGCAGCTGGTTGTCGATACGGCGTGACTCGTGGCGTTCGGTGCCAAGGACGTACAGGCCGCCAAGAGCCTTGACTTCCTCGTACTGCTTCTGCCAGGTCGGCTTGACCTTCTCCATGGCCGCCTTGAACTCTTCAGGGGTGGCCTTGGTGCCCGCCAGCTTGCGGGCCATATGCTCCGGAGATCCGCCGAGCTTGATGTCGGTACCACGGCCCGCCATGTTGGTGGCGATGGTGACGGCTCCCTTGGCGCCGGCGTTCTCGATGATCATGGCTTCCCTGGCATGGTTCTTGGCGTTCAGCACCTCGTGGGGGATGCCCATGCGGAAGAGCAGCTTGCTGAGCAGCTCGCTTTTCTCGACGCTGATCGTGCCGACAAGGATCGGCTGGCCTTTCTCATGCACACGCTTGATTTCCTGGCAGATCGCCTGGAACTTGAACTGTTCGTTGAAGTAGACAAGGTCCGGCTTGTCTTCCCGGATGACCGGCCGGTTGGTCGGGATGACGACGACATCCAGCTTGTAGATCTGCATGAACTCGGGCGCCTCGGTCTCGGCGGTGCCGGTCATGCCGGAGAGCTTGTCGTACATGCGGAAGAAATTCTGGAAGGTGATCGTGGCCAGGGTCCGGTTCTGTGCCATGACCTTGATGCCTTCCTTCGCCTCGATGGCCTGGTGCAGGCCGTCGCTGTAGCGTCTTCCGTAGAGGATGCGGCCGGTGAACTCGTCGACAATCTGGACCTTGCCGTCCTTGACGATGTAATCGACGTCGTTCTGATAGAGCCTCAGGGCGCGGACCGCCTGGGTGACATAGTGGACGTACTCGAAATTCTCGGTGTCATAGAGGCTGCCGGTGATGATGTGGTTCTTCTGCAGCAGTTCCTCCATGTGGGTCATGCCGTCGTTGGTGAAGGAGACCGACTTCTGCTTCTCGTCCAGCTTGTAGTCGCCCTTCGGGTCGAACTTCGGGGCGTTCTTGTCGAAGCGGGCCAGCGGGTCTTCCTCGTAGTAGTCGTTGGTCTTCGGGTCCTTCTCGCACTCCTTCAGGAAGGGGGCGATCAGCCGGGCGCCAAGCACCTGCCGGGAATCGTCCTCGGCCTGGCCGCTGATGATCAGCGGGGTACGGGCCTCGTCAATCAGGATCGAGTCGATCTCGTCGATGATGCAGTAGTGGTGTTTCGGCTGGATCTTCTCCTGGGCGCTCCACTTCATGTTGTCGCGCAGGTAATCGAAGCCGAACTCGTTGTTGGTCCCGTAGGTGATGTCGCAGGCGTAGTTCTTCCGCCTGGTCTCGTTGTCCATCTGGCTGAGGATCGCGCCGACCGTCAGTCCAAGGAATTGGTAGATCGGTCCCATCCAGCCGGCGTCGCGTCCGGCAAGGTAATCGTTGACGGTGACGATATGCACGCCCTTTCCATCCAACGCGTTCAGGTATGCGGCGGGGACGCAGGAGAGGGTCTTTCCTTCACCGGTCTTCATTTCCATGATCTTGCCCTGGTGCAGGACGATGGCGCCCATGACCTGCACGTCATATTGGCGCTGGCCAAGGACCCTGAGGGAAGCCTCGCGGGCCAAGGCAAAGGCCTTCGGCAGGAGGTCGTCAAGCTTGGTTCCCTTGGCGACCTCTTCCTTCCACGCTGCGGTCTGCTTCGGAAAATCTTCGTCCTTCAGGCTTTTCGCCCAAGACTCCTGGTCGTTGACTTTCTTCACCAGAGGCCAGAGGAGCTTCAGGTCCTTGTCCTGCTTGGTGCCGAATATCTTGGTCAATACACTCATATGCCGACGTAACTCTCTTTCTGGATGAATCAATGTTTGGAAATAATCAACGTAAGTATATCGAAAAGAAAGGGCAAAGGAAAGCATTCTCGGGATTTTACTTTTTTGCAGGAAAAACAGTGTCAAAACGACCCGATTTTGGTACCATGAGGATATGAGAGTCTGCTATACGGGAGGAGGAACGCTTGGACATGTGCTGCCCGCGCTGTCCGTGCATGCCGTCCTGAAGGCCAAACCCGGGTATGAGTGCCTGTTCCTAGGAAGCCGCAGGAAGAACGAGCGGAGCGCAGTCGAGTCCGCCTGCGTCCCCTATGCCGGCATCTTCAGCGGGAAGCTCAGGAGGTATTTCACCTTCAAGACGCTTTTTTCCGGCTTCGGCGTCCTTTTCGGATTCCTGCAGAGCCTGTTGATCCTCTCCCGTTACCGGCCCGACGTGCTCTTCAGCAAGGGGGGGTATGTCAGCGTCCCGCCGGTGCTGGCGGCACATCTGCTACGCATCCCGGTGGTGATCCACGAGTCGGACGCGACGGCCGGCCTTGCCAATCGGATCAGCAGCCGGTACGCGAGCCGCATATGCGTCCCGTTCGAAGGGGCTGGAACGGAATTCCCCCAGGAGAAGGTGGTGGTGACCGGAAACCCGATCAGGCCCAGCTTGTCTGCCCCCTCGGGAAGGGACTTCAAGAGGGAGAAGGGAATCGCCGGCCCGCTCATCCTGGTACTTGGGGGGAGCCAGGGGGCAAAGGAGGTCAACTCCTTGATTTGGAACCAATTGGACGCGCTTTGCAGGCAGGCGGTCGTCTGGCACCAGTGCGGAAGCCGGGATTGGAAGGGAATACGCCACCAGGGCTACCACCAGTGCCGGTTCATCACCGACGACATGGCGGCCCTCTACGAGGCTGCCGACCTGGTGGTTTCCCGAAGCGGGGCGGGAGCTCTCTCGGAGCTCTGCCACTATGGCAAGCCCTCCATCCTGGTTCCTCTGAAAAGCGGAAGCAGGGGGGACCAGGTGGTCAACGCGAGGCGGATGGAGAGGGCAGGGGCGTCCCTGGTCTGGACGGAAGGGCAGGACCTCGCCGCAATGGTGGAGGGCCTCTTCTCCAACCCTGGGTATCTGGAAACGATGGCGCGGCGTGCCAAGTCGCTGGATCGGAGCGACGCGGCCGAGCGTGTGGCAGAGGTAATCGAGCAAGTGGGAGGAGCAAGCAAATGAGCTGGGGCGTTACCCTTGGGGGAAATTTCTTCAATGCATTGGACGTCATTCTTCTTCTGGTCCTGATGATCGGGGGGATCGGAGGAGCCTTGGTGGGTTTCATCGAGAGCTTCAGCCGGAGCGCCGGCTACGTGCTGGGGACGATTGGAGGGTTGATGTTCACCGTTCCGGTGGCAGGCCTGTTCATGGGCACCTTCGCCCTTGCGGTCTTTCCCGCCTCGCTGCTGGCCTTTGTCGTCCTGTTCATGGCCACCTTCATCCTGGTCCGGATTGCCGCGTCAATCCTCCAGCGGGTGGTCGACCTGAGCGTGGGGCTTGAGGCAATCGACAGGCTCCTGGGCTTTTTCTGGGGGTTCCTGACCACCTTCCTGATCGTCGCCCTGATCTGCTATGCGATGAGGTCGCAGAAGCTGGTGAACGTGACTCCGCTGTTCAACACCAGCCAGTTCATCACCCGCGTCATCGACCCGTACCTGCCCGCCGCGTTGCGCGCCGTCAAGGAGAGCATGCTCTGATGTACCAGGCAATCCGGCCCTATCAGCCTCATCTCTGCGACGCGCTCGAAGGGGATGTGCGTTCCGGGGAATTCCCCCAGGCGGTCCTGTTCTGCGGACCACGCTACAGCCTGAAGATGACCACCGCTCTGGAGACGGTCCGTCTGCTTTCCTGCCAGAAGGATGGGGCGGACGACTGCCTGTGTCCTGCCTGCCGGGCAAACCGCCTGCTGGAGGGCAACAACCTGGTCGTCCTGAGCCAGAGGGACCAGGCCTCGATCCTGAGGACCTATGTCGGGGTGTATCGCAGGCTGCGTACCCTGACCAGCAGGGAACAGCTGGTCAAGGCCACACGTATCGCATTGCTCGGCTACCACGGCGCCCTGCTGAAGACGGCGAGCAGCTCGCAGAAGCCGGCCTTCGCGGCCGCCGGAGCCCTCAATGACCTGCTTCTCACGCTGAAGACCGCCGACGAGGATGACGAGAAGGGGGCGCAGAAGTTCGAGAAGGCGTATCTGGAGGCGCTGAAGAAGCTGGAGTCGGTCGAGCGCAAGGATACGACCCTCTCGATCGACCAAGTGCGGGCCATCGATGACTGGGCCCACCAGACCACCGCCGGCGGGCAGCGGCAATTCGTGATTCTGGAAGGGGTCGAGGAGGCCAACGTCTCGGCGCGGAACAGCCTGCTGAAGATCCTTGAGGAGCCCCCCCAGGGAGTCTATTTCATCCTGGTCTCCACCCATCCTGAGCGGCTTCTGTCCACCATCCTTTCCCGTGTGCGGAAATATCGCTTCTCGCCGCTGGACGGGGTCTCGGTCAAGCGGTTGCTGGCTTCCAGCTACCCGGAAAGGCCCTATGCCAGTTTCGAGGAGTTCTTCCTTGCCGGCAGCGGCAGCGATGCCGCCGCATTGAAGGAGTGGGCGTCCCGACTGGCTTCGTTGTCGTTGCACGACGGCGTGCTGGAAAGCGGGGAAACCACCCTGCTGTCCGGAGTGTGCACCAGCCAGAGCGCCCTGGAGTTCTTTCTCCAGAGCCTGCTGGACATCTTCGAGCGGGATTTCCTGGATGGCCGGATTCCTCTTGCCAAAGCCCGCAGGCTTTCCCGCATTGTCTCATCGCTGGAAAGCGCGGCCGTCCTCTACAACCAGGACCGCAGGCTCCTGATCCAGAACCTGTGCCTGAAACTCTGGGAGGAGGGAAACGCATGAACCGGTTCGTCAACAAGGCGCTGGCAAAGATCGGCCAGCTCGACCAGAAGCAGGTCATCGCCATCATCAAGGACCTGAACAGCGACGAGGAAAAGCTCGAGGCCGCCATCGAAGCCATGCAGGAGGGGGTGATCCTCGTCTCCAGCGGCCACGAGGTGGAGTTCGTCAGCCAGAACTGCCGGACCTTGATCCCGCTTTTCGCGCCGTCGCATAAGCGCCCCGGATGGGAGGGGATGATGCTGGACGACGTCATCGACAGCAAGGAGGTCCTGTCCTATGTGGATGCCTGCCTGAGGGGCAGCCGTCCTGTCAAAGACGAGTTCGACTTTCCGTGGGGCGAGACAATCAAGACCATCCGGGTGCGGGTGGTGCGTACGGACGCCCTGCTTGGCTCCTTCCTGGTCATACTGGACGATGTGACCGAGGACAACCAGAAGGAGGCGAAGCTCCACCAGAGCGAGTATCTGGCCAGCATGACCACCATGGCGGCAAGCGTCGCCCACGAGATCAAGAATCCCCTGGCCGGCATGAAAATCTACCTTGACTTGATGAGCCGGAAGCTGAAGAAGGACGGCAGCATGACGCAGGAGCAGTCCAAACAGTATCTGGACGTCCTCTACGAGGAGATCGACCGGTTGAACTCGATCGTCGTCGACTACCTGTTCGCCGTCAGGCCGATGAACGTGGTGCTCCGGTTGCAGGACCTGGAGCCGACCATCAACGAGACCGTGGAGTTTGTCAGGCCGGAGTTGAGCCAGCACAAGGTGCGGATCCACACCAGCTTCTCCAGCAGCGTCACCCGTGTGGAGTACGACGCGGAGAAGATCAAGCAGGTGCTGCTCAACCTGGTCCGCAACGCCATGGCGGCCATGCCTGGAGGCGGGGACATCACCCTGTCGCTCGACCTGGACGGGGACTCGGTGGTCCTCGGGGTTGAGGATACCGGCACCGGCATCAAGCCGGAGCATCTGGGCAAGATCTTCGAGCCCTATTTCACCACCAAGGGAGACAAGGGCACGGGTCTGGGGCTGACGATCGTCTACAAGATCATGAAGGAGCACCACGGAGACGTGACCGTCTCCAGCAAAGTGGGAGAGGGGACGACGTTCCGTCTCTTCTTCCCGGTCCCCGAGGCGGAGCGGCTGCGGCTTACCGGCTTGGACAAGAATATCGACGGCAGCGGCGAGGAGGTGCGGTGATGCAGCAGACCCTGTTGATTTGCGATGATGAGAAGAATATCCGTGACGGTCTTGCCCTGGCCTTCCAGGACGAGGGATTCCAGACCCTGACTGCTTCCAGCGGAGACGAGGCCTGGGCATTGATCGGCAGGAACGATGTCGATCTTCTGATCACCGACCTTCGCATGGAGGGGATGAGCGGCGAGGAGCTGTTGCAGAAGGTGCACGGGGCGTATCCTCGTCTTCCGGTCATCATCCTGACCGGACACGGCACCATCGAGACGGCGGTGGTCGCCATGCGCGACGGCGCGGTGGATTTCTTCACCAAACCGGTCGACCTTGACCGTCTTATCCTGGTGGTCCGCAAATCCCTGAGCACCAACAAGCTGTACGAGGAACACGAGCGGCTGAAAAGCGAGCTTGCCGAAATCAAGGCGAGGACCAAATATGGAAAGATCATCGGCAAGAGCCAGAAAATGATGGCTCTGATGGAGCTGGTCGGACAGGTGGCGCCCAGCCGGGCAAGCGTGCTGATCACCGGTGAGAGCGGTGTCGGCAAGGAGCTGGTCGCCACGGCGATCCAGGAACTCAGCGACCGGGCTGACAAGCCTTTCATCAAGGTCAACAGCGGCGGTTTGAGCGAGACCCTGCTGGAAGACCGCCTGTTCGGCCATGAGAAGGGAGCTTTCACCGGCGCCATCTCCATGC
The DNA here is from genome assembly GCA_900315435.1 of uncultured Spirochaetaceae bacterium. Classification (GTDB taxonomy): domain Bacteria; phylum Spirochaetota; class Spirochaetia; order Sphaerochaetales; family Sphaerochaetaceae; genus RUG023. Next base: position 34,884 of record OMYY01000024.1, read on the forward strand.
ACAAAGGCTACTTCGAGCAGGCTGACGGAGGAACCCTGTTCCTGGATGAGATCGGAGAGATCCCCCTGTCCACACAGGTCAAGCTGCTGCGCGCCATCCAGGAGCGCACCTTCGAGCGCCTGGGAGGGGAGAAGAGCATGCAGGTGGATGTCCGCTTCATCTGCGCGACCAACCGAGACCTTGCCGAGGAGGTGAGGAAGGGGACCTTCCGCGAGGACCTCTTCTACCGCCTGAACGTGATCCATCTCGAGGTTCCGCCGTTACGCGAGCGCAAGGAGGACATTCCCCTGTTGATGGCATCGTTCCTGGATACCTTCAACCGGGAAAACAACAAGCATATCGAAGGATTTTCCGATGAGGCCAAACGGGCCATGTTCGGCTACGACTGGCCGGGCAACATCCGCGAGCTGCGCAACGCGGTGGAGAGCGCCGTCGTCCTCTGCCGCACCCAGGTGATCGGGCCGGACGACCTGCCGCCGGCGGTGACCAAAAGCAAGGACGGCATGCAGGTCAGCATCCCGGTAGGAGTGACGTTGGACGAGGGCGAGAAACGGCTGATTGTCTCGACGCTCGACTACTGCAAAGGAAACAAGACCAAAGCCGCCGAGGTGCTGGGAATCGGACGCAAGACCCTGCACCGGAAGCTGCAGGAGTACAAGATCGAGGATGGCGACGACGCATGAGGGACATGCGCTCCATTTTCGGCCCCGAGGGGTTGCTCTCCAAGGGGATAGACTGCTTTACCTACCGGAGCGGGCAGGAGCAGATGGCGTGCCTGGTCAGCCAGGCTTTTGGCCAGGACCTTTTCGCCATCATCGAAGCCGGTACCGGCATCGGCAAGTCCTTCGCCTACCTGGTGCCTTCCATGGAATATGCCGGCCAGAGCAGGAGCAGGCTGGGGGACCATGACAAGCTGCGTACCGTCATCGCCACCGGTACCTTGAACCTGATGACCCAGCTCTACGACAAGGATGTCAGCCTGTTGCAGACCCGCATGGGCTACACCGCGAACGTCTCCATGCTTTGCGGTCGAGGCAACTATCTCTGCATCCGGCGATGGAAGGAACTTTTCGACGTCAGGGATACGCTGAACCCGGCCCAGAAACGGAGCCTGGAGAAGGTGGGGGACGAGGTGGTCCGGGATGGGGCAAGCGGCCTGCGTTTCCGTCTGGAGGAGAAGGTGGGCGACGCGCTTTGGTCAAGCATCCGTGCCGACAAGGACCTCTGTCCCGCCGGATCCTGCCCCTACATCGACGAGTGCTTCTTCTATAAGGCGAAAGCAGAGGCGAAGAAGGCCGATATCGTGATCACCAATCACTCCCTGCTGTTCAGCGACGCCAGGATCAAGCATGACGCCCGGGAAAACAAAGAGAGCGGGGCGGACCTGGTCCTGCCTTCCTTCCGCCATCTGGTCATCGACGAGGCTCATGGCATCCAGGACAATGCCGCCCGCTTCTACGCCATGAGCTACGACCCGTTGCTCCTGGAAGGGTTGCTCCGCCATCTGGTCACCGGAGGAAAAGGTTCCGCCCCGCTGATTCCCCAGGTGGCCGATGTCTGCGACCAGCCCCGGCTGCCCATGCGGATTTCCAGAAGCATCAACGAGCTCAGGGAGCTGATGCTGACCGCCAATGAGACGCTTGTCGCCTCGCTTGGAAGCAGGGAGGGCGGTGTCGAGGGGGAGATTCCGATCGCCAGGAAAGGGGATTTCCCTGAGGCGGTATGGAAGAATCTCGCCAAGGTGGAGGAAGGTTGCGCCGACCTGGCCGGCGACCTGCACCATCTGGCGAAGGCCTGCGGGGGCGTCAAGCAGGCCGAGGACGCCGTGGCGCAGGTGGATGCCATCGCCACCCATATCCAGGAGATGGCGGCAAGCCTGAGCGAACTGCCGAAGATGGACGAGGCAAACCCGGATGCGTTCATCCGCTCGGTCCGTGTCCGGCATGGTCAGCGGCAGGACTGGGCTGTGCTGGACATGGTTCCCTTCTCGGTGGCCGAGCAGCTGCGGGAGGATCTGTACGACCAGATGCGTTCGATCGTATTCACCAGCGCGACACTCTCTACCGGCAGCAGCGGGGACTTCTCCTACTGGATGCGCCAGAGCGGCCTTCTCGGATATCGGAAACATCCGTTGGCCGGAGGAAATCCGGTATCCTTTCCCTCTCCGTTTGATTTTGAGCGCAACATGCTGATCCTGACTGTCCGCGGCGACAGCTCCATGCCGAACTGGCAGGCCGGTTCCCACCAGGCCTACGACGAGGTGGTGGCGCAGACCGTCCTTTCGTTGATCAAGGTGGCGAAGGGAGGAGTGCTGGTACTGCTCGCCTCCTACAGCGACCTGTATACTTTGGTCAAAGCGCTTGCGGTCGCCCAACCTGGAGAAAAGGAGAGCTACCGGGTCAGGGAGACGGAACGAACCCTGCTGTTCCAAGGCCAAGCCCCGCGGGGAAAACTGACGAAAGCCTTCCTCGAGGATACCGACAGCGTGCTGTTGGGCACCCATTCCTTTTGGGAAGGAGTGGATGTGCCCGGCTCTGCCCTTTCCATGGTGGTCATCCCCCGTATTCCCTTCCGCAACGTACGGGATCCTTTCATGGTCAAGGTGGACGAACTGGCCCATAGGCGCGAGGCGGAAGTCAATGCCGACAAGACGCTGACCGACAGCCAGAAGCGGAGCATCCTCTGGAGGGAAAGTCCCTTCTCCTGCTATCAGGTCCCCTACGCGACGCTGATGCTGCGGCAGGGTATCGGAAGATTGATCCGCACCAGCGAGGACCGGGGCGTGGTCGCCCTGCTTGATGCGAGGCTCGAGCGGCTTGGCTACGGGAAGACGATGCAAAAGGCTTTCCCGACCAAGGCGAAGGCGGTGGATGCGGAGGAGATGGCGCAGGCCGCTTCCCGCTTCTTTGGAGCGTCCGGATGACCGAAGAACAGGTGTATCAGGTATTTGACGAGGGAGGGACCCTTTCCAAGGGGTTCCATGGCTACGAGTATCGTGACGGACAGCTGCAGATGGCGCTCAAGGTGCGCGAGGCCTACGAGCGGGATGGGATCCTGGTGGTGGAGGCCGGTACCGGCATCGGCAAGTCCTTCGCCTACCTGGTGCCTGCCCTGTTGCATGCGCTGGAGAAACCTGACGAGAGGACCGTGGTCGCCACCAGCACGATCAACTTGCAGAAACAGCTCTATGAGAAAGATATTCCGATGCTTTTCAAGCTGCTTGGCACCGAGTGCAAAGTGGCCCTTGCCGTCGGAAGGGGAAACTATCTCTGTCTGAGAAGGTTTTTGGCAAAGCGCGACGAGTCGTCCCTGCTCGCCCAGGATCCGGCGAGCGATCTTGGCCGGCTGACCGACTGGGCGCGGACCACGGAAAGCGGGCAGAGGAGCGACTATCCCTATCCTCTTCCCGGAGACCTGTGGGGCGACATCAACAGCGACGGGGACCTGTGCCTGGGCTTCAAGTGCCCCTATGCCGCCACCTGTTTCTACCAGAAGGCGAAACGCCATACCAAAGAGGCGAAGATCATCATCAGCAACCACCACCTGCTGTTCAGCGACGCCGCTTGGCGGTATGAGAACCAACAGGAGTTCGACGGGGACGGAATCCTGCCCGCCTTCAACCGGCTGATTCTTGACGAGGCGCACAACATCGAGGAAAACGCCACCAGTTATTTCACCGACACCTACGATCCGAAGGAACTGAAACGGCAGCTTTCGATCATCCAGCGGCGGAACGGCAAGCGCCCGTCGCTTCTCGAGCAACTGGTGGAATACGCATCGGTGCCCGCCTTGGCCGACAGGATCCTTGACGATATCGCCTTTCTTGTCGGTGCGGTGGACACCCTCGACCAATACCTGTTGCAGCTCTTTGCCCGAACCGACTACCAGCCTTGTCTGGTGACGGCGGAGCATCAAGCGCGGCTTGCGACCTTTTCCGATGTGGCGAGGCCCATCTATGAGGCGACGGGCAGGATGGCCGCGAAGGTCAACCAGTTCATCGAGCAGAACCATGCCCCCGAGGAACTAGAGTTCCGGCTCAAGGAACTGAAGGTGCACTCCGAGAGGATCAAAACGATGGGGGCAGTGCTCTCCCGTTTCTGCGATTTTTCCGCATGGGGGAGCGACATCCATTGGTTCAACCCCGAGATGGGACGGGACAAGAGCCGTCGCATGCAGATCATGATCACTCCGCTCAACATCGCTCCCTTGCTGGTCAACGCCCTTTTCAAGAAGCAGGCCACCGTGGTCTGCGCCAGCGCGACGTTGAGCCTGGGCGATGGGTTCCGGTACTGGGGAAGCAGGGTAGGGCTGCCCTATGATGATAGGCGCCCGTTCCTTACCGGCATCTATCCGTCGCCCTTCGATTACAAGCGGAACCTGTTGCTGCTGACTCCGGCCGACGCGCCCGAGCTGGACCGTTCGGATCCGGAACCCTACATCCGCTACATCTCCGAGACCATTTTCCAGAGCATCTTCTCCAGCGGTGGTGGAGCCTTGGTGCTTTTTACCAGCTATGCCATGTTGAAGGCGGTGCGGAGCAGGGTCGAGCCGCGCCTGCAGAAAGAAGGCCTGCATGTGCTCTGCCAAGGGGAGAGCGACCGTTTCTCGCTCCTGCGCTCCTTCATCCAGGACCAGGACTCCAGCTTGATGGCGACCTCGTCCTTCTGGGAAGGGGTGGACGCGCCAGGACAGACGTTGCGCCTTGTCATCATCGTCAAGCTTCCGTTCCAAGTTCCCTCGGACCCGGTGTTCAAGGCCCGTTGTGACGCGATCGACAGGGATGGAGGAAGCGGCTTCATGCAGATCGCCCTGCCCGAGACGACGATGAAGCTCAAGCAGGGTTTCGGACGGCTGTTGCGCAGCAAGGACGACCGGGGTGTCGTCCTGGTGCTTGACAGCCGGGTGATGAACAAGGCCTATGGCTTGGGCATGATCCGCTGCCTGCCAGAGTCCTTCCATCCCGAGACCACCAGCAGGACGATCTGTGAGCACATCGAGAACTTCCTGTTTGGTGATTGATGTCGCTCCATGGTGAAGTTTGTTGCATTTTGTCACAAATACGGAAAATGTTCTTGACGTGTCGTGCCTTTTTGTTGTGACCTATGTTGCATCATTCCCTGTATGGAGGAGAATATGATGAAACGTGTTGCAATGGTTGTTGCTGCCGCCCTGCTTGCCTTGTCAGGTCTTTCCGCGCAGGCCACCCGGGAGACGCTTCTTCCCATTCCGGTCAAGGTGCTGATCCTGCCGAAGTTCGAGGTAGGGAAGATGACAGGGGATTTCCCTGGAGAGGCGCAGTACTACTACGACGCCTACTGCAAGGGTGGCGATGCCTACGAGATCGAAGGAGGGGTCTCGGACCACAAGCTCTACGTGAAGGATGGGGTCGCCCTGTACGTGACGGGCATGGGGAAGGTCAATGCGGCGATGAGCGTTGACCGTGTGCTGGGCGACAGGCGCTTCGATTTCTCCGACGCCTATGTGCTCGCTACCGGTTGCGCCGGCGCCAACTACGAGTACGGGGTGATGGGGGACGTCTTTCTGGTCACCAGCGTGATCGACGGCGACCTCGGCCACACTGCCGACGCCCGGGACCTTCCGGAAGGCTACGAGACCACCTGGTTCCATGACAGTGGCTACGATTCCTCATCCTACAAGGTGCTGGACCAGGAGCTTTGCGACAAGCTCTACAGGTTGGTCAAGGACGTGAAGGTCGAGACCACTCCGAAGACGAGAGCCTTCATGGCGGCAGCCTTCGGCAATGCTCCTTGGGCGACCAGGGACCCGAAGGTGCTGCGTGGCGCCACGGTCAGCGCCGACAACTACTGGAAAGGAGCGTGGAGCCACAAGAACGCCTTGAAGATGGCGCAGGTCTACGGTACGCCCGACCCCTATGCCACCACGGAGATGGAGGATATCGCCATCGCCGTCGTGCTGGACCGCATGGGCAAGCTGGACCGGCTGATCGATCTGCGCGACGCGGTCAACACCGACGTCTTCATGAACGGTGCCAGTGCCGCTTCGCTCTGGGACGAGAACTTCGACGACCAGCTCTCCAGCGGTGACTCGGTCGAGGCGGCCGACATCTTCAAGACCGCCATGGAGAACAACTACAAGGTCGGCAAGGTGATTGTCGACGCGATCCTTTCCGGCAAGCTCTGATCCGTAAAGAGGTTGTCCGCATATACGACAAGAGCCACAGCATCGCGCCGTGGCTCTTGTTTTCCTATCGAAGCGAGGAAGGAACTCAGCCGAGAATGGCGAGAATGTCGTCCATCTTCAGGATCAGGTATTCGTCGCCATTGTCCTTCACGGAGACGCCGGCATACTTGTCGTGCAGGATCTTGTCACCCGGTTTGACCAGCATCTTCACCTTTTCGGTGCCCTGTCCGACCGCGACGACGGTACCGATCTGGGTCTTCTCCTGAGCGGTCTCGGGAATGTAGAGGCCACTGGTGGTCTTCGTCTCCATTGCCTGAGCCTTCACCAACACTCTGTCTGCCAACGGTGTAATCTTCATAGCTGTTTCTCCTCCAAATACGTTACGTACGTTTGCATGTGCTATACAACGGTACGCCTATCAGGCGTCCGCGTTGTAATATAGTAAATAGATGCCGAAACGGCAACAGGAAAGTGCGTGGAGGTTTTTGTTTGTCGTTTGGCAAAAGCGTGAGTATATTGCCTTACGAGGATAGGAAAATGGCGGCAACGAGTGGACAGCTGATGGTGGTTTCCGACCGGGTGATGGCGGAGAGCTATTACCGCATGGCCCGTCAGTACGCCGCGCGGAACGCCTGGCTCGAAGCGCTTCACTGCATGGTGGAGGCCTTCATGGCGCGATGTGGCGAGATGCACTCTCCCGATCCTTTGTGGCTGGACTTCTATCAACGGCAGTTCAAGCGGTACCTGGTGGGCAAGCGCCGGCTCTGCTGCAGCTTGCCCGAGGGTGACATGATCCATGATTACCTGAGGGATTGTTACGAACAGATCCTGTCCGACCTGCAGTCCAGCGAGATTCCCTTCAAAGGGGACATGGTGGCCTTTCTGGACTCCCGGAATGTGGATTTCCCCTATGTGGAGATTGATATCGAGTCGTTTTGACCCAAAAACAGGCTTCTGAGAGGGGTGGTGTGTCAGAACGACCCGCCAAAAAGGCTCCTTTTGTCTGCATGGATCCTTTATGTGGCTTTCTGAGCGGATGTGGTTTTCTTTGAAAAATCCCAACTGATAGCAAGAAAACAAGTTAGATGAATTGGCACGACACTTGCATTGCTTCAATCGTACGGAGGATTGAGGCTATGAGCGACAGCAATGTGTTGAACGCCAATGCGGCAAGCGATAGTTACGAGGATTCCCAGTTGCTTACCCTGTATCTGAAGGAAATCAGCAGGATTCCTTTGCTGACGGAAGAGCAGGAGCAGGATCTTGCGGCCCGTGCCAAGGCCGGCGAGGAGTTCGCCATGCACAAACTTGTCGAGAGCAACCTCCGCTTCGTGGTCAACATCGCCAAGAAGTATCAGGGCGCCGGACTTTCCCTGGTCGACCTGATCCAGGAAGGCTCCATCGGATTGATGACTGCCGCCAAGAAGTTCGAGCCGGAGCGCGGATACCATTTCATCAGCTATGCCGTATGGTGGATCCGGCAGGCGATTGTCAAGGCGGTCAACGAGAAAGGCCGTGCGGTCCGCCTTCCGATGAACCGGGTCGGACAGCTGGAACAGATCAACAAGGCCGAGAAGCACATGCTGGCCGCCAACGGGGATGCCCCGAGCGACGAGGATCTCGCGCAATCGACCGGCATCGATGTCCAGGATGTGAAGGACCTGCGTTTCATCAGCCGCGACATGGTCAGCCTCGATGCGCCGGTAGTGACCGACAAGGGTGGCGGCCAGAACGTGGTTGGGGACTTCGTTCCCGATGAGACGGCCTCTCCGGAGGAGGGCTTGGTCGAGAGCTCCATGAAGGAGAAGATCAACGAGGTGCTTTCCACCCTGAACGACAAGGAGCGGGACATCGTCGAGAACCGTTTCGGCCTGAACGGCCACGAGGCGCAGAGCCTGAAACAGATTGGCGAGCGCTATGGCCTGACCAAGGAGCGCATCCGCCAGATTGAAAAGAAAGCGTTGGAGAAGATGCGCAGCAAGGAGAATCTTGCAAAGCTGGACGGCTACATCGCATGAACAAGGGGCGGGGCCTGCGGGTTCCGCCTTTTTTGTCTTTCCAAAACAGGTGGCGCGTATTAGACTGGAATCCTATTTCATTTCTTCAGTAAGGAGTCGGCATGGATATCAGATATTCGACAGGGAAGGAACCGTTCAAGCGCATGACGACGGAAGAGTTGCGCAAGGAGTTCCTGATCACCAACATCTTCAGGAAGAAC
>OMYY01000030.1 GCA_900315435.1 uncultured Spirochaetaceae bacterium
GTACTCGTCGACCAGCACCACGACCTTGTCTTTCTTGGAAAGCAGCAGGATGAGCTTCGCGAACAGGTCGTCGCTCGTCTTGGTCATGTCCAGCGGCCCGGTCCCATACGCGTCGGCAACTTCCTCAAGCCGGTCCTTCAGCCACCCGTCAAGCGCATCTGCCGTCTTTTTCCAGCAGTTCGTGAAATCGATGTGGATAATCGGGTACTTCTTCCAGTCGTAATCCAGAGCATCGATGGCAAGACCTTTGAACAGCTCCCTCCTGCCTTGGAAGATCGCCTCCAACGTGGAGACGGTCAGCGTCTTCCCAAACCTTCGGGGACGGGAAAGGAAGAACATGTTGCCTTCCTGACGGACAAGGGAATGCAGGTACGCGGTCTTGTCCACGTACACGTAGCCCGCCGTCATGATGGGAAGCAGTTGCTTGCTCATGGCTCAAGCATACCACAGCCATGCGCTTGTGGCAAAGCATGCGCTTTTTGGTGCTTTGACATACTTGTAAACCGTGCTACCTTTCTTGTTTCTCCCAAACTGATAGGGAATGGTTGTCTGTGTGACGGCTTTTCCAAAGGCAGTATCGGAGCTTCGCAAACTGGGCCACCCGGGAGGGTGGCCCCCTATGCATTATACATCGATGGCGACTCTGGTATGGGTTCTTCTCGCCTGAATTTCCGGGCCATAATAGAAAATGGCGAAGAGGACGATCGCAAGCAACGAGGGAACCACATACGGGGTAATCGCCATAGCGGCAATCGCCAGGAACAAAAGACGCATCCCCCAATTCAGCTTTTTTTCGATGTATCCCTGCAGTCCGATGGCGACAGCGTTGGAGACAACCCAGGCACAGAGCAACATCAGAACCGTCTTCAACCCCTGGTCCAACACCAGATATTCCGGATTAAAGGCAAAAGCGAACGGAAGGATGAAGCCCGTAATTCCCAGCTTGAAGGCGGTCATGCTGACCCGTATCGGGTTTTCCTCGGCAATACCGGCAGCGGCATACGAGGCAACGGCGACCGGCGGGGTGATGGCGGAGATGCAGGCGAAGTACATCAAGAACAAGTGCGCCGGCAATATGGCGATTCCCAGTCCGATCAAGGCAGGAGCGACAGCCGTCGCGGCAACAATGTAGGCTGCGGTGGTCGGAAGCCCCATGCCCAGCACGGCACAGACAATCATCGACAGAATCAGCGACAGCACCAGATTGTGGGCGCCAATCTGCACAATCAGGTTGGAGAACTTCAGTCCAAGTCCGGTCATGGAGAAAATACCGACGACAATACCGCTGGTCGCACAGGCAGTCATGACCGAGCACAGCGAATGCCCCGCGCCCACCGCGCCGGCGATGAAACGCCTGGCAGTCAGCCTATCCTTCTTGTCAATGACTCCGCAGAGGATGATGGCGAGGGTCGAATAGACGGCACTGGTCATCGGGTTCATGTTCAGTCCCAGCATCAGCACCAACAAGACGGTGATAGGAATGAAGAGCTTCAGACTGCGGGCCAAGCTCTCCCGAATGGGGGGAATCGTGGCTGGGTCAAGACCGCGGATATGCTTTTTCACCGCCTCAAGGTCAACCATCTTGAACAAACAGATGTAGTACATCAGAGCCGGGACAATGGCGGCTATGCAGACAGTGGCATAGGGAATGCCCGCGACATCAGCCAGCACGAAAGCCGCGGCACCCATAATCGGAGGCATGATTTGCCCGCCGGTGGAGCTGACAGCCTCGACGGCTCCCGCCGTCGCGGAACTGTAGCCGTTGCGCTTCATCAGTGGAATCGTAAAGCTTCCCGTCGATACGACGTTGGCGACACAGCTGCCGCTGATGGTGCCGAAAAAAGCGCTGGCGACCACCGACATCTTGGCGGGACCGCCACGAAGTTTTCCCGCTAAAGCGATGGCAAGGTTCTGGAAGATGACGTCGGCACCGGATGCGTTCAGATACGCGGCGAACATCAAGAACAGATACACGTTGTTGGCGCAGGTTCCCGTCGGCATGCCGTAGATGCCCCGGTCGCTGAACAGGGCCAAGGCGACACGGCGGAGCGAGTACCCGCGGTTTCCAAACAGGCCAGGAATGTAGGCGCCAAGCAAGGCGTACAGTACCGCCAGGATGGCGATAATCGGAAGAACGATTCCGAGCACCCGGCGTGCGGCTTCCAAGACAATCAGGGAAAGGACGATGCCGAACCAGAAAATCTGGTCGGTGACAATCCCGTTCTGCATGTCCTGCGAGTACGCTTCGAAATTCAGGATGACCCAGGCGCTGATGCCCACGACAAGTGCGATCACGATCCAGTCAAGGATGTGGCAGCACGCATGGTACACCTTGCTCCCCTCCGGATGCTTGCGGTCCAAGGGAAAATAGAGATAGACCAGCACGAGGCCGATCATGATGTGCCAAGCGTAGAACTGGATGCTCGGCAGGGTGAAAACCGTGAAGTTGCCGACATGCAACGCGATGGCCAAAAGTGAAACGAACAGAATCGTATACTGGACAACGCGAGCGTAAACAGATCTGGACTGTTCCATAGAAACTCCAAACAAGAGGGGGATTGATATGGCAAAGGCAGAAGCAGGCCAAACCCGCCTCTGCCTTGTTACGGAAAGGTCATCCAATCAGATTGGCCGGAACCTCGACTCCGATTTCCTTCAGATACTTGACGACACCCGGGTGCAACGGAAGGTTGAAGTACTTCTCGTTGTCGGCGGTGGCATAGGTCAGCCCTTTGTAGACGGAAACCAAGTCGGGATTGTTCTCCAGGAACATCTTGACGATGGCATAGACATCATCCTCGCTCAGTTTTGCCGAGCAGACGAGCATGTTCCATTCGCTGACAGTCGGGACATCCTCGGTCACCCCTTTGTAGGAGCCCTTCGGCATGACCGCCGGCGTATAGAACCGGTAATTGGTGGTCAGGTACGTGATTTCGTCCGGAGTCAGCGGAATGAAGCGCAGGCTGTGGCTCGCCTCAAGCTCCGCGATGGCTGCGAACGGAGGGAGCGAGAAGAGCAAGGCCGCGTCGACCTGACCCTGCCCGACGGCGGTAGCGGTGGCGCTGTGACCATCATTGAAGACCGATGCGGGAGCCGCGTCCATGCGGGGAAGCGCCTCGCGGAACACGGCGTCCATTGCCGCACCCTTGGAACCAAGACCGACAATGTGGCCCTTGAAATCCTTCAGGGTCTTGATCGGACTGGAAGCGAGCGTGTAGACGGTCATATAGGAAGGATACAGCGGAAGCAACCCACGGACATTCTCCATCTTTTTGCCACCTGTCCATTTTGCGGTCCCATCCAGCCCTTGGGCGATGGCACTGGTCATGGAGATGCCTAAGTCCATCTCCCCCTGCTCGATGCCGGCAAGGTTCGCGGAAGAACCACCCGTCTCCTCGGCGGTCACAATGAACTTGTCGCCAAGCTTGTTGTTGATCAACGTGGAAAGGCCACCTCCGACCAAATAGAAGTTGCCGCCGCTCGAGCTTGTCCCGAAGGTCAAGCGTTTTGGAGCGGAAGCCTTTCCTTCCGCGTTTCCCTGGGCAAAGACTGCCGAAGCCGACAGGGCCAAGGCACACAGCACACTTACAGCTCTTTTCATTTGATTCCTCCTGAATCGTCAGCAAAAGGCAACGCCTATAATCATTATTAATTTGACTGCTTCAATCAATATTTTCCAGCTGGGAACCCGAAATATTCCGAAGCGATGCCGATGATCATCAGCATGCCTGTCGGAATGGATTTCGGATCGCTGTAAAAGGTCGACGAATGCGCCGATCCGTAAGGACCACCCGGAGTACGGGAACCGAGACGGACAAAAATGCCAGGTTTCTTTTCCTTGACAAACGCGAAATCCTCTCCTCCCATGGCCGCATACGGCATGGTCAGCACGTTCTCTTTCCCCAGCATCTTGGCACCAGCCCTTCGCGCACGGTCCACCCACTCGTCCTCACAGACAAACGGAGGAACCCCACGGAGGTACTCGACCTCGGCCTCGCAACGATACGCCTTCGCGACATCGGTGGCAATCCGTTTCACCCCTTCCTCCATATGGTCCCGGTCTTCCGGATCCAACGTCCGGACAGTACCCGTCATGACCACCTCGTCGGGAACGATGTTGTGGGCTTTTCCCCCGTGGATGGTGCTGATGGTCAGTACCACCGGATGGGCGGCATTGATTTCCCTGCTTTCCAAGGACTGCAGTGCCATGACCACCGCGCTGGAGGCGACCACGGGATCCCTGAGCGTGTGCTGGTGGGCGGCATGCCCGCCTTTTCCCTTGATGGTGATATGCACCTCATCGGCACTTGCCAGAATCGCGCCGTAGCGCACGCCTACCGTGCCGGCAGGTATCTCTGCCGAACAGTGCAGCGCCGCCACGTCGTCGATCTTGTTGAAATCAATCTCGGGGTCATGCAGGAACAGCTGCGCGCCCTGGAGCGTTTCCTCGGCAGGCTGGATGAAGAAATACAAGGAACCGGAGAACAAATCCTTGTGGTGGCTCAGAATCGATGCCGCGCCCACATTGATGGTGCCATGCACATCATGCCCGCAGGCGTGCATGACGCCAGGAACCTTGCTGCACGGATGCATATGCGGGTCTTCCTGGATGGGAAGCGCGTCGATATCCCCGCGGAAGACCAAGGTCTTTCCCTTGCCGGGCTTGGTTCCCTTGATCTCGAAAAAGAGCCCCGTCTCGCCTACCCGCTTCAGGCGGTCGTAGGCGACATGCTGTTTCACATACTCCTCAAGGTATGCGCAGGTGTGGTACTCGTGCATGCTGAGCTCAGGATTTTCATGAATATGGTTGCGCATCGCCGTGATGGTCGGCGTAATCGCTTCAACTTCCTTATAGAAATCAACCATGACGGCACCTCAATATCCCATGTACCCGACAGCCTGCAGGCCCATCGTGATGACCGTGGCGACGGCAAGCTCGATCAGGATGTACTTCCAAGCCCACTTGATATACTTCGGGAAACCGACACCGGCAATGGCGAGACACCCCATCATCGGTCCGTTCAAAGGAGTGGCCAGGTTGGTCAGGCCATCACCGAACTGGAAGGCCTGCACGGCGACCTGTCTGGTCATGCCGATGACATCGGCCATCGGGGTCATGATCGGCATGACGACGGCAGCCTGTCCGGAACCGGAGGGAATGACCACGTTGATCAGGCCATTGACCCAGACCATCAGGCCGGCACCAATGACCGCTCCCGTCTTGGCCAGCGGGAGGGAAAGCGCATAGACGATCGTATCCAGGATATGACCGTTGGTCAGAATGACCGAAATGCCGCTGGCAAGACCCGTGATGAAGGAGGCATAGACCATCGGCTTGCATCCATTGATCCATTTTCTGGCTATCTCGTTCATCGAGAATCCCGAAAGAAGACCGACAATCACTCCAATGCCCAAGAACCAGGCGGAAATCTTGGCCGGATTCCAGCGGTACTTGATCGTGAAGGCGACGCACAGCGCGATGGCGATGACAAAGAAGGAAACGATGATTCCCTGACGGCGGGTCATGACAATCCCCTCGCGCACATCCTTCTTGTCGTCCTCTGCCCCTTTTGTACCGAGGAAGTCGCTCGTCGCCTCTCCTTCCTCATAGTTCAGACTGTAGGTCGGATCCTTCTTGATCCGGGCATAGTAACGCAGGGTGACCAGGTACAGGAAAAGGATGTTCAGCATGCAGGCGATGAACCGTGGCGGAGTGCCGCTGAAGATCGGCACCTCGGCAATCGTCTGTGCGACGCCAAGAATGCCCGGGTTGGCGAAACCGACACCGAAACCGCTCATCAAGCCGAAATAGACAATCAGGAAGCCAAGGAAATCGTCACCGCCGATGGCGTGAGCCATGACGAGCCCAATCGGCATCAACGCGACACCGATGTTGCCAAAAGCACCGGTGGCATCGCCCAGAGCCAGACCGAACATGATGATGGCGATGGCAATCATCTCCTTGCCACGGAGCTTGCGCGCGACGATGCCGAAGAACGTCGAAAGACTCTTCGTTTCCTCGACCATGGCCACTCCTGCCCCACAGAAGAAAATCATGAAAATGACCGAGGCAGAACGAATGAACCCATTGTAGATGGCCTGCAACATATCCCAAGGAGTCTGGGGAGCGCGTTCCACGTAATGGAAACTTCCCGCAACGACCTTGCTGATAGAACCTTCCTTGACCCGGTCAAAGGAGCCGGCAGGAATAATCCATGTGAGCACCATTGCCGCGATACAAACCCAAAACAGCAAGGCGTACACATCCGGAAACTCGCGTTTCTTTTTCAACGTAGTATGCATATCACACTCCTCCTTCCCCTAGGGAATACAACGTCATTGAGGCAACAAGAATACCCGAACGGCACGGAAAGCCTTGCCGCTGCGCAGTCCTCCGCCAAAGAGATGCCCACCCATCATCGCGGCGGCGATATGGATATGGACAAACAACGGACAATCCTTATCGGGGTAGACCGCTTTCAGCCGTGGGTCGCACTGCTCCCATGGCATGATCTCTCCACTCATGCCGACAATCTCGCAGGCTGCCTGGTAGGGAACCTCGATGGTCTTGAGCGGAGGTGCATGGTCGATCGGTGTCGTGACACTGATGTCGACCGCACTGCCAATCGCGCCGATGACAAGCGCATTCTCAATCCGATGGGCAAGCACGTAATCCAGAATGGCCTTCCTGATTTCCTGACCCGCAGGAATGGTGATGGAGACAACTTCCATATCAGCCCTCCACCAGTTTTTCGGCTTGGCTCGCCGCAATCAGGATCGGGTCGTAGACGGGTGCGAATGGAGGCGCATAGACCAAATCAAGCTCCGATACCTGCTTGACGGTCATGCCGGCAGTGATACAGGCGCAGAGGGTGTTTATGCGTCCGGCGACGGTCATGCTGCCGATGGCCTGGGCCCCCAGCAGGCGGCCGCTTTTGGTATCGACCACCAGGTTGATCTGGTTGGGCTTCGCACCCGGGTAGTAAGAGGCACGGTCATTCTTGGTGATCGCGCACTCTTTTGCGGCATAGCCTTCCTCCAACGCGTTGGCAAGGGACAGGCCGGTCGCGGCAATGGAAAGATCGAAAACCTTGGTCACCATGGAGCCAAGAACCCCAGGGAAGGTCTCCCGTACTCCTCCGATATTGGTGCCGGCGACCTTGCCCATTTTGTTGGCCGTGGTACCGAGGGGAATATAACAGGGCTTGCCAGTCAGCTGGTTCTTCATCTGGGCGCAGTCCCCACAGGCCCAGATGCTGGGATCGCTCGTCCGCATCGTGTCGTCCACGGCAATCGCGCCCTTCACGCCTAGCGGCAAACCGCAGGCCGCAGCAAGCTGGCTGGCAGGCCTGACCCCGATGGAGACCAGCACGTCATCGCAATCCAGCTCTCCATCCGCAAGGACAAGTCCCTTGACTGCATTTCCTTCGCTCTTGATCGCTTGCACCTTTGCTCCAAGCCTGAGTTCCACGCCATGTGCCGTTAGCTGGTCCGCAACCTGCATGGAAAACTGCTCAGGCAGGAACGGAAGCAGACGCTCCATGGCCTCACAGACTGTGACCTTGAGCCCGGCCTCGGAAAGTTGCTCGGCGGTTTCCAAGCCGATGAAACCACCACCGATGATGGCGATGCGGTTGCCTTTCCTCTCGCTTGTCTTCAGTTTGATGCCGTCCTCGACATTGCGCAGGTAGTAGACCCCTTTGCTCTCGATGCCAGGGATGGCAGGCTTGACGGGGGTGGCGCCCGTGGCGATGACGAGCTTGTCGTAGGGCCACTGCTTCTCCTCGCCCGTGTCGAGGTTTCTCACGGTCACGCTCTTTCTCTTCCTGTCAATCACGGTGACCTCGTGATGGACGTACACAGGAATGCCACGCGTTTGCTTCATGTCGTCGACGGTCAGGGAAACAAGGTCATCAGCCTTCCCGATCATCCCGCCGACGTAGTACGGGAGCCCGCACGCGCCATAGCTGATGTAGCCGGATTTCTCGAAAACGGTGACTTCAAGATCCCGCTTCAGCCGCTTGGCTTTGCTTGCCGCACTCAATCCAGCGGCAGTTCCACCGATGACAACCAACTTCTCAGCCATGCGCATGCCTCCCTGTCGTGTCAGTTATTTCCTGACACCGTATTTGTCGATGACACCCATCTCGCCCATGACCCGTTCCAACTCGTCACGGTGTGGTCCGACGTAGTCCTGGTAAGGAGCACGCAGATGCCCGCCGGGCAGGCCGAGAATGTTCAACGCGGCCTTGATGCAGATCGGGTTCGAAAGCATGTACAGCTGCTGGAGCAACGGGAACCACTTGAAGTACTCCTCCCTGCACTCCTGGATGATCTGCATGCTGGTCCATGGACGAGAATATTTGGCCGCCTCTTCGGGGATGATGTTGCCGCCAATGTTGGCAGTGCCGGTACCGCCGACAGCCAGGGTCGGAATGACAATCGAGTACTTCGGGAAGTCACAGCACATGATCTTCACCTTGCCCTTGGTCAGACGCTGCACCTGGACCAGCTGCTCGACGCTTCCCATCGCCTCTTTGTCGATGACGAAGTTGGGATGCCGCTCGCTCAGCTTGGCGATGTTCTCGGGAGAGACCTGGACTCCAAGGCGGGACGGGTTGTTGTAGATGCCGCAGGGAATGCCGATGGCACCCATGCAGGCGTCGAAGTGCGCGAACTGGGCAGGACCTGCAATCAGGACATAGGGAGGAACGGTGAAGATGACACCATCAGCGCCCTCCTTCTCGCAGTACTTGGCGAAGTCGACGCTCATCTGCGTGGTCAGGCTGGCTGCGCTGAAGAACACGGGGATGCGGTGATCGACCATCTTGATGACCTCGTGGACGATTTTCTTCTTCTCCTCCAGCGTGAGCAGGGTTACCTCACCGGCAGATCCAAGGACAAAAATCTGACTGGTGCCATACTTGATCTGACGATCAATCAGAATGCCAAAGCCGTCATAATCGACCGAGCCATCCTCCTTGAACGGAGTCGGCATCGCGACGAACGAACCAGAACAATTAATCATTTCTCATTCTCCTTCGAAATGTAAAAATACCATGCTACGAAAACAACCTTATGTCCTGTCGTCCTTGTTGGAAATGGCAGGGGTTACGATGTAATTCACATTACATATGTTCCCGAAGTCTGCCAGAGGCAAAAGGCCTACTGCCGACACGGTAAAATCTTTGTATATTGGGTGGCATGCAAGAAGAAATGCTCGTCTCCTTCGGCGGATGCAAGGGCCTATACCCCTGGGTATGCATGTTTGTCGCGGGCAGACAGGAAAAAACCATACGACGGATCACGATGACCCCTTACGAGGTCAATGAACGGCTGTACTCGTACAAGGACAGCAGACTTGCGCTCTGGGTGAGCGGAAACGCCCAGGACCTTGTCTCGGAATTCCTGGCTCCCCTTTTCATCGAACCCGGGACAATCCTGAAAAAGCACACCGTCGAAAAGATGGTCGACGCGTTGCTTCTCGCCTTTCCCGGCGGCAAGGACCATTTCCTGTTGCTCCGGAAGACAATCGGCATGAATAGTGAAGACCGCTTCGACCAAATCGTAAACGGTGCATACGGTAGAGACAGGCTGACGGCCGGCAACCTGCTTTGGACGAAGGAATATCTGACCGAACTGAATACCCAACTGAATGCGAAAGCCTTCATCAAAGCCCGCTGGAAAGCCCTTGAACCCACCAGGATTCCTTGGAATCACGTCGAGGCATTGTGGGATAGATACGCCCCGAACTCCAATCTCCGGGAGATCCATCATGAGCACCTTGTCCCGATCGGCAAGGCAAAAGCCTTCTTGGAAAAGCACATGCCGCTCGTGGGAAGGATTGACGGCTATCAATGGAGGCAAGCCGACAGCAGGTGGTCCGGTCCGATCGACCTGCTCTTTTCCTGCGGCAACCAAGTCTACGCGGTCAAGGTGAAATCAGGAAAGCCCGATGACCTGTACGCCAACTTGTCGCCGAGCGAACTCAGGCGCTTCATCAGTCTCTGCCGGGAAGAACGCTTTGTCGCCACCGTCATGCCGATTAGCGAGGCAGGAGACCCGCTCTACCAGCTGGACTGGGGTCTGTTTGACGCGGAAACGCTGTTGCAGGCAGGAAAGCTGAACGCGGTCAGTTCGCCGATGTTGCTGACCAACGCTCTTGCCCCAAGAAGTCCCTACGAACTGAAGGCCATCGCCCTCTCCACCCTTGCGGACAAGATACGCAGGCAGGGTGTGGAAATCCTTGCCTTGGACGCAATAGAGGGAACAATGACCATCAGCAATGGAGGAGAAAGGCGAAAGATTCTTGTCTTCCTCGGCCAGAACGGACAGCCCACCCAGCCATCGGGACAAACCGGATTCCGGGTGGACATCATTCCTCTCTCGATGGAGGACATCGCCCTCTACCGTGGCCATCCCTACCGGATCGCCATACGGTTGCTCTGGAAGGTCTGATTATTTCGCTGCTTCCTTGAGCGTGGAGACAATGCCAGCCAGCGTCGACAAATCGCTGGGAAGGATCAGTTTGGTGCTCTGTCCATCGGCAACTTTCTCCAACGCCTCGAGGCTCCGGAGCCTGATGACCGCATCATCGGCACCCGCCTCTTTGACCATACGGATACCAGCGGCCTTCGCCTCCTGGACCGTCTTGATGGCGGCAGCCTCGCCTTCCGCCTTCTTGATGGCTGCTTCCTTCTGTGCTTCCGCCGCAAGGATTGCAGACTGCTTCTGGCCCTCCGCCACGAGAATGGCGCTCTGTTTCTTCCCTTCGGCAATCAGGATCGCCTCACGCCGCTCGCGCTCGGCGCGCATCTGCTTTTCCATCGCCTCCTTGATCGCTTCGGGAGGAATGATGTTCTTCACCTCGACACGGTTGACCTTGATACCCCACGGATCGGTGGCTTCGTCAAGGATCCCGCGCATCTTGTTGTTGATCACATCGCGGCTGGTGAGTGTCTCGTCCAATTCCAGCTCTCCGATAATGTTGCGCAGGGTGGTAGCCGCCAAGTTCTCCAATGCGTCCATAGGGTTCTCCACCCCGTAGGTATACAGCTTGGAATCGGTAATCTGGAAATAGACCACCGTATCGATCATCATGGTCACGTTGTCCTTGGTGATGACCGGCTGGGGGTCGAAGTCAAGCACCCGCTCCTTCAAGGAAACCCGGTTCGCGATGCGGTCGATGAAGGGCAGCTTCACGTGAATGCCCACCGGCCAAGTCTTGCTGTACGCTCCGAGACGCTCGATAACGAAGGACTCGCTCTGCGGGACAATCCGGATGTTGGAGACCAACAGCACCGCGATTACCGCACACAGGCCAATAAGCACATAACTCATCATCTCAGTTGACTCCTTTCTCTTTTGGCGTGATGACCAAGGTATTTCCTTTGATGTCCACCACGGTACAGACTACACCGTGGGCAATGGACTGCCCGTTTAAGGAGGTGGCGCTCCAGACCACCCCGCCACGGCCTTTCGCTTCACCCTTCTGGAAAGGTTCGACCGCCCGGACCACCAGGACTTCCGACCCGATCAGCGCGCCGGCATTGGTCTCTTCCTTCCCGACATGCAGTTTCTTCACGGCAAACGGGCGGGTACACACCATCAACACGATAGCGAGAACCAGAAACAACAGGATCTGGTAATGGATGGGCATCCCCGTACGGGACACAAACACCAGCACAAACGCGCTGATAGCCCCCCATACCGAGGTTAGGGCCACGGTACAGGCTTCGATGATGATGCAGAGCACCATCACCGCCAGCCATACGTAAGGCATACTAGAGACTGAAAAGATTTCCATGCCCTAACTATACGCTACTTCCCAACAAGCTGGCAAAAAAAGAACGGGACACCCCTGCAAGGTGTCCACATTCCATTATTGCGACAAGAAAAGTCACTT
Source organism: uncultured Spirochaetaceae bacterium (assembly GCA_900315435.1). Taxonomy (GTDB): domain Bacteria; phylum Spirochaetota; class Spirochaetia; order Sphaerochaetales; family Sphaerochaetaceae; genus RUG023. Next base: position 11,906 of record OMYY01000030.1, read on the forward strand.
CCTGAACGGAACCACGTGGGCTACCGCATCCTTCGGCCGGATGCGGGCTTCCTTGTTGTCCAAGTCAACCAGCACATAGCGGTCATTGCCCATGCCCATTTCCTTCATGCAGGAAAGCTGGCGCAGGCCATGTCTGGACTCCATACGCTCGACAAGGTCATGGTTGTATTCCTTCGGCATGGCATAGACGAGATCCACGCATGCCTGGTCGACAGCTAGGATGTCCAGCGATGCAAGGATGCCGACGTTCGGAGTGACGACCGGGGCCGCTTCGACACCAGCGCAGTCACAGTCCACCGACATGTTCCGCATCACGTTGATGTAGGAGATATGTCCGGCAAAGAAGTCAATGGTGGCTTTGGTGCTTTCGGTAATCCGCTCCATCAATTCTTCTTGAGCGATAGACCACTGGTTCGAGGAGCCCTCTGCGGTATGGATCATCTTCTTGCCAATGCGGCCATCAGCGCAACCAATGCCGATATTCTTGTTGGAACCGCCGAAACCGCCCATCGTATGCCCCTTGAAATGGGTCAGGACCAACAGCGAGTCATAGTTTGGCATGTGGGAGCCGACGGACATTTCCTGGAACCATTTGCCACCCCTCACCGGCAGCATCGCGGTCCCCTCCTCGTCCATGATATCGACCGGACAGAAGGTCCAGCCATTGGTCTTCAATGTCTGGCGATGGGCCTCGGTCGTATAGCGCCCACCCTCATAGTAGGTGTTGGTCTCGACAATGGTGGCGCCGGGAAGATCCTTCTGCAGCAAGTTCTCCACCCAGGCATGGGGGATGATGTTCGGCCCATGCGGCTCGCCGGTATGGAGCTTCACGCCGACCTTGCCGGTGATGGTCTCCTTGACCTTCTGATAGATGCGCTCCAAACCCGCGGCCGAAAGGTCACGAGTGAAATAGACAATCGATTCATTTCCGCTTCTCTGGTCATACGGAACGTAGACATTACCCTTCACGGATTCCATCATATGCCTCCTGGCAGGATGTTTCCCCGCTTCCATAGCGGTAGAGTCTGAGGACGGAAGTCTTCACGGAAAGACCTCTTCGTATGGGAACATACCAACAAAACGGGCATGCGTCCAATGCTTTTTTCGTATGGCAGCCCAACGTTCCCTGCATAGCGGACGAATCCGTCAGCTCTCGGCAAGAAGCATTCCCTGGGCCGCGACGGACAGAGCCGCCACATCCCCCAGGCTTTCCCCTAATCCTGCCGGAACCACCTTGCAGACAGCACGTGCAGACGGTAGCGCCTCTTCGGCAATCACCCGTTCCATCTCCTCCCGGAACAACGATTCGCTTCGTGCGAACACACTGCCGATGATGATGCGTTCCGGGTTCAGGATATCCATCAGCAAGGAAAGACCCTTCCCCAGTTCCCGCGCGGAAATCCGATAGGCGGTCCGCGCCAGGGAATCTCCACGAAAGGCTTCCTGCGCCACCGCTTTTGCGGTAAGCACGGAATAGGCGTCAAGCGCTGATGGGGCATGGGGTTTCTTGAGCAACTCACGGGCAAGCCGGGCGATGCCGCCCCCAGAACAAAAACCTTCAAAAGAACCATGCTTGCCGTAACCGAGAGGACCGTCGTCCTCCAGTCGGATATGGCCGACCTCACCGGCGAGACCATTCGTGCCGGAATAGAGGTGGCCGTCAAGAACCAGTCCGGCGCCTAGACCGGTACCGAACGTAAGGAAAATCAGGTTGTTGCATCCGATTCCTTCACCGAACCGCCATTCTGCCAGCGCACAAGCATTGGCGTCGTTCTCCAAAAAAGCAGGAATGTCCAAAGCGGTGGAAACATAGTCGACAATGGGGACATCATCCCACCCAGGAAGGTTCGGCGGGGAATAAATGATTCCCTTCCTGCCATCCAGCGGTCCCCCACAGCTGATGCCGACGGCACGGGACTTGAGTTCCTGATGGAAAAACGTCATGTTCCTGCATGCCGCCACCAATCGGTCCAGCACCGACTGCCACGAGTCCCCTTCCATGGGAATCTCCACCCGGTCGACCCGGTAATAGGTCCCCCGCTCCCAGTCCAGTTCCCCAAGCACCGCGCTGCTTTTGGTCCCGCCAATATCAAGTCCGAAACACGTCATGGACCAAGTATACAGCTAATCGAAAACAACCGAAACGTTCTGGCGTTCTTCCACCCGCCCGACAATGGGATACGGAAGGTTCTTCGCCTCCTCAAGCGGCAAGGCGAGCAAGAGCCCGCCACTTGTTTCCGGATCGACAAGGATGTCTTTTTGTTCTTGCAGGAGCCCTGACCCGAAGCGTACATGCCCGGCCACGTAATCCAAGTTGTGGTACAGCCCCTCGGGCAACATTCCATACCGCGCCATCTCCATGGCGTGTGGCAACACAGGAATCGCATCAGCCTTGAAACGGAAGGTCACTCCGCTGGCATCCGCCATCTGCATGCCATGGCCGCTGATGCTGAAGCCAGTCACGTCGGTCGCCGCATGGACCTGCAAGGATCTTGCCTTGTCCCGTGCGTATTTGTTCAGGGTGACCATGCTTTCCACTGCCGGGGCAAGCTGGTCGTCGCCAATCATTCCACCCTTATAGGCGGTAGTAAGGACGCCGACTCCCAATTTTTTGGTGAAGACCAGCACGTCACCGACACGGGCTCCGCTGTTGGACCAGATGGATTCTTTTTGTGCGAAGGCGGTCACGCACAGCCTGTACTTCGGGGTCGGGTCGCTGATGGTATGGCCACCAGCGATGACGGCACCGGCCTCGAAGACCTTGTCCTGCCCTCCACGCAGAATGCCGTCCAATACGGACAATGGCTGGCAGTGGGGAAAGCAGACCAGGTTCATGGCTACCGCAGGTTCCGCACCCATGGCGTAGATATCGCTGAGCGCATTCGCCGCAGCCACCTGTCCGAAGGTGAACGGATCATCGACCATGGGGGGAAAGAAGTCGACAGTCTGGATGGCGACGATATCGTCGGTCACCTTCCACACCAAAGCATCGTCACTGCCCTCGAACCCCTCCACCAGACGTTCGCTATGCATCGGCGGAAGATGGTCGATGACCTGATGGAGCTGGCTTGGATCCAGCTTCGCGGCACAGCCGCTTGTCTTGACCAGACTGGTCAGCCTTACTGGCTTTGCGGCCACAGATTCACCCATCGCGCTCCTTCCTTTCTCCATATTCCCTCGACATCGTCATGCAAGCCCAGATCCCACTTGGACCCCATCCACGTCGCGCAGGTCCCGCAGGACGAGGAAAGCGCCCGGGGGACCGGACGCAGCCGAACCTCGATTCCCTGCTCCTTCGCCTCCCGTGCGAAGCACATGGCCGCATAATGGGAGACAAACGTGGCAGTGAACGTCTCCATACCTCAAACCTTCTTCAAGAACAGATGGGTCTCCATTCCATCCTCTTTCACAGTAACGGCATATCCATTCGCCCGTGCAAAGCGGCTCACGTTCTCGACCGCCGGGCGGCAGTCTACAACCACCTCTTCGCTCTCCGGCTTCCCCTCCAATGCCTTTTTGGCAAGGACAACCGGTTCAGGACAACTCAAACCTCTTGCGTCAACCATGTCACGCCTCCTGTTTCTTCTGTTTCTTGACCTGCGCACATCCGATACCAACCAGGACAAGCAGGCCGACAACCACCGCGACCTTTCCGTGCAGGGTGGCACCTCCAGCCTTGTCGGCGGAATCGGCGATACCAGCCAGAGTCCAGTTATGGGCGAACGCCGCACCAACCAGCATGCCAAGGCACGCCATGGCACTATCGCTGTTTCCCTCTCCCGCGAGAATCAGCTGACGAAGGGGACAGCCCCCAAGCATGACCGCGGCCATCCCACACAGCACCATGCCGAGGAAATTCCACAGCACATCGTGATGGGAAATAGGTTGCCCGACAAACCCAAGATGGAAGCGACCGGTAAGCAGGTTGCCAACCAGCGCAAAAAGGAAAATGCACAACGGGCCGGTGATCAAGGTCGTGTCTTTGAAGAGGATGATGTCACGGACACCCCCTGCCATGCACATGCGGGTCCTCTGGGCAAGAGCGCCGACAATCAGGCCGGCAAGCAGACTGACCACAAGCGGAGCGTGCATCGAACCGGGTCCCTTTTCGCTGAATGCCAGCAGGAACGGGAAGCAGACCAAAACCACAAGGGCTACAATCTGGATTGCCGGGAAAGCGAAACCTTCAAGACGAGGAGCTGCGTAACTTCTCCCCAAAGAATAGCCCTTTTTCAGGAACTGACAACCGACCAGCACCCCGCAGATGAATCCGAGAAGACCGACGATACCGTTCAGGTCTCCACCGGCAAGACGCAGCACCATGCGGAGCGGGCACCCCAGGAACACAAGGGCTCCCACCATCATGAAGAACCCAAGCACAAAACGGAGTACCGGGCTGGAACCACCTCGCGGGCGGAACTCCCCTTTTGCCATCGAGATGCCCATGGCCCCCAAGACCAAGCCGATGATTTCAGGACGAAGATACTGCACCACCGGTGCCGAATGCAACTTGAGGGCTCCAGCAGTATCACGAACAAAGCATGCGATGCAGAATCCCATGTTCTTGGGGTTTCCGAAGGCAACCAACAACACGGCGATGATGCCGACCACAGAACCGGCAACCAGCAGGTTCCGTCTTTCTTTTGTCATTTCCATAGCAACAATGATGATACCATTATATAATACAAAATACAAAGAAAATTTAATAAAATATTTCTATTTTGCTGTTAAAAAATAGAAAATTCGAAAATTATTAGAAGAGGTTTTTCGAGAAAATGCACAACCGGATTTATTTAGACAATGGCAGCACTTCGTGGCCGAAAGCACCAGGCATTGGCGATACCATCAGGAACTTCCTCGAGCAGAACGGCAGCAACATAGGACGCGGGGGGTATGACGAAGCCTATACGACCGAAGCAATGATTGGTGAAGTAAGAAATAAGCTGGCAAAAATGGCTGGAGACGAACACCACCCGGAATGTGTGACGTTCACGCTGAATGTGACCGAAGCATTGAACTTTCTCATCAAAGGTTTGTTCTCACCAAAAGACCATGTCCTCGTCTCCTCGATGGAGCATAACGCCATCATGCGTCCACTCGTCCAATCACATACAAGATTTAGTCGCATTCCTGCTGATCAAGAAGGCCGCATGCGCATTGATGCTGTCGAGAGACTCATCACTCCCACCACCAAAGCCATCATCACTACCGCTGCAAGCAACGTCTGCGGAACCATCCAGCCACTCGCCAGGCTGAAGGAAATCGCCAAGGAACACCATCTCCTGCTGATCATCGATGCGGCCCAAGGACTTCCCTACCTGGGCATGAAAGGACTGGAAGCGGACGCAATCGCATTCACAGGGCATAAAGGCCTGCTTGGCCCTCAGGGAGTCGGAGGCATGATCCTTACCCCCCAACTGGCACACGCAATCGACCCACTGGTCAGTGGCGGCACCGGCTCGATGAGCGACAGCGAACAGATACCACCCTATCTTCCCGACAGGCTGGAAGCAGGCACGCAAAACCTACCGGGAATCCTCGCATTAGGGACAGCCCTCGATTACCTGGCGCAACACGCAGAAGAACTCAAGGCAAACGAGCAGGCACGGACCCAAGAACTGCTCGAGGGACTCAAGAAAATCCCGCAACTTGCCATCATCGGGCCAAAGACCATGGAAGAACGGGTACCCATCATCTCCATTGATGTACCAGGAAAAGACAATGCCGACATCGCCGACCTGCTTGCCCAGCAAGGCATCGAAACCCGTGTAGGACTGCACTGCGCCCCCATAGCACACAAAACCCTTGGCACCTTTCCCCGAGGCACCATCAGGTTCGCGCCAGGACCGTTTACCACGAAAGCAGAGATCGGGCAGACCTTGTACCATTTGAACGAAATACTCGAATAGCAGTATGCGTATACGTATCAATCATCCGGAACACGAAAGAATCATCATGCTTCACTTCATACGATTGCCTGTTTCCTTTTACAGAACAAACTAATCGGGACATAGGTGAAAAGAATGCCGAATGATGTTTGCTTGACACCCGAGGCGGCCTTACACCGCGATTTCATACTGGACTTTCAAGTCGTTCAGCTCGCTGTACTTGACCATTCCTTCCCGCTGCATTCTGCCAACAATAATTCCCGGAGCGATCTCCTGCTCTCCGGCAAACGCCAAAACACTCCTCTCGGAATAATCTCTGCCATGTGCGAATGTGGCAAACGCTGTGGAATCGATCACTGTATTCTCCGACCAAGTGTTCGCATCCTTTTCATCCTGGTCTGTTGTTCCATCGGCTTTCCCGATATGGCCAAGTACGATGTGGGCAAGCTCATGGAAAAAGCTAAACCAAAACTTGTCGGCATCCCTTCCTCTCGCGGTAAGTCCGACCACGATCTTGTTACCATCCAGAAAAGTCGCCCCTTGCAGAAAAGAGCCGTTCATATGCGGAAGGAATACCAGAGCTATCCCACAATTTTCAAGTATCTTTTTTATCTTCGGACAGAATTCAGCCGGTTCCTTTACCGTCATCTTCCGGAGCTCAGGAATAGCTGCAACCAGTCCTTTGATGTTGATTGGTTCCGTTTGCATTCCTCGTGCCTGAATTCTTGCCTCTTGGGCCCATGACATGAGAGCCAAATCACTCTTCTCTGTGATTGCCAGTCTTCTGCAAGCGATTCTCGTAATCTGTCCATTTCAAAAACCAGCCTGTGCGGGTGAACCAGGTCAACAGCATATTTCCCTTTGCAATCATGCTGCAACGGATGGCATCTCCACAGTATCCGCTCGGCAAAGCGGTCGGGATAAAGGTTTTTGCCTGCATAATGGGTATTGAGGATCCGCCGAATTGGTGGAAGGCATCACAGACACTTGTCCGTTCCCCATTGTCTGAAGGGCTTCCATACTCCCGGAATCCAATGGTTCTTTTCCCCGTCATGGATTTTGCCGGGGAGGAATGACGGCACCAAGGGAGCCGGTTGCGAGGCTCATCAACCAAGCGCCGACTCCCCAATCATGCAACAGTCAGTCCTCGATCTCAACAGGAATCAGCTTGTGGTTCAGGACATCGATGAGACCCATATCAGTGAGCCCTAGCTCCGGTACTGTCGGCAGAGAGATGAAGGATAGGGCCATGAACGGTGCCTGCATCGGACAACCAAGGCTGGCGGCCTTCCGGTTCATTTCTTCTATTTCCTTCATGACCACGTCGGCGTCCTTGTCGCTCATAAGGCCGCCCAACACCAAAGGCATGGACGCAATGACTTTTCCGTCCTTGGCGACGGAACAACCACCATGTATCCTTGCAAGTTCGTTGACTGCTGCTGCCATGCTCGTGTCATCCACCCCGATTGAGACGATATTATGATGATCATGGCTTGTGGAGAACGCAAGAGCGCCGGAAGCCAGGCGGAAGCCTCTGACAAAGCCGACGCCCACTCCACCGGTCTTGCCGTAGCGTTCCACCACTGCAAGCTTCAATACGTCGTTTTCCACATCCCGTTCTATAAAGCCATCCTTGACGGGAAGCGTATGGATCAGGAGCTTGTTGATGATCTGCCTGTCAATCATGTCGATGACTCTGACGGTGGTCTCCCCTGATTTCTTTCGAGATGCGACGCGGAAGCTCGCTGCTGTAATCGGGTTTTTCAAGTGGACCGTATCCTTGATCCATTCCGGATAGGAAGGAACTTCCGTCTTCTTCACCATCTTGCCCTCTTCAGCCACCAATCTTCCTTCAAAAAACACTTTGGAAGGTTTCATCTCCTCCAGACTGGGAACGATGAGGATATCCGCCAAGCGACCAGGGGTAACGGAACCGAACTCGTCCTCCAGTCGGAAGTGCTTGGCGGCATTGACGGTAGCGATGCGAAGGGCATCCACTGCTTCCATACCCAGCTCCTGGGAACGTCGGACGTTGTAGTTGATGTGGCCTTCCTCGGCAATTTCATTCGGATGTTTGTCATCGGTACAGAAGCAGATGTTGTCCAGGTTGCAATGGTTCCGCAATGCTCCCTTCACCAACGCATCCAGATTGCGTTCCGTGCTTCCTTCCCGGATGAAAACCTTCATGCCGACACGAAGCCTGGCAATCATCTCCTCCACCCGCACCGTCTCGTGGTCGTCAAAGATGCCGCTGGAGGCATACACATTCAGTTCCTGCCCCATACGACCGATGGCATGGCCGTTGACAATCTTTCTCTTTGCCAAGGTCTCGGCAATCTTCTGGATGTATTCGCTTTTCACAAAAAGGATCTTGGATGGATCCAGCTCTCCCAACGAGATAGCCTCCGGCCATCCCATGATTTCGCGGACTTCCTTCGGACCGAGGATGGCACCGGTGGTCTCCAAACCAGGTGCGGTCGGAACTCGGGAAGGAACCTCGAGAAGCAATCGCATCGGCAGGTTCTCCATATTGCCGACCATGGCTTTGAGTCCGGCCTCCCCTGCCACGTTGGCAATCTCCATCAGGTCTGCACAGATGGTCAGAGTACCATTCGGAACGATGATGTTGGAAAGTGCCTCAGGAGAAAGCATGGTGGTCTCGAAATGCATATGGGCGTCGATAAGCCCTGGGCAAGCGAATTGCCCGTGACAGTCGATGGTCTCCTCGGCTTGCAATTCGATACCCGGTTCAATGGAGACAATACGCTTACCCTTGACATATATGTCTGTCGGGTAGATTTCCCGGGAAAAGACATTGACCAGCCTGACATTCTTCAGCTTCAGGTCACAAGGGATTTCGCCCAGCCCTGTACGGATGGTGGTGGTGATTTCTTCAACAGTCCTCATATGTTGGCTCCTTTTCGTCAGACAATGTCATAATACCAGGAAAGCGAGTACGGGATGTCCTTGAATTTCTCCAAGTAGCTGCCATCAACCAGATACTCCCAGTCCCTGAAGTAATAGTCTCCATTTTCGTAGACGATTCCGACTGTCCACGTCATCCCTATGATGCGTGCTGCCTGCTGGAAGGTGACAGTCCCCTGCAGCTTGTCGTCATCCAATTCCATGACCGGTTCGAAGATGTAGAATGGGGTGATGTAGGGATAGGTCCTCTCAAAGCGGTACCTTTTCACAAACTCCTCTTCGCTTATGCGGGCCTTGATATCGGAAGAGAGAAACGGATAGATGCCTTCAGGATCCTTCCCGCCGTTGTTGAAAGCATCCTTGTATGCGATAACTCGCTCGAAAGCTCTTTCCTCCATGGTCTTCTCCTCCCTCCTGGTGACACAGGAGGCAAGCATGAGAAGACAAATTGCGGCCAGAAGGAACTTTCTCATCATCGCTCCATTCGGGAATACGGGATGGTGTAGGCACTTGGAAACTCTGCCTTTTTGGATGCGATGACCAGCGCGATGATGGTCATGATATAGGGCATCATCAAAAGGAACTGGCTCGGGATGCCGACTCCTTGGGCTTGCAGTCGCAGCTGGAGGGCTTGCGCCATACCGAAGAGCAAGGCGCCGAACATGGCGTTGATTGGCTTGAAGCGCGCAAAGATGACGACGGAAACGGCAATGAACCCAAAGCCCCCAATAATCTTCTCCGTGAACGTGTTCATGTAGGCGATGGTCATGAAGGCACCGCCGGCGCCGGCATAGGCACCGCCGATAAGAACGGAAAGATATCTGACAAGGCCGACATTGATGCCCTTGGAATCTGCGGCCCTCGGATTCTCGCCCACAGCCTTGATTTTCAACCCAAAGGTCGTCTTTTCCAACACGAACCAGGAAAAGGGAAGCACCAGCACATAGGTCAGGTAGACGATGATGTTGTGGGAAAAGAGGATGGTCCCGAGGACAGGAATCTTGGAAAGCACGGGAATCTCCACCGTCGGGAACGGGACGACGCTGGGAGGAAGCGTCCGGATACCGAAGACCAGCCGGTAGATGTAGACGGCCAGTCCGGTGGACAGGATGTTCATCCCGATGCCGGCGACGACCTGGTTAGCCCGCATCGTGACGGAAAGCCACGCCATGATCAGGCTGTAGGCGACTCCTGCCATGATGCCTGCCGCCATGCCGAGCCACAATGAGCCGGTGACGGAAGCCACGGTGAAGCCACAGACCGCACCCATCAGCATGGTTCCTTCCGTACCCAGGTTCAGGATACCTGCCCGCTGGGTGTAAATCTGGCCAAGCGCAGGAAGGAGAATCGGAGTGGCAAGACGGACAGTCCCCGCCAAAAGACTGATGAAGAATGCAAGGATGGTGCTGTCAGCCATTAGCGGCCTCCTTCTTGGGCCTTTTTTCCCAAAAGCCTTTGATTCGATTGGCAAGGGTGGCCTTGGCAATCACCAGAATGATGATCAATCCTTGCATGACATCAACGACCGAATACGGGACGTTGGTCATTCGCTGCATGGAGGAACCACCACAGAGAAGAACCGAGAAAAAACAGGCAGAGGCAAGGATACCCGCAGGACTCAGCGCGCCAAGAAGGGCGATGATGGTGGCAATGTTGCCATAGTCGGTAAAGGTTGACTGGAGGCGATATTGGATGGCAACAATCTCCAACCAACCCGCAAGACCGGCAAAAGCACCGGAGATGAGCATGGTGGTCATGACGGTTCGCCTCACGTCGACGCCAGCATAGATAGAGACTTTCTCTCCCTGCCCAATCAGGTCGATGCGGTGTCCTGTGGTTGTCTTCCAGAAGAAGAACATGAAGACAATGGCAAGGACCAGGACGAAGAGACCGGAATGCAAACGATAGCTTGGGCCAAGCAGCCGAGCCAGATGCATGCCTTCAGGAATGGCATCAGATTGGGTCAAATCACTATGTGGGTCATGAAGGAAGCCGGAAGGCCCTGTGACCACATACATGAGGAAGTACCTGGCGATGTGGCTCAACATCAAGGTGGTGATGACCTCATTGGCATTGAACTTGTTTCTCAGCCATCCTGCAATCCCTGCCCACAAAGCTCCCGCAACCACCGCGGCAAGAAACGAGAGCACCATCCTCACTGGTATTGGACCAGCGACATGAAGGGCGACAATGGTAGTCGCAATAGCGCCCATGACGAACTGTCCTGTAGCACCGATATTCCACAGCTGTGCCCGAAAGGCGATGGAGACACCGAAGGCCATCAGCATGATGGGAATCAACTTGACGAACAGTTCGCTGATTTTGTTCTTGCTCCCGAAAGCCCCGCGGAGCATGGCGCCATAGGCCTCGGCTGGGCTGTTGCCAGAAAAAATGATCAGGACGGCACCAAGAAGGAGCGCCACGAGGACCATGGCAAAAGTACTGAGAAGCTGACTTGTGGATACTTTGGTTCTGTCTGTCACTTGGTTTCCTCCTTGTCCAGCTTTCCTCCCATCATGAGAACGCCAATGTCCATTGGGTTGGCCCCACGGGGAAGAACTCCCATGATTCTTCCATCATAGATGACCGCGACGCGATCGGAAATCTGAAGGATCTCCTCCAAGTCTGCAGAAACAAGGAGAACGGAAGCGCCATTGTTCCGTGCATCCAGAATCCTTTGTCGGACATATTCAGAGGCGCCCACGTCAAGGCCCCTCGTCGGCTGGTTGGCGATGAGTACCTCTGGGTTTCCCCCCAGCTCACGGGCCAGAATGACCTTCTGCTGGTTCCCCCCGGAGAGAGATCGAGAAAGTTCCTCACCGTTGATGGACTTGATTTGATAATCGTTACGGGCCTTTTCCCAATTCTTCCGCACCAGTTGCCGGGAAATCAGACCATGCTTTTTCAGGCTTGGATCAGCAAGCCTCTTGAAAATCAAGTTCTTCTCCAGCGACCAGTTGACGGCAAGACCTGTCGTAAGTCTATCCTCGGGAATGTGGGAGATTTTCTTGCCGATGTAGAAAGATGGTGCCTTGCCGGAGATATCTTCCCCTTTCAGGGAGAAGGAACCGGAGACCAAGGGCCTGAGGCCTGTGAGCACCTCACAGAGCTCCTTTTGTCCATTGCCGTCGACACCGGCCAAGCCCAAAACCTCTCCTTCACGAATCTCTAGGGATACGTCGTGAATGGCCTCGACTCCCTTGTCGTTCTTGGCGACCAGATGGGAAATGGAGAACTTCACTTTTCCTGGAGCTTTTTCAGGAGCCGGGAAATCAAAGAGGACCTGGCGTCCCACCATCATGTTGGAAAGGTCCGCCTTGCTGAGTCCCGCGTCCACCAGGCGGCTGCCAATGAGAGAACCGTCCCTTAGGACAGTCACTTCGTCGACGATGGAGATGATTTCCTCCAATTTATGGGTAATCAGGATGATGGACTTGCCATCTTCCTTCATTTTTCGCAGTGTCACAAAGAATTCTGCTGTCTCCTGAGGAGTCAGGACGGCAGTAGGCTCGTCAAGGATGAGGATGTCGCATCCCATATAGAGCTGTGTCAAAATCTCCACCCGCTGCTGCTCGCCGATGGAAAGCTGCCAAATGCGGGAATACGGATCCACCCCCATATGGTATTTGTCGGACAGGGCCTTCAGCTCTTTGGCAGTCTCCTCGGTATCGAGAAGGATGCCCCTTCGAGACTTTTTGCCCAGCATGACGTTCTCCACGACAGAAAGCGGCCGGCAGAGCATGAAGTGCTGGTGGACCATGCCGATTCCATGGCTCATGGCGTCAACCGGGCTGGTGATTGCCACCTTCTCCCCATTGATACGGATTTCCCCTTCCTCCGCCTTATACAGGCCGAAGAGAACATTCATCAGCGTGGTTTTTCCGGCGCCGTTCTCTCCTAGAAGACCGTGAATGGAACACTTCCTCAGTGCAAAGTCAACGTTGTCAATGGCGGCGACGCCGTTGAACACTTTGGTGATGTGGCGCATTTCAACTACGTAGTTTTCCATGGAATGCTTTCACTCCGTTGTTTCTCGGAAACGGTATCCTTCACGAAGAAAGCGACCTGCAGATGCAAGCCGCTTTCCATCTTGATGAAAGTCTATAATCAAACTTCAGGAAGAGCGACTTCGTTTTTTCCGAGTTTTGCAAGGACAGTTGCAATTGCCGCCTTGGCATCTTCAGAAAGGTACCCCTTGGGATCGTTGATTGCCGTCATGGAAAGACCGCCGTTGGCAACGTTGATCATGACGCACTTCTCCTTGGATTCAGTGAAGAAGGAACCATCCTTAATGGTGGAGAAGATTGTCTCTAGAGCGTTAGCCCACTCATATTGAAGACCAGAGAGGACGTTCTTCGGAGCGAGGGATCTCTGGTCTTCGACGTTGCCGAGCACATACTTGTCCTTTGCCACTGCCGCATTGACAACACCAAGGCCGATACCATCGCCAGAGTGCCAGATGACGTCAACACCACTGTCATACATGCCGACGGCTGCTTCGTAGGCACCTGCCGTATCATTCCAGTCGCCCGTGTAGACTTCCTGGATTTCGATTGCCGGGTTGACGGACTTCACGCCAGCCTTAAAGCCTTCGTGACCGCGGGTGATTTCCGAACCCATACCGCCGCCGATGACACCAACTTTGTCCGCCTTGGTGGCATATGCGGCGACAACACCCATCAGGTACCCGCCAGCCTCGAGCTGGACGTCATATCTGGTCATGTTGGTGTTGTCATACATACCACACCCAAGGAGGAATGCGGTCTTGGGGTACATCTTGGAGACCTTGAGAACTGGATCGGAGAATTGGAAGCCATGGCCGATGATGACATCGTAGCCTGCGTCAGCATATTCGATAAGCGCAGGCTCGATATCTGCAACATCGTAGACGCCTTCGACAACCTTGAGGTCGATTTCAGAAGAGTGTTTCTTCTGATATTCGGTCATGCCCCGATACATAGCCTGGTTGAAGGACACATCATCACTCTTTCCCGGAAGGATGAGAGCGACCTTGAGCTTGGAAGAAGACTTTTGCTGTTCAGACGAACCTTGCGCAAAAACAGAACAAAGAGCAAGCGCAACAGTAAGGATTGTTGTGGTGAGTTTCTTCATGTGGATTCAGCCTCCATGCATACGTAAGATGGTATTATGCTAGGGGAAGAAGCACTTCAAGACAATGCCAACACAATTTTTCTTTATGAGAAAAATAAAGTTTTTGCTCCAAAATGCAACAAAAAACAAAAAGAAACGGGTCAGATCCTTCGCCGGTTCTCCGCTACTTCCCGGATGGCGTCCACCATCTGCTGGTAACCGGTACACCGGCAGATGTTTCCCCCTAGTCCTCTCCGGATTTCCTCAGGGCTCGGATCCGGATGTTTTCGCAAGAGGGCTTCCGCAGACATAATCATGCCGGGGGAACAGAAACCGCACTGTATCGCGCCATGCCGGATAAAGGCCTTTTGGATTTTCGAGAGCTCACCGTCCTTCTCGATTCCCTCGATGGTCAACACTTCACGCCCTTGGGCATTGAGGGCAAGGAACAAGCAGCTGTTGACTGAAATTCCGTCGACCAAAACGGTACAGGCGCCGCAATCCCCCTCTCCGCAACCTTCCTTGGTTCCGGTCAGATGAAGCTCGTCCCGCAGAAAACGGAGGAGGGTCATATCGTCACGGACCATACCCTCGAACGACTTGCCATTGATTGTACATCTGAGCAACTGGCTCATTCGGTCACCTCCTTGTACAGTTCATCCAGAAGACCTCTTGCCACCACCCTCCTGTATTCCGCACTTCCCCACCGGTCGTCAATGGGGGAAATCTCCGTCATGAGCACGTCCTTCGCCGCTTCGATGTCTCCGCTTTCGCTCAAGACCCGGGATGTCTCCTTGCAGAAACGGACCGTCGGAGCGGCAGAACCGACGGCCACCCGAACCCGTCGTTTTCCGTTCTCCTCCGTGAAAGACACTGCGATGGAAAGAATGGAGACTGCCAGGGAAGTCCTTTTTCCGACCTTGCGGAAAGCTGAACGGAGCGCTTGGTCTTTTCTGAAGACAAAGGAGACCACAAGATCCTCCACCATGCGGACCTCTGGATTGAGGACGAGAATGGGAGCAACAGCGTCAGAGGCAGGAGAACGAGAGCACCAATTGCCCCCGATGGTCCCGCGGTTTCTGACCTGCGGTCCTCCGATTTCCGTGGTGGACAGATATAACGCCCATAGATACTCTTTGACCGGAGGAAACTCCTCAATCTGGGTAAAGGAACAAGCAGCTCCGATTTCGATGGTGTCTGCAGTCTCCTTGATGGCATGGAGGGCGTCAATCCTCTCCAGAGAGACCATATCTTTCGCCACCGGCTTTCCGTGGTACCGGTCGACCATCAGGATGGTGCCGCCGGCGAGATAGCTCCCTCCGGTAGCCTTTTTGATGGCGACGGCGTCTTCCACCGTCGAGGGAAAATGCAACCTGAAATCCATCAGCGTCTCCTTATCAAGGCAAGCCTGTCGATCGGCAACTTGGTGATTGCCACGTCGGGGCAGAGCATATGCACTGCCGCGATGATGGCCGGGGCCAAGGCGACGGTAGAACATTCCGCCACTCCCTTGGCTCCAAACGGTCCTTCCTCTTCATAGGCGTCCACGTTCTCATTGGTCAACAGCGGGGCGTCCATACTGGTAGGCATGATGTAATTGGCCATGCCATTCTCAAGAGAGACACCATTCTTATACCGGACCTCCTCGGAAAGAGCATACCCCAACGACATGACAATCCCGCCAAAGGCCTGCCCTTCCATCAGGGTCGGGTTGATGACCTTGCCTGTCTCTGTCACATTGTGGACCCAAAGGACATGCACTTCACCGGTGGTACGGTCCACCTTCAACTTTACCCCTTGGACCATGTAGGAAAAGAAGGCATGGATGCCTTCCTCCGTCGTTTCAGGGAACACATACTTGGCTTCTGCCCGGCCGCCATGCTCTTTCACTTGGAGAGCAGCCTTGTGAATCGCGTTTCCTGCCACAAAGGTGCTTCTGCTGGCTGCCGTGGAACCACTGTTCCCCTGGCCTTCCGTGAAGCCCATCCGCATGTCGATGGAGGAAATGGGTACTCCCAGAGTCTCGGCGGCAATCATGGCTAGGGTAGTCTGGCTCCCCTGCCCGATATCGACCAAGCTAGTGGTCACCAAGTAGGTGCCGTCCGGTTTCTGTTCGACGGTGGCATAACAATCGTCCGGGACACCCTTTCCCATCCCGCTTGACATCATTCCCGCGGCAATGCCGTATCCAATCGTAGGATCCTGGTTTTCCCGCATCTCACGGTAGAACGCACTGTTTCCAAACTGGTCGAGAGCCTTGGCGAACTCGGTGCAATGAAGCATCCGCCCACCCATAGAACCCGATTGCCCACGATGGATGGCATTGCGCTTCCGTATCTCCAGAGGATCCAGTCCCAGCTTTTCCGCGGCCTTGTTCAGGAAGGTTTCGATGGCGATGGCGGATTGGGGCGCCCCGAAGCCCCTCATGGCGGAGGCAGGCGCATGGTTTGTATAGACCAGGTGGCCGTTGAGGCGGACAGAAGGAATAAAGTACGGACCGGTCATGTGTTCCAGGCCCAGCCCAAGGACTGCTGGTCCAAGGATGGCGTAGGCGCCGGTATCGAGACACATATAACCGTCGAGCCCCAAGATATGACCTTCATGGTCGAAGCCTACCTTGGCTTTGACTGTACCTGGGTGTCTCTTCATGCCATAGCGGATGTTCTCTTCTCTGGAAAAGACAAGCTGAGCAGGTTTTCCGGTAAAATGAGTGACAATGGCAGGATAGACCTGCGCGGTATTGCCATCCTTGCCTCCGAAGCCCCCTCCGACCACTCCAGCTCTCGAGTCAACCTGTTCAGGAGACAAACCGAGGACACTGCAGATGGTGTTTTTGTCGGCCCAGGCGTTCTGGGTCGAGGAGACAAGGGAAAGCCTGCCCTTCTCATCCACATAGGTGAACGCGGCTTCCGGCTCCATGAACCCATGGCACTGCATCGGCATGTGGAAGGTTTCCTCAAAGACAAATGCACTTTCGCGGAATGATTCTTCCAAATTACCCTTCTCGGAGTGGAACGACCTACAGAGATTTCCCTGTTCGTAAAGCCGAGGGGCGGAATCCGAAAGGGCTTCCTCATAGTTGTCCAACACCGGCAGTTCCTCGATGTCCATGGTGATGGTGGAGGCAAATGCTCTGGCTTGCTCCAACGAGGGAGCAGCCACTACAGCGACTGGCTCCCCCTGATAGCGAATGTGGTCTGAGGCGAACACCGGCTGATCGTTGCAAACGGAGGGAATCACGTTGGACACCAAATCTGAGGCCGTATAACAACAGATTCCCTCTGGACATGTAGGAATATGGAGAGCCCTCAACAACCCATGGGAAATCTTTGACCTGACCAATACGCAGTGCAGCATTCCCTCCTTGTAATAGTCTCCGCTATACAGGGCCGCACCTCTGGCCTTATCTTTGGCATCCAGCCTTTCCACAGAAGTTCCTATGATCATCGGCACCCCCAATACCCTATGAAGAAAGAGGTTTTCCCCAACATCAGTAGTATAGTACAGAAGAGGCTTTTGTTTCTCTAGGAGATTCCCGCACAAAAGAAATCCTTACAACAAAAAGCAACAAACGGCCATCAAAAAGCAATGTCATTAAGTTAAGGCATTGAGGTCCTGCCTCAGAGCAATAGAGGGACTGTCTCATAAAAGGAACGGTCCTTTTTTATTTAAATCTTTATACTGGAATAAAATAAGGGTTGCTTTTGCAACCCTTCTGTGATATAATTCATTTAACCACAAAGAATTAACACAGGAGGCCCGGCAATGCCGAACTCTCAGCCCCATTCTAACCCGATGGACATTTTCGGACAACAGTTTTTCTCTCTCGACCTGCGGAACGAGCTTGCGGTCAGTCCGGACGAGCGGGCGGTCGTCGAGCTGTTCTCCGGTCTCGACTACTCGGCGTTCAGCCGGAGCAAGGGCAGGCCGTGCAAGGTGGATCCCATGCGCATGGTGATGCTGCTGGTCTATGGCTCCACCGAGGGCCGCTATTCCTGCAGGGAACTGGAGACGATGCTGCGCAAGGACGTGTTCCTGATCAAGCTGTTCCAGGGCATGGTGGTCGGGCACAACACCATCAACCGATTCGTGAAAGGCAACGCGGCCCAGATCGACGACATATTCCGCCAGCTGGTGATGAGGCTGGGGCGGCTGGCCGGCTACCGCGCCTGGATCGGGCGGATCGGCAGCGGAAGGAGAAGCTGCCCGGAGACCGACCCGGACGCCACGTTCATGCGCATGAAGGAAGACCATATGCGCAACGGCCAGCTGAAACCCTCATACAACGTGCAGGACGCGGTGGACAGCGGCCATGTGGTCTGCTGCACGGTCGTACAGGACAGGGCCGACTACCGCACGGCGGTGGGCATGCCCGGGAAGCTGGCGGCACGCTTCCCCTGGAAGTACCGGAACTACTGCGCCGACAGCGGATACGACCTGCTGGAGAATTTCAACTACTGCGAGGCACACGGCATCCAGGCGCTGATCAAGCCGCAGTACTGGGAGGCCTCTAGGCGCCGTTCCTTCAAGGATTCGCCCGGCCGTGCCGAGAACATGACCTACGACCCTGAGGGTGACACCTTCACCTGCAAAAACGGCCGGAAGCTCCACTTCTCCTTCGCCCGCAGGAACAGCGGCGGTCCCGAGCCGGTCAGGAACTACGAGAGCGGCCGCGGATGCAAGACCTGCCCGTACAGCGGCAAGTGCCTGACCAGGAAGGTGGACAAGCAGACCGGCCGCAAGCATGTCAGCGTCATGCTCGGGCACATGCGGGCGAGGAAAAAGGCGGAGCTGGCGCTCAGGAGCCGGTTCGGCACGGAGGCCAGGATGAACCGCTCAATCCAGGCCGAGGGCTCTTTCGCGGAAGCCAAGCGGAACCTCGACCTGAGGCGCTTCGCTTCCGGCGGGATCCAGAGGGTGCTGACGGAGTGGATCATCCGCTGCATGGCACAGGATGTGGTCCGATACATGTGCAGGACCATCAGAGGGGTGGCCGGCAACCCCTTCTGGGTGAAGGTCAAGGCATCCTAGCCTGGAGACCGGCAGTCCCAACCAATACCTGGTCCGTCCAGCAGGCCTTGCCAGAGGCCTTCCAAGGCATGCCTGAAAGGGTGTTAAGACCCGTCAATTATGGTTTGTTGGATGATCAGGTGGCTTCTCGCAGTCAGCATCTGCATTTGGCGAGGCTATTCGGGCATGGAAGAGGGGCTATCTCGCTTTTCTTTCGAGACAGCTCCTTTCTTATTTGTTGCCTTTTGATCTATTATGGGTCTTACAGAGCATTTGACAGTTATCCTCGGTTGTCGTTCCACCCTTGCTCCAGGCTGTCACATGGTCGGCATCCATCTCCCCGAGCTCATAGATTCTTTTGGAATTCGAACCACCGCCGACGGCACAGAGTGGGCAGTTTGAAACGCCTTCGGCCTCAGCTTTCGCAGTCTGTTTCTTATACACCTTCCTTTTGGTGGCTTCATCAAAAACCCTTATATTTAGAAGCTGTTTTTCTGTGCTTCCTCCAAGAATATACTCCGGGATTCCGCGTTTGTTAGTGACGAAAGGGTCATCCAACAGCTTATCGAACTTGGAGGATACATCATCCTTCGCATACGGATTGTTGTGGTATTGCCTATACAGCTTACCCCATTCCTGCCCACACATCTCTTTGCCTGTGTATTCGAATATTCCATCAATCCAGTCGATGACGGTTTCAAAATGGTTCACCAGTTCCTTGATGTCACCATTGTCACGATGCTTTGCCATGTAGCCTTCTATGTCGCCATTGCTTACCCAGTCCAATGCCGTCTCAAGAATCTGTTGTCTTTTTGAATCTCCACTGACATAGGCTTTCCAGCGGTTCATGTTCGCATTGTCAGGATTTGAAAAGACTTTCCTTGCTTCCGTGACAAATGGGCCATGGTACGCTGAATTCCGCAGCTCCTGCTTATTGAGAGGGACTCCTGCTATGTTAATCGTCTCGAACCATGCCTGTATTTCCGAAGGCGTCCCCTCACAGACATAAATTGTGAGTTTCGTATCAATAATGCGATTCTCGTCATTGACATCAAGACTGTTGAAATAGCGAGGTTTTCCGTTCCGCTCAACAGCAAAAGGCCATGACTGGTTCACGAAACGGGCGAATGATGTGATACGCTGTTGTCCGTCCAGAACCTCATACTTTCCATCGGCATTGAGGACGAAGTAGATCAGTCCGAGAGGATATCCTTTAAGCAGGGACTCCACGACGGCGACATCCTTCTTCCCGTCTCCGTATATGTAATTGCGCTGGTATTCCGGCTGGATTATGAGCTTGCCGTTCATCCCGAACAGACCCTTGTTCTCGTTCTTGTCGTAGATGAACCCCTTACAGATATCACCTACAGTCCATTCTGTGTGAAGTGTGGTTTTCATTATCTCTTTCCTGCCTTTGCTCTGATAAGAATTCGAGGATAAATACTTAGAAGAAATCCATTGCAATTATCAGCTGTGTAATAAACCGTGTCCGAGGGTGCTTGCGACAGAAGAACCGTAGCACGAGTGTTTACCTTACTACCGCACTGAGTACTGCCATTCTTGTTGTGCTGGACTGCATTCTCGTAAATGTGCGTCATCTCATATTCGACAGTGTTACCTAGTGTGATTCCAGTGATTTCGAACTGCTCGGGATTGTACTTGTCAAGAAACGTAATCGGAACACCCATAACGCCATTACTCTTTCTTGATGAAAATCCTGCCATACCGCAACTTCCCATTGATGTATGGTCCGTCTTTTCCTGTATTGGATTGGATTCCTGCAAGTCCTCTGATGTTTCCAGCAGCAAGTCCGATGATGCTGAACTGCTCGGGGTTATGTTTGTCGAGGAAGGTGATAGGCACTCCCATGATGCCATTGCAGACTTCAAGCTGTCTGTCTGTCTGTCTGTCTGTCTGTCTGTCTGTCTGTCTGTCTGTCTGTCTGTCTGTCTGTCTGTCTGTCTGTCTGTCTGTCTGTCTGTCTGTCGAAAGGAATTGCCTCAACAAATGGCACCTCTATGGCATCATAGTTGTCATAGTGAGGATATTCCAGCTTCCCATATTCATCGAGAAATTTCTTCCTCAGCTTCTTGTTGAACTTGAGATTGTGAGCCATCGTGTCGAGGGAAAGAAGCTCGTGACGTTTACCATGATCGATGTTGGTAAACCAGCAAGCGGAAGCCAATCGTCCCATTACAATACCATTTATCTCTTTATAAGCCGAGCCTTCCTTTTTGTTCTCGACAAGCCAATGCTGATACTCCTCTGTGACGTTGAAATACATATCACTGTTCAGCGACTTGTACCCAAGCCAAACCAGATTGTCTTTGAGATAGGGGAAAATCTCCTTGTATGTTATCGCATTCATACTCCCTAGGATGACGAACCTCTTCTCTCCTCTCATTATCCAGGCGAAGAATTCCCGGAACAATGAAAACGGCGGATTGGTTATTATGATATCGGCTTCATCCCTAAGTTTTGTCACTTCTCTTGAACGGAAATCTCCATCACCGTCCAGATAGCCCCTGAACTCGATGTTATCCATATCTATAGGTTTCGTATCAGCCTCTCTTCTTTCGATGACAAAAAGCTTACCATGGGTATCATGTTTATCCTCATCAAACAGCGGGGATTCCTCCTCGAAAAGGGTGAGCTGTCTTGATCCGGCACTCTTTGCATAAGATGTGGATATCAGCTTGTTCAGACCAAATCTGTCGAAATTTGCAGCGAAATATCGTGTGAATTCCGACCATTCAGGGTCATCACACGGAAGCAGTACCGTCTTTCCCCTGAATATATTGTTGTCGTATTCGTAATAGGCGTTCATCTCCGCCTCGATGTCCGCATAACGCGTATAGAACTCATCATTCTTTGCGGTCTTTGCATCGCCTAGGCTCTTGTTTCCAGCCATCATTTATTCTCCTTTTCCTTCTTCTTGATCTGGGCGAGCTTCTCGTGGATCTCGTCCCGCCTGATATCGACTCTGTGCCGGAACTCGGTCATGTTCCCATGTCCCGTGACGTAGGCAATGGTCAGGCACTGGTTGCATGTCATGTCCTGAAGCTCGATATCCCTGATTACACGGGGAACGGCCCAGTAGAACTCGTATAGATGCGGGGCCTTGTAATGGTTGTAGACCAGTTCGTCCATTGAGACGTCGAGGGCCTCGGCGATCCTCCTTATCGTCGTGAAGCTCGGATTGACCTTCTGGGAACGCATGCTGGACAGTGTCTTCGGACTCAGTCCAATGAGACGCGCGAGGTCCGCCCATTTGATGTCCACTTCGGCAAGCAGATCGGCAATCTTATTGTAAAGGTCCTCAACCTGTTCCCGTATGACTTCCTTGTCCTGTTTCAACGGCATGCCCCCCCTATAGAGGGGAAGTATATCATAGAATATTGAGTCCTTGTAGGGCGTGAAGCGTTCAAAGCATTCAATTTGTTAAATATTCTCCGGGGTTCCATAGATCAGGCGGTCAACGCTGGTACCGAGAGCCTCTGCCATCTCTTTCGCACTGCCGATCGAGACGTTGCTGTTGCTGGACTTCTTCGAGGACATCGTTCGAGGGTTTATGTCGAGCTTCCCTGCAAGCTCCCTCCAGGTCATTTCTCGCTCCTTCAGTACGAAAACGACGTTATGCCAGAAGTTCGTTGCCAATCTATCGTATTTTCCATTCTTCGGTGTGTTCATCGTACTATCGATACCCTTTGTACATAGTATAGCAGATTGACGCAGAAAAACAAGTTATATGGATTAATATATTGAGCTTAAAAGTGAATCCATATAATGATCCCAATATCATAATCCAAAAATCTAAAAATAAGAGTTAAATAGAATAATATAACGCAATATTTTGAGATTATTTTCTTACCTTCTGCCGAATAACTACTTACAATAATACGTACAACAGCTGAATTTATACCTCATTATATTGAATTATTTAACTGGAAAGACATGGCAGGATTCGAGGAAAGCTACCGAAACATTCTCATCTCCAATCTGAACGACCTTGAAAAGGAGGCCGAACGGTTCGTCGTTTCTCCTGGCCGGGACTTCAGCAGGAGAAGGAAACTGCCGTTCGCAGAGACGATGAAGGCGGTACTCTACATGGAGGTCAACTCCCTCAACAAGGAACTCTGTGATCTCTACAACCTCCAGCCGGACAATCCATTCATATTCGTCCAGCAGCGCGGGAAAATCAGACATGAGGCGTTCAGACGGTTCAATGATGAGACTAGCGTAAATGACCTGAACCTCTCGCCTCCTTGCAGTTGACGGCACCGATACGAACATTGTCCGCAACCCAGATTCCGACGCATACTTTCCACCGAATAACAGGTCGGACACGGGATTCAACCAGCTACATCTGAATGCCTTATACGACATTCTCAACAATACGTTCCTTGACAGTGTGATTCAGTCGTCTCCAAAGGAACATGCGGCGGAAGCCGCTCGCATGATGGTCAAACGGTTACCCAAATCATCCTGCCGCACCATCGTCATCGCCGACAGGGGATATGCGTCCCTTGACCTCATGGAGACGATCCGTAACCAGAACGTCGATTTCCTCTTCAGGGTTCCAAACGGCTTCATCCCAGAGCTAGCTCAGATGTCGATGACAGATTTCGATACCGACATCTCGTTCACCATAGTCACAACACAGACCAAGGAGACAAAGCACCTCTTTGCTGAGGGAAAAGTCAAGATCCTGCCGGGGTCGAGCAAGTTCGGGAAAAAGAAGAAGGATGTGTCGTGGTTCCATCCGTCACCGTTTCTGATGAAACTGCGTGTGGTCAGGTTCCAGCTTGAGACAGGATAATACGAGACGATTACGACCTCGTTGGACAGCAACCGTTTCTCCATTGATAGGCTGAAAGAGTTGTATCATCTCCGCTGGGGCATCAAGACGTCATTCAGGTGGTTGAAATACGCCATCGGGCTGACAAACTTTCACTCGCGAAAGGAGGAGTCCATCAGGCAGGAGATATTTGCCCGTCTTCTCATGTACAACTTCTGCGCGCGCATCACGAACTCGGTGATCATCGAACAGCCGGGAAAGAACATCCATGCCTACAAGGTCAACTTTTCCCAAGCAATACACATCTGCTTCTCGTTTCTGAAGAACAACCTCGATCTCGATATCCGGGAGCTGATACGTCGGTATGTCGAACCCGTCAGGCCGGGGAGGAGCGACAAGCGGAAGCTCCGGCCGAAAAGCGTCATCTGCTTCAACTATAGGGTCGCATGAAAACCATTCCAGCATGGATGGCTTATCTTGCACCCACATCATCCAAGAAACACAATTCTCATCCCACGTCCATGGATATCAGTCATATACCACACATGAAAAAGGCCACAAGCCCCCGTTTCAAAGGAGGCTGTGGTCTTTCTGTTTGACTAGGAAGGACAACTCCGGTTTTAACTTAATAGGTCATCACGAAATGCCGTAGTCGTGGAACCTTCATGATTTCTTAACTAAACGACATTGATGTATTCACCCACCCATTTCACGCCCGTTGCTAACATTTTGGGATTTGCGATTGGATTACAGCTCAAACGAAAGGATGCCAGAGCAAGGCTATAAATGGGAGATTCATTAAGGTCTCTTCGACATACCTGCAGGATGATTCTATCCCGGACTGCAGTTCTGCCAAAAATAATAGAAAATAACAAAACTGTTGCAGTAAAACCATATAATTTGGCAAATATTCAAATAATTGCCAAAACATATTGATACTCCTGCATGATTTGGGTATAGAATATATCGTCAAAAACACAAGAAAATGCCGAGATATATTGGAAGAGAAAAGAGGTAAAATCAATGCAATGGTATGGCAAGACAGCAAAAAACTTGAAAACTGGCACAAAATATTCCCGGCAACAGCTGATCTCATTGCTTCGTGAAGATACCCCTTTGTTAAAGGATGGTTCTTATCAATGGGCAATTGGGGGGATGTTGAATTCTGGCGAGATAATATGTTAGGGCCGGCACCAAACAACCAACCGTAGCCGGGAGCATGAACCAAAAAATGGGACGGGACCTGAAGCCAGGATCCCGCCAACACGATCAGCCAA